>NZ_LYVQ01000114.1 GCF_001984095.1 Pelomonas sp. KK5
CCAGCGCGGCCCAGGCCCAGGCCTGCACGATGACGAAGAAGATGGCGCTGGCGGCGCCGAGCCGCCACAGCAGGCGACCATCACCGCCACCGCGCACGACCGCCGCGCTGCGCTGCAGCGCCACGCTGCCCGCCACCAGCAGCGAGGTGCTGAGCCAGAACTGCCAGGGCAGCGCCAGCGGATAGCCCTCGGCATCGGACAGGCGCATCACGTAGGCGACGAAGAACAGGCCGAACAGGCTGCAGACCACGGCCATGAAGACCCACAGCATCGTGCTCGCCGCCTCGGCGCGGCTGCCCGACTGGCGGGGCGCTAACGTTGCATTCAAGCTGACCGAACCGCTGCTCATGCCGGCGCCCCTCCATGCTGCGGATGCGGGCCGTGCTCGGGCATCTCATGCTCCACGCCCCCTTCGCCCGGCGGCGCCGTCTGCAAAATGAAATCTTCCTTCGCGCCCGGCACGCTGTAGGCATAGGCCCAGCGGTGCACCACCGGCAGCTTCGGCCCCCAGTTGCCGTGCACCGGCGGCGTGTCCGGCGTGGCCCATTCCAGCGAGGCGGCGCGCCACGGATTCGGCGAAGCCTTGCGGCCGTACTTGAGGCTCCACAGCAGGTTGAACACGAACACCAGCTGCACCACGCCGAGGATCAGCGCCACGATGCTGATGAACTCGTTGAGCTCCCAGGCCGACTGCGGGAAGGACTTGTAGCCGTCGAAGTTGTAGTAGCGCCGGGGCATGCCCAGCAGGCCCAGGTAGTGCATCGGGAAATAGATCAGGTAGGTGCCGAGGAAGGTCACCCAGAAGTGGAAGTGCCCCATCGCGTCGTTGAGCATCTTCCCGGTGATCTTCGGGTACCAGTGGTAGATGGCGCCGAAGACGACCAGCAGCGGCGCCACGCCCATGACCATGTGGAAGTGGGCGACGACGAAGTAGGTGCCCGACAGCGGGATGTCCACCGACACATTGCCGAGGAACAGCCCGGTCAGGCCGCCGCAGATGAAGGTGGTGACGAAGGCCAGGGCGAACAGCATCGGCACGTTGAGGTGGATGTCGCCGCGCCACAGCGTCAGCAGCCAGTTGTAGACCTTGATCGCGGTGGGCACCGCGATGATCAGCGTGCTGGTGGCGAAGAAGAAGCCGAAGTACGGGTTCATGCCGCTGACGAACATGTGGTGCGCCCAGACGACGAAGCTCAGCACGCCGATCGCCAGGATCGCCCACACCATGTTGCGGTAGCCGAAGATGCACTTGCGCGCATGCACGCTGATCAGGTCGGACACGATGCCGAAGGCCGGCAGCGCGACGATGTAGACCTCCGGGTGGCCGAAGAACCAGAACAGGTGCTGGAACAGCAGCGGCGAGCCGCCCTTGTGCTCGGTCACCTGGCCCAGCGAGACCAGCGCCGGCATGAAGAAGCTGGTGCCGATGCTCTTGTCCAGCAGCATCATCACCGCCGACACGAACAGCGCCGGAAAGGCCAGCAGCGCGAGGATGGTGGCGGTGAAGATGCCCCACACGGTCAGCGGCATGCGCATCAGCGTCATGCCGCGCGTGCGCGCCTGCAGCACCGTGGTCACGTAGTTGAGGCCGCCCATCGTCGCCGCGACGATGAAGATCGCCAGCGACACCAGCATCAGGATGATGCCCCAGTCATGCCCCGGCGTGCCGGGCAGGATGGCCTGTGGCGGGTACAGCGTCCAGCCCGCGCCGGTCGGCCCGCCGGGCACGAAGAAGCTGGCCATCAGCACGATCACGCTGACCAGGTAGACCCAGAAGCTCAGCATGTTGAGATACGGGAACACCATGTCCCGCGCGCCGACCATCAGCGGGATCAGGTAGTTGCCGAAGCCGCCGAGGAACAGCGCCGTCAGCAGGTAGATCACCATGATCATCCCGTGCATGGTGACGAACTGGTAGTAGCGGTCCGGGTTGATCCACTCGAAGTGGCCGGGGAAGCCCAGCTGCAGCCGCATCAGGTTGGACAGCAGCAGCCCGACCAGCCCCACCAGCACGGCGGTGCCGCCGTACTGGATCGCGATCACCTTGTGGTCCTGGCTCCAGACGTACTTGCCGATGAAGCTGGTGGGACCGGGGTGGTCGTGGTCCTCGTCGTCATGATCGTCGTGGTCGTGATGAACGTCAGTCGTCATAACTAGTTACCTTGGGCTTTGATGTAGGCGGTCAGGGCCTTCAATTCGTCATCGCTGATCTCGGTCTTGGGCATCACCGGCGGGAAGCCCTTGACGATGCGCGAGGCCGGCTCGTGGATCTCCTGCGCCACGAAGGCGTCATCCACCTTGGCCGACGATCCGTCCGCGAACTGCTGGGTGGAGCCGTACAGGCCCTTCCAGGTCGGGCCCACGCCGGGGCTGCCGTCCACCGTGTGGCAGGCGGTGCAGCCCTTGGCCTTGGCGAGCGACTGGCCGTTGGCGACGAGATCGCCGCTGGGCGCCGCGGCCGGATGCAGCGAGGCCTGCAGCGTCGGCTTGCTGCCGAGCCAGGCGGCGAACTTGGCATCGTCCTCGATGACCATGACGCCGCGCATGTTCGCGTGGCCCACGCCGCAGAGCTGGGCGCACATCGCCTCGTAGCGGCCTTCCTTGGTCGGCATGAACCAGTAGGTCGTCACCAGGCCCGGCACCATGTTCAGCCGCGCCCGCATCGGTGGCACGTAGAAGTCGTGCAGCACGTCCAGCGAGCGCAGCGCCATCTTGACCGGGCGGTAGTTGGGCAGGTGGATCTCGTTGCCGTCGATGATCACGTCGTCCTGGCCGGCCGGGTCGTCCGGGTCCACGCCCAGCGGGTTGGCCGGCGTGACGAAGCGGGCGTCGCTGTGGCCCAGCTTGCCGTCGGCGCCGGGCAGGCGGAAGCGCCATTGCCACTGGGTGCCGACCACCTCCACGTCCATCGCGTCGGCCGGCGGCTTGACGTAGGCCGCATAGGTCTCCAGCCCCGGCGCCAGCAGTGCGCCGATGCCCACCGCGGTGACCAGCGTCAGCCAGCGCTCCAGCTTGTGGTCGGTCGGCTGGTAGGCCACCGGCTCGTGCGCGCTGTCCTTGCCGGGCCGGCGGCGCCAGCGGATCAGCACGTAGATCAGGAAGAGATTCAGGACGACGAAGAAGATCCCCGTGACCTCGAAGGTGATCTGCAACGTCCGGTCGATCTCGCGCCAGTTCGAGGCCAGCGCCAGCGGCTGCCAGGGGCTCAGGAAGTGGAATACCAGCGAGGCAAAGACCATCACGATCAGCGCAATGGCAATGAGCATGCTTGTTGTCTCCTCAAGGCGCGGGCGGGACTCGCGCCAGCGAGTCCGCCCGTTCGTTTCTTCTTCTGGTCAGTCGTTGCGCGGGCGCGCGAACTTCCAATAGACCATCGCGGCCGTCATGCCGAACACGAAGTGCTCGCAGAAGTAAGCCCCGCTTCGGAGCTCGGCCACCCAGGGGAAGACCTGGGTCATGATGTAGAAGTTGAAGAAGTACAGCAGCATGCCCAGCACGCCGCCGACCACCTCCAGCACCGGCAGGCTCCCCTCGTAGTGGAAGCCCGTGACCACGTAGGCCACGATGCAGCCGAACAGGATGCCGAGGCCGTAGTGGGTGAGCAGCGCGACGGCGACGATGCCGATGTCGAAGGCGTTGGTGTTGCCGGCCAACGCACCCGGGCCCAGCACCATGGCCGCGACCAGGTGCGAGGTGTGCCAGGGGTTGACGCGCAGCATCAGCGTCGTCCAGAGCAGGTCGATGACCATGGCGACCGCTCCGGCCACCAGACCCGATACCACTGCCGCTGCCCAATCGGGCTTGCGGCTGACCCATCGATGGGACTGCACCTCAAGTTCCATGACCACCTCGCTGAGGAGTTGACAAGAAAACTGTTTGCTGAGGGCCAGGTGTTGCTACAGCGGGGCGGGTGGGCTCGAGATCCTTCCGAGTCGCTCGCCGGGCGAAGGCGCCATGCCGAACTGTCCCCGTTATAACCTGTCCCTAACGCGGGAATCAAGCGGGTTAACGAACGGGGGTCAGGAGTCGACGTAACTCGTTACTCGAGCGGATCAGCCGAAGGTGAAGGCATGGGCGCGCACGCCGGGGTCGAGGAACTCGATCTCGAACAGGCGCGGGCGGGTCTCGTCGCGCGACTGGCGGACCAGCTGGTAGAGCCGGTGCGCGTCGACCGTCCCGAAGCCCTCGGCATCAGTGTCGCTGCCGTGGTCGGCGCCGGGCGGCATGCCGTCGATGCGCACGCGAAAGCGCACCGGCTTGCCGCCGCGCGCCGGGCCCAGCACCAGGTGCAGGTCGCGCGCGCGGAAGCGGTAGGCGATGCGCCCCGTCGGGCTGTCCAGCTCAACCTGCTCGGCCTGGGCATGCCAGTTGCCGGCCAGCGTCCACTGGTTGAGCGCCAGGCTGCGCGCGTCCGCGCCCGCCACATAGCCTTCGGCGCGGGCGGTGCCCAGATAGGTCTCGTCGGAGGACGGCTGGCGCGGCGCGGCCGCGGCCTGCGTGCCCTCGCCCTGCGGCGCCACCAGGTCCGACGGGACCTGCTGGCGCCCCGCCTCGCGCAGGAGCTGCTGGATCATCCTCTCGGCCTGGTCGTAGCGGCCTTCGCCGAGTTGCTGCCCGCGGATGCGGCCGTTCGCATCGACGAAGAAGAAGCTCGGCCAGGCCCGCGTGCCGAAGGCCTTCCACAGCGCGTACTCGCTGTCCACCGCGACTGGATAGTCGATGTGCAGGTCGCGCACGGCGCGCTGCACATTGGCGGTCGAGCGCTCGAAGCTGAACTCCGGCGTGTGCGCCCCGATCACCACCAGGCCGTTGGGGCCGTACTTCTGCGCCCAGGCCCGCACATAGGGCAGCGTGCGCAGGCAGTTGATGCAGGAGTAGGTCCAGAAATCCACCAGCACGACCTTGCCGCGCAGGGCCTGGGCCGTCAGCGGGGGCGAGTTGATCCAGCCGGTGGCGCCGTCCAGCGCGGGCAGGGGCTCGGAGGACGCGGCCGGGCCGGCGAGGCTGACGGCGGCGAGGAGCGCGACGGCGAGTGCGCCGAAAGGTGCGGCAAGTGAGCGGGGCAGCATGGGGCGGTCCGGGCGTCAGTCAGCGATGTTGAGCGTCACGTCGATATTGCCGCGCGTCGCCTTCGAGTACGGGCAGGTGGCGTGGGCCGCATCGACCAGCTCGCGGGCCTGCGCCGCTTCGAGGCCGGGCAGGCGCACGTTCAGCCGGGCCTGCAGGAAGTAGCCGCCCTCGCCGGTGCCCAGGTCCACCTCGGCGGCCACGGACACATCCTTCGGCAGCGCGAGGCCACGGGCGCGGGCGGCATGGCCCATCGCGCCGATGAAGCAGGCCGACCAGCCGGCCGCGAACAGCTGCTCGGGGTTGGTGCCCTCGCCGCGGCTGCCGGGCGGGCTCAGCTTGAGGTCGAGGCGGCCGTCGTCGCTGCGGGCGCTGCCGTCGCGGCCGCCGTGGGTCTCGGTGCGGCCGGTGTAGAGAACGGTGTCGATACGGGACATGATGGAAAAGCTCCTGTTGAGGGTGGGAAGAAAACAGTCAGAGACGGGTGACGTCGATCACGGCCTGCGCGAACTCGCGCGGCGCTTCCTGGGGCAGGTTGTGGCCGATGCCGCCGGTGAGCAGCCGGTAGTCGTACTTGCCGGTGAACTTGCCGCGGAAGGCCGCATCGCCGACCGCATGGGGCGCGCCGTTGGCATCGCCTTCCATCACGATCGTCGGCACGCCGATGCGCGGGCCGGTGGCCAGGCGCTGCTCCAGCGCGTCGTAGCGGCGCTCGCCGTCCACCAGGGCCTGGCGCCAGCGGTAGTTGTGGATGACGATGTCCACATGGTCCGGGTTGTCCAGCGAGGCGGCGCTGCGCTGGAAGGTGGCTTCGTCGAAGGCCCACTTGGGCGAGGCGGTCTGCCAGATCAGGCGGGCGAAGTCCTTGCGGTTCTTCTCGTAGCCGGCGCGGCCATGCTCGGTGGCGAAGTAGAACTGGTACCACCAGGCGTACTCGGCCGCCGGCGGCAGCGGCGTGGCCTTGATCGCCTCGCGGTTGCCGATCAGGTAGCCGCTGACGGACACCAGACCCACGACGCGCTCGGGGAACAGCGCCGCGATGATGTCGGCCGTGCGGGCGCCCCAGTCGAACGCGGCGAAGACCGCCTTGTCGATGCGGAGCGTGTCCAGCAGCGCGACGATGTCCAGCGCCACCGCGGCCTGCTGGCCGTTGCGGAAGGTGTCGGCGGAGAGGAAGCGGGTCGTGCCGTGGCCGCGCAGGTGCGGCACGATCACGCGGTAGCCGGCCGCGGCGAGCAGCGGGGCCACTTCGACGAAGGCATGGATGTCGTAGGGCCAGCCGTGCAGCAGCACCGCCACCGGGCCGTTGGCCGGGCCGAGTTCGGCGTAGCCGATGTTCAGCAGGCCGGCGTCGATCTGCTTCAGCGGGCCGAAGGAACTCGTCGCCGCCGCGGCCAGCGCCGGGCGGGTCAGCGACAGCGCGGCCATCGCACCCAGGCCAAGGGCGCTGGCACCGAGGAAGCTGCGGCGGGTCTGTGTCATGGTCTTCTCTCCTGGGAACGTGTTGTCGATGTCGAGATGGTCGCGGCGGCGCCCAAATCGAACAAGAGCAACTAAGATCACACTTCGTTGCCATGCCGGCAACGTAACGGGTTAGTTGAGCGTCGTCATGAGAGAGATCAACCAGCAGCGCCTGCGCTACTTCCGGGAAGTCTTCGAGCAGGGCACGATCCGCGGCGCGGCCGACGCGCTGAACACCGCGCCCTCGGTGATCACGCGGCAGATCCGGCTGCTGGAGGAGGAGCTGGACTCCCGGCTGTTCGAGCGCGAGGCGCGCGGCGTGCGGCCCACCGAGGCGGCGCACCACCTGCTGGAGTTCTGGCGCGGCTACCGCTCACACCAGGAGCAGCTGGAGGAGCGGCTGCAGGCGATCAAGGGCCTGCAGCTGGGCCAGGTGAAGCTGGCGATCAGCGAGGGCTACGTGGACGTGCTGGTGGAGCAGGTCCTGAAGGACTTCTGCACCCGCTACCCGAAGATCGAGATCGCGATCGACATGTTCTCAATCGAGGGCCTGCTGGCCGAAGTCGCCGAGGGCCGCGCCCATATCGGCCTGGCCTACAACCCGCCGCCGCACGAGCAGATCGCCTGGCGCGCCAGTTCGCCGCAGCCGATCGTGCTGCTGGTCCGCCCGGACCATCCGCTGGCCGGCAGCAGCTCGATCAGCGTGCGCGAACTGGCCGAGCATCCGCTCGCGCTGATGCCCTCGTCCTTCGGCACCGGCAAGGCGGTGGAGATGCTGGCCTTCACCGACAACCTGGACATCCGGCCGGTGCTGACGACCAACTCGGTGAACGCCTTGAAGCGCCTCGTCGCCACGGGCCGCTTCGCCTCGCTGATCGGCGAGTTCGCCGCGCGGCGCGAGCTGGATGCCGGCGAGCTGGTCACGGTGCCCATCGACCATCCCGTCTTCCACACGACGCAGGCGCGGCTGATCACCAAGGCGGGAAGGCCGCTGGGCGCGGCGGGCGAGGAACTGCTGGCCTGGATCCTTCAGCGCATGAAGATGTTCAGCGCACCGGCAGCGCCGTCTCGTACTTGACCTCGCGCAGAACCACATTGCTGCGCACGCTGGCGATGCCCGGCAGCTTGAAGATCTGCTGCTGCAGCAGCTGGTCGTAGGCCTTCATGTCGGCGACGACGATCTTCAGCACGTAGTCGGCCTCGCCGGTCGTCGCGTGGCATTCGATGATGTCCTCGCAGCCGGCCACCAGGCGCTCGAACTCGTCCACCGCGTTCTCGCCGTGCCGCACCAGGCTGACGTTGGCCAGCACGCAGATGTTCAGGCCCAGCTTCTCGCGATCCGCTAACGCCACGTATCGACGGACCACGCCGCTGTCCTCCAGCTCCTTGACGCGGCGCCACACGGGGGTGGCCGAGAGACCCACGCGCTCGGCCAGCTGCTGCGTGCTCTGGCGGCTGTCGGCCTGCAGGGCCTCGAGGATCTGGCGGGTGGCGCGGTCGAAACGATCGTTTTCCATGATTGGCATCCTTGAGATAAATTTTCTCATGGAGCCCAGTGCAGCATCGCGTTGAGCAAACAAACTCTTCGGTCGCTGACGAAAAATCACTGCTTTCCCAGTCCTCCAGGAGACGCGCATGCAGTTGCGTGACTACAAGCTCGCCGACAACCTCGCCGCCGACAGCGGCGCCGTCTTCCTCACCGGCACCCAGGCCCTGGTGCGCCTGCTGCTCGCGCAGAAGAAGTTCGACGAGCGGGCCGGGCTGAACACCGCCGGCTTCGTCTCCGGCTACCGCGGCTCGCCGCTGGGCATGGTGGACCAGCAGCTGTGGAAGGCGAAGAAGTTCCTCGACGCCGCCCGCATCGACTTCCTGCCCGCGATCAACGAGGACCTCGCCGCCACCGCCTGCCTGGGCGTGCAGCGCGTGGCGCTGGACCCGAAGCGCACGGCCGATGGCGTGTTCGCGATGTGGTACGGCAAGGGGCCAGGTGTTGACCGCTCCGGCGACGCGCTGAAGCACGGCAATGTGTACGGCACCAGCAAGACCGGCGGCGTGCTGGTCGTCTGCGGGGACGACCACGGCTGCGTCTCCTCCTCCACGCCGCACCAGAGCGACCTCGCGCTGCAGGCCTGGAGCATGCCGGTCGTGCACCCGGGCAACGTGGCCGAGTACCTGGAGTTCGGCCTCTACGGCTGGGCGCTCTCCCGCTTCTCGGGCGCCTGGGTGGGCTTCAAGGCGATCTCGGAAGTGGTCGAGTCCGGCATGACGGTGGACCTGGACGCGGTGCCGCTGGACTTCGAGCTGCCGGTCGATCACCAGCCGCCGACCGACCTGCACATCCGCCAGGTCGACCTGCCCTCGCTGGAGCTGGAGTCACGCCTCGCCCACAAGCTGGACGCGGTGCGCGCCTTCAGCAAGCTGAACTCGATCGACAAGCACATCGTCACCAGCCCCGCCGCCACGCTGGGCATCGTCACCGTCGGCAAGGCGCACTACGACTTCATGGAAGTGCTGCGCCGGCTGGAGCTGGACCCCAATGCGCTGTCGGCCGCCGGCGTGCGGGTCTACAAGGTGGGCCTGGTGTTCCCGCTCGAAGCCACGCGGATGGCGGAGTTCGCCCAGGGCCTCACCGACATGCTGGTGATCGAGGAGAAGGCCCCGGTCGTCGAACGCCAGATCAAGGAACTGCTCTACCACCTGCCCGATGCGCAGCGCCCGCATGTGATCGGCAAGACCGATGAACACGGCAAGGCGGTGCTGAGCGCCCTCGGCGAGCTGCGTCCCTCGCGCATCATGTCGACCGTGGCCGACTGGCTGGCCCGGCTGAACCCGGCGCTGGACCGCCGCCATCTGGTCGTCGACTTCCTCACCCCCTGCCTGCTTTCCAACGAGGCCGACGGCGTGCGCCGCCAGCCCTACTTCTGCTCCGGCTGCCCGCACAACACGTCGACGAAGCTGCCCGAAGGCTCGCGCGCGCTGGCCGGCATCGGCTGCCACTTCATGGCGAGCTGGATGGAGCGCGGCACCTCGGGCCTGATCCAGATGGGCGCCGAGGGCGTGGACTGGGCCGCGCACTCGCGCTTCACGACCGAGAAGCACGTGTTCCAGAACCTCGGCGACGGCACTTATTACCACTCCGGTTACCTGGCCATCCGCCAGGCCATCGCCGCCCGCACCAACATCACCTACAAGATCCTCTACAACGACGCGGTGGCGATGACCGGCGGCCAGCCGGTGGACGGCCAGACCAGCGTGCCGCAGATCGCGCGCCAGGTGGAGGCCGAGGGCGTGAAGAAGCTGGTGGTCGTCTCGGACGAGCCGGCCAAGTACCAGGGGCACGAGGCGCAGTTCCCGCCGGGGACGACCTTCCATGATCGGTCCGAGCTCGATGCGGTGCAGCGCGAGCTGCGCGAGATCGAGGGCGTGACGGTGCTGATCTACGACCAGACCTGTGCCGCCGAGAAGCGCCGCCGCCGCAAGAAGAAGGAGTTCCCGGACCCGCCGAAGCGCATCTTCATCAACGAGCAGGTCTGCGAGGGTTGCGGCGACTGCGGGCAGGCGTCGAACTGCCTGTCCGTCGTGCCGGTGGAGACCGACTTCGGCCGCAAGCGCGCGATCGAGCAGTCCTCCTGCAACAAGGATTTCTCCTGCGTCAACGGCTTCTGCCCGAGCTTCGTCTCGGTGCATGGCGCGCAGCTGAAGAAGAAGGCCGGCGCGAGCTACACGCCCGCCGACCTGGCTCGAGAAACAGCCGCCATCGGCATGCCCGCGCAATGGGACTGGACCGGCCCCTTCGACATGCTGGTCACCGGCGTCGGCGGCACCGGCGTCGTCACGGTCGGCGCGCTGGTCTCGATGGCGGCGCACCTGGAGGGCAAGCAGAGCTCGGTGCTGGACTTCATGGGCTTCGCGCAGAAGGGCGGCGCGGTGCTGTCCTTCGTGCGCGTGGCGCCGACGCAGGATCTGCTGAACCAGGTCCGCATCGACACCCAGCAGGCCGACGTGCTGCTGGCCTGCGACATGGTGGTCGGCGCCAGCGCCGATGCGCTGGGCACGGTGAAGCCCGGCCGCACGGTGATCCTGGCCAACACCCACGAGCTGCCCACCGCCACCTTCGTGCGCAACCCCGACGCCAGCCTGCACGCGCCCTCGCTGCTGGCGAAGATGCAGCATGCGGTGAACGACGAGGCGCTGCTCTCCACCATCGACGCGCAGGCGATCGCTCAGGCGCTGATGGGCGACACCATGCCCAGCAATATCGTGATGCTGGGCGCCTGCTGGCAGCGCGGCCTGGTGCCGCTGTCGCATGCGGCGCTGATGAAGGCCATCGAGCTGAACGGCGTGGCCGTCGAGGGCAACAAGACCGCCTTCGCGCTGGGCCGCCTGGCCATCGCCGCCCCCGAGGCACTGAAGCGCCTAGCCGGCGAGAAGACGCAGGCGGTGGTGCAGTTCATGAACTTCGACGGCAACCTGGACGAGCTGATCGCCCGCCGCGTGCAGCACCTGAGCGCCTACCAGGACGCCGCTTATGCGCAGCGTTATGCGGCGCTGGTGCAGCGCGTGCGCGAGGCGGAGGCCAAGCTGGTCGGCGGCGAGAAGCTCGCCAAGGCCGTGGCCCGCTACTACGCCAAGCTGCTGGCCATCAAGGACGAGTGGGAAGTGGCGCGCCTCTACACCGACGGCACCTTCGAGAAGGCGATGAAGGACCAGTTCGAGAACTGGGAGCGCCTGTCCTTCCACATGGCCCCGCCGCTCATCTCCAAGCCGGGCCCGGACGGCCGCGCGAAGAAGGTCGAGCTGGGCAGCTGGACCTTCAAGGCGCTGAAGCTGATGGCGAAGTTCAAGGGCCTGCGCGGCACGGCGCTGGACATCTTCGGCAAGACCGAGGAGCGCCGCATGGAGCGCGCGCTGATCGCCGAGTACGAGGCGCTGGTGGACGAGCTGCTGGCGAACCTGAAGCCCGGCAACATCGACACCGCCGTCAAGCTCGCCCGCCTGCCCGAGCAGATCCGCGGTTATGGCCATGTGAAGCACGCCAACGTCGTGACGGCGCGCGCCAAGCAGAAGGACCTGCTGGACCTGTTCCACGGCCGGCGCGAGGCGGCTTCGATGGCGCCCGCGGCGCCGGCGATCCGGATCAAGAGCGTGTCGGAGCTGTGAGGGCGCATATTGCCCCGCCGTTAGCAAAAGCAAAGCCCATGGACAAGCCGGCCGGCCCGAGGCAATCTGCCGGCCATGCCGGCGCCTAACTCCAAGACTCGACGCATCCTCGTCTGCGGGGCGATCCCCGCCCTGCTGCTCGCCGCCTGCTCGACGACGCCCCCGGCGCCGCCCGAGTTCCGCAGCGATGCCGGCCTGTACCGCGCAGTCAACCGCATCGGCTGGGGCGCCACCCAGGCGCAGCTGGACGAGGCGCAGCGCGCCGGCTGGGCCCGCTATGTCGACCAGCAGCTGAAGGCCGACCCGAAGGCGCCGCTGCCGGCGGCGGCGCAGCAGCAGGTGGATGCGATGTCCATCTCGCAGCGCGGCATGGCCGAGCTGGTGCAGGAAGTGACGGAGCTGCGCAAGGCCCAGGAAGTGCCGGTGCCCACGCAGATGGAGCTGCAGCGCCGCCGCCAGGCCTACCAGGCGGCGCTCAACCTGCCGGCCCGCGAGGCCGCCGAACGCCAGGTGCTGCGCCAGCTCTACTCGCAGCAGCAGCTGCTGGAGCAGACGGCCTGGTTCTGGTTCAACCATTTCAACGTGCACCAGTACAAGCGCGAGGTGCGCGTGCTGCTGCCGGACTACGAGGAGCACGCGCTGCGGCCGCAGGCGCTGGGTTCCTTCCGCACGCTGCTGGGCGCGGTGGCGCGCCACCCGGCCATGCTGCGCTACCTGGACAACGACCAGAACGGCCTGAACAAGCCCAACGAGAACTACGCCCGCGAGCTGCTGGAACTGCACACGATGGGCGTGGACGGCGGCTACACGCAGGCCGACGTCCAGGAGCTGGCGCGGGTGCTGACCGGTTTCTCGGTGCGCACCGATCCGAACCCGCCGAAGTTCAATGCCAGGCTGGCGCCGCTGTACGTGCGCGAGGGGCTGTACGAGTTCAACCCGGCCCGCCACGACTTCGGCGACAAGGTGCTGCTGGGCCACACGATCAAGGGCCGCGGCGCCGCCGAGCTGGACGAGGTGCTGGACCTGCTGGTGGACCAGCCCGCCACCGCCCGCTTCATCTCGCACAAGCTGGCCGTCTACTTCCTGGCCGACCAGCCACCTCAAGCCGTGGTGGACCGCATGGCCGCCCGCTTCCACGAGACCCATGGCGACATCGCCGCCACGCTGCGCGAGCTGCTGCTGGCGCCGGACTTCGCCTCGGCCGCGCTGAGCAAGTTCAAGGATCCGCAGCACTACCTGATCTCCGGCCTGCGCGCGGTGTACGGCGAGCAGGTGATCGCCAACGGCCAGCCGGTGCAGGCCTGGCTGCGCCGCCTCGGCCAGGGGCCTTATGACAAGCTGACGCCCGACGGCTATCCGCAGATGGCCGAAGCCTGGAACAGCCCGGCGCAACTGACCACCCGCTTCGAGCTGGCCCGCCAGATCGGCGCCGGTGCGCCGGCGCTGTTCAAGGGCATGGCCGCCGCGCCCAAGCCGGCGCTGGCCGACGGCGCCCTCTACCGCCAGACCCTGCAGGCCCAGCTGAGCCCGGCCACCCGGTCCGCGCTGGCCGAGGCCGGCGGCAACGTGCCGCTGTGGAACGCGCTGCTGCTCAGCGCCCCCGAATTCATGCTCCGCTGAGGTAACCCCTTATGCAAAGACGCTCACTCCTCGGCCTGGGCCTCGGCCTTGCAACGTCCACCCGCCTGTTTGCCGCCGCCAGCGCCGACCGGCCGCGCTTCCTGCTCGTGTTCCTGCGCGGCGGCTACGACGCCGCCAACCTGCTGGTGCCGGTCTCCAGCGACTTCTACTACGAGCAGCGCAAGACCATCGCGATCGCCCGCGAGACCGCGCTGCCGCTGGGCGAGCGCAGCGACTGGGCCTTGCATCCGGCCCTGCGCGAATCGGTCTGGCCGCTGGCCCAGCAGGGCCAGGTCACCTTCATCCCCTTCGCCGGCACCGACGACCTCACCCGCAGCCACTTCGAGACCCAGGACAGCATCGAGCTGGGCCAGCCGCCCAGCGGCCCGCACGACTCCGGCTTCATGAACCGCCTGGCGGCGGAGCTCGGCGCGGCCCAGGCACTGTCCTTCACCGAGCAGTTGCCGATGTGCTTCGTCGGCCCCGAGCGGGTGGGCAACGCGACGCTGCGCGACGGCGCCGGCAAGTCCGGCATCGATGCAAAGAGCCGCGCGCTGCTGAGCCGCATGTACCAGGGCCAGGCGCTCGCGCCGCAGGTCGAGGCCGGCTTCGCGCTGCGCGACGAGCTGGCGCGCGAGCTGGCGCCCGACCCGGCGATGGACCGCATGGATCGTGAAATGAAGGCCGCCAACCGCAACGCGATCAGCACCAAGGGCTTCGAGGGCGAGGCCCGTCGTATCGCGCGGCTGATGCGCTCGCGGGTGCAGCTGGGCTTCGTCGACGTGGGCGGCTGGGACACCCACGTCAACCAGGGTGGCGCCAGCGGCGCGCTGGCCAGCCGCTTCCAGGAGCTGGGCCAGGGCCTCGCGGCCTTCGCCGACGAACTCGGCCCCGAGGCCTGGCAGCAGACCACCGTGATGGTGATCAGCGAGTTCGGCCGCACCTTCCGCGAGAACGGCAGCCGCGGCACCGATCACGGCCACGGCAGCGTCTACTGGCTGCTGGGCGGTGGCCTCGCGGCCAATGGCGGCGTGGCCGGCGAGCAGGCCGAGGTGTCGGCCCGCGGGCTGTTCCAGAACCGCGACTATCCGGTGCTCAACGAGTACCGCGCGGTGCTGGGCGGGCTGTGGCGGCGGCAGTTCGGGCTGTCCGACGCGGCGCTGGCCCGCGTGTTCCCGGGGGCGAAACCCCGTGACCTTCAGCTGATCTGAACATCGCAGGCACAATGGCGGGCTTAGCCCCCTTGTCCATGCGCCGCTTCGCCCTCGCCCTCCTGATGCCGCTGCTGATGCTGCTTTCGCAGCAGGGCGCAGCCTGGCACGAGATCGGGCACTTGTCGTCGAAGCAGGGCAGTTCGCAGCAGGAACGCAAGGACGATCCGGCCGACAAGCTCTGCGCGGTCTGCCTGTCCTTCGCGCACCTGGCGGCTACGACAGCGCCCGAGTTGCCGAAGCTGCTGCTGGCCGATGCCGCCCATGTGCAGACCTCGGCCCATACTTTCGCCTCGCTGAATGCCGAGGCGCTGGCGCCGCGCAGCCGCGGCCCGCCTGTCCTGATCTGAATCCCCTTTGTCCGTCGTCGGGCCGCATCAAGCCGGCCCGGCTGCGCATTGCCATTCAGATTTCAGACAGAACAAGACCATGCCCAACATCCGTCCCAGCGCCATCGCGCTGTCCATCGCCCTCGCCTATCCGCTGGCCGGCCACGCCGCCGACGGCAGCACCACGCCCACCAACGAGTTGCAGAAGGTCGAGGTCACCGGCACCCGCAGCAAGCTCGACGCCGCGCGCAACGGCCTCTCGCCCGACACCGGCAGCAGCATCACCCGCATCAGCAAGGACGACATCGCCGCGCTGCCGCAGGGCGAGAACACGCCGCTGAACCAGGTGATCCTGCAGACCCCCGGAGTCGTGCAGGACTCGTACGGCCAGCTCCATGTGCGCGGCGACCACGGCAACGTGCAGTACCGCATCAACGGCGTCGTGATCCCCGAGTCGATCAGCGGCTTCGGCCAGGCGCTGGAGACCCGCTTCGCCGACCGGCTGAACATCCTCACCGGCGCGCTGCCGGCCCAGTACGGCTACCGCACCGCCGCCATCGTGGACATCACGACCAAGGGCGAGAACGAGCAGCAGGGCGCCGGCAGCGTGGGCGTCACCGTCGGCGGCAAGGGCACGCTCCAGACCAACCTGGAGCTCAACGGCACCGTCGGGGATTTCAGTTACTACCTGACCGGTTCCTACGAGCAGAACAAGCTGGGCATCGAGAACCCGACCGATTCGACCAACGCGCTGCACGACCAGACCCACCAGGGCAAGACCTTCGGCTACCTGAGCTATGTGCTCGATGCCGACAGCCGCATCACCGCGATGTTCGGCACCACGAACAACCGCTTCCAGATCCCCAACGTTCCGGGCCAGACGCCGGACTTCACGACCGACGGCACGCCGGCCAAGGACTCGGCCACGCTGGACGCCAACCAGCGCGAGACCAACCGCTTCGGCGTGCTGAGCTACCAGGGCTCGGCCGGCCTGTCGGTGGACTACCAGGTCTCGCTGTTCCACCGCACGACCGACGTCCACTACCGGCCCGACGCCGTCGGCGACCTGCAGTACTACGGCATCGCCGCCGACATCGTGCGCCGCAACGTGGCCGACGGCATCCAGGCCGACATGAGCTGGCGCCTGAACTCGTCCCACACGGTCCGCGCCGGCCTGTTCGGCCAGCACGAGAAGGTGTCCTCGGACAACGACGCCTGGGTATTCCCCGCCGATGCCGACGGCAACCAGACCAGCGGCGTGCCCATCAACATCCAGGACGGCGGCCGCCTCACCGGCGACACCTGGGGCGCCTACCTGCAGGACGAGTGGAAGCTGAGCCCGGCGCTGACGATCAACTACGGCCTGCGCTACGACCAGGCCAAGACCGTCGTCAACGAGAGCCAGCTGAGCCCGCGCCTGGGCCTGGTCTGGAAAATCACGCCGGAGCTGGACTTCCACGCCGGCTACGCACGCTACTTCACGCCGCCTCCGACCGAGAAGATCGACACCACCTCGGTGCAGAAGTTCCTCGGCACCACCAACGCCCTGCCCTCCGACGCCAACACCGCCGTCAAGGCCGAGCGCTCCAACTACCTGGACGCCGGCTTCGCCTGGGCCGCCACCGACACGCTGACGCTGGGCATCGACGGCTACTACCGCGACATCAAGCACCTGCAGGACGAGGGCCAGTTCGGCAACGCGCTGATCTACTCGGCCTTCAACTTCGCCCGCGGCCGGATCTATGGCCTGGACCTGTCGGCCAACTACAAGGACAAGTCACTGTCGGGTTACTTGAACCTGGGACTCACCCATGCGCGGGCGACGCAGATCGAGACCGGCCAGTTCAACTTCGACGCCGACGAGCTGGCCTTCATCCAGCAGAACTGGGTGCACCTGGACCACGAGCAGAAGCTCTCGGCCTCGGCCGGCGCCAGCTACCGCTTCGCCAACGGCGTGGCCTTGAGCGGCAGCGCGCTGTACGGCAGCGGCCTGCGCGACGGCTTCGCCAACACCGAGCACCTGCCGGGCTACACGACGGTCAACGCGGACGTGTCCAAGACGATCGACTTCGGCGGCGCCATGGGCAAGGTGGAGACGCGCCTGTCGGTGGTGAACCTGTTCGACCGCACCTACCAGCTGCGCGACGGCACCGGCATCGGCGTCGGCGCGCCGCAGTACGGGCAGCGCCGCACGGTCTACCTGGGGCTCACGAAGAGCTTCTGACCGGTCAGTCCTCGAGCGGCTGGCCCTTGTCGAAAACAATGCGCCAGCGGCCCGGCCCCTCGAGGCGCCAGATCGAGTTGAAGCGGGCGATCGGCCTGCCGTCCGGGTCGCGGACCAGGCCAGTGCTGAGCGCCAGCGAACCCGAGGCGAGCACCTCGACGGCGTCGGGCTCCCAGGAGAACGGCGCCCTCGCCCCTTCGAAATAGCCTGCCCAGCCCTGCAGCACCGCCGCACGGCCCCGCAGCGGCGCCTTGCCGCCGAAGAACACCGCCTCGTCGGACACCGATTCGCCGAAGGCCTTCAGGTCGCGCCGCGCCATCGAGGCGGCGAAGGCCCGCTCGGCGGCGAAGACATCGTCCTGCGGCGACGCAGCCTGCACCGAGGCCGACAGCGCCAGGATCACAACCCCTTGAAGGGCCCGGTGGACAGCCATTGGACGATCTGCTCCTGCCGGTCGTTGCCCCAGAAGGGCTCGCCGTCGATGATGAAGAACGGGGCGCCGAACACGCCGGCGGCGGTGGCGACCTCGTTCGCGGCCTTCAGCGCGTCCTTCCATTTCGGATCGGCCCAGGCGGCCTCGGCGGCCTGCGCATCGAGCCCGCTCTGCTCGGCCAGCGCCTTCAGCTGCGCGGCATCGTTCAGCGCGACGCCGCGCGTGAAGTAGGCGCGCAGCGCGGCGCGCGCCCAGGCCACCGCGCGCGACGGGTCTTCCTCGTTGAGCCACCAGAAGATCCGCGCCGCGTTGTGCGTGGCGATCGGGAAGGGCTCGGGCTGCGTGTAGGGCAGGCCGGCAAAGCGGGCCGAGCGCTCGAAGTCGCGCAGGATGTAGTCGCGCTTGACCGGATAGTCCACCGGCGGCTTCAGGCCCGCCGGCTGGAACAGCACGCCCAGCATCACCGCATGCCACTGCACGCGCCGGCCGTGCCGCGCGGCCACCGCATTGATCCACTCGGAGGCGATGTAGGAGTACGGCGACGAGAAGTCGAAATAGAACTGGATCGGCGCGCGCTGCGCGGCACTGCGATCGGGAAGGAGAGAGTCGATCATGATGGGCGAACGGTAGTCCAAATGGCGCTTCACCGCACCCGGATTTGCGCGGAGTATGCTGGCCTGTTCTGGAGGATCGAGCGATGGCCAACACACGGATCGAACGCGACAGCATGGGCGAAATGGAAGTCCCGGCCGACGCGCTGTACGGCGCGCAGACGCAGCGCGCGATGCACAACTTCGAAGGCATCGGCGGCCCGATGCCGGAGCGCTTCATCGCCGCGCTGCTGCTGGTCAAGGCCGCGGCGGCGCGCGCCAATATCGCGCTGAAGCTGCTGACGCCGGAGATGGGCGGCGCGATCGAGAAGGCCGCGATGACGATGGTGCGCGAGGGCGGCTTCATGGCGCACTTCCCGGTGGACGTGTTCCAGACCGGCTCCGGCACCAGCAGCAATATGAACGCCAACGAGGTGCTGGCCACGCTGGCCTCGCGCGCGCTGGGCACGGCCGTCAGCGCCAACGACCACGTCAACAACGGCCAGAGCAGCAACGACTCCATCCCCTCGGCGCTGCACATCTCGGCCGCACTGGCGCTCCACAAGGAACTGCTGCCCGCGCTGCGCGGCCTGGTCGACGCGATCCGCGCGAAGGCGAAGACCGACGGCCACCATGTGAAGACCGGCCGCACCCACCTGATGGACGCGATGCCGGTCCGTCTGGATCAGGCCTTAGGTGGCTGGGCCGCGCAGCTGGAAGCACAGATCGCCCAGCTCGAAGGCCTGCAGCCGCGCATCCAGGCGCTGGCCCAGGGCGGCACCGCGGTGGGCACCGGCATCAACGCGCATCCGGACTTCGCCGCACGCTTCTGCGCCGAGCTGTCCGCGCTGACCGGCCTGCCATTCACCACCGCGCCCGACTTCTTCGCCGCCATGGGTTCGCAGGACGCGGCCGTGGCGCTGTCGGGCGCGTTGCGCGGCCTGGCCGTGACGCTGATGAAGATCGCCAACGACCTGCGCTGGATGAACTCCGGCCCGCTCGCCGGCCTGGCCGAGATCGAGCTGGAGGCGCTGCAGCCGGGCTCCTCGATCATGCCCGGCAAGGTCAACCCGGTGATCCCGGAGGCGGTGGCGATGGCCGCCGCGCAGGTGATCGGCCATGACGCGGCCATCGCGATCGCCGGCCAGAGCGGCAACTTCGAGCTCAACGTGATGCTGCCACTGGTGGCGCACAACCTGCTGGCGCAGCTGCACCTGCTGGCCCGCACCAGCGAGCTGCTGGGCACGCGGGCGATCGCCACCTTCAAGGTCAACGAGCCCGCGCTGCAGGCCGCGCTGGCCCGCAACCCGATCCTCGTCACCGCGCTGAACCCGGTGATCGGCTACGCCAAGGCCGCGGCCATCGCCAAGCGGGCCTATGCCGAGGGGCGCCCGATCCTCGACGTGGCGGCCGAGGACAGCGGGCTGGACCGCGCGAAGCTGGAGCAGTTGCTCGATCCCGCGACGCTGACGCGAGGCGGGCTCTGACGATGAAGCGATGGACGATCGCCAGCGCCCTGCTGCTGGCGCTGGCCTGTACTGCCGTTGTTGCTGGCACCGCCACGGCGCCCGAGCCCCTGCCCACCGAGGCCTTCGCCCGCCTGCCACGCCTGGCCGGCTTGCAGCTCTCGCCGGACGGCCAGCGCTTCGCCGGCCTGCTGAACCAGGACGAGCGCACCGCCCTCGTCGTGCGCGATCTCGCCGGCGGCCGGATGAAGGCGCTGCTGGTCACCGACAACAAGGTGTTCACCTTCAACTGGGTGCACTGGGCGCATGACGACCGCCTGGTGGTCAGCCTCAAGTACCCCTCGCGTCGCGGCCACGTGGACACCTCCGAGACCCGCCTGCTCGCGATCAGCCCCGCTGGCGGCGAGCCGCTGAACCTGGTGAAGGCCGCCTTCTTCAGCCGCGAGCGCAACCAGCAGATCCAGGATCGGGTGATCGACTGGATGCCGGACGACGGCCACCACCTGCTGCTGCAGTTGCAGGAAAGCGCGCAGGCGATCGAACCCGGCGTCTACCAGGTCGATGTCGACACCGGCCAGCGCCGCCTGGTGCAGCGCGCGATGAACGACGTGATGGAGTGGACCGCCGACGCACAGCACCGCGTGCGGGTGGCCCTGGCGATGAGCAAGGGCGGCGAGTTCTCGGTGCGCGTACGCGAGCCGGACGGCCAGGACTGGCGCACGCTCTGGACCTTCGGCCTGCACGACGACAAGGCCGTCTGGCCGCTGGGCTTCGGCCGCGATCCGCAGCAGCTCTATGTGCGCGCCGAGCACGCGGGCCGCATGGCCGTCTTCGCCGTGCGCCTGGACCAGCCCGGCCTGCCGCGCCGCCTGCTGCTGGCCCATGCCGATCGCGACGTCGGCGGCGAGCTGCTGCATGCGCCGGCCAGCGGCGAGGTGCTGGGCCTGCGCACCGCCTCGCAGGAGAACGACGACGGCGAGGTGCGCAGCGAGCTGTGGGACGCCGGCTGGCAGGCCCAGGCCAAGGCGATCGACAAGGCGCTGCCCGAACGCTACAACCGCCTGCACGACATCAGCCGCGACGAGACCCGCTACCTCGTCTACAGCAGCGGCAACGGCAGGCCCGGCGAGTACTACCTCGGCGACCGCAGGACCGGCGACCTGGTGCTGCTGGGCGAAACCTATCCGGAGCTGTCGGCGGAGCAACTGGCCGGCAAGCATGCCGCCAGCATCCGGGCCCGCTGCCCGCGCTGCGCGGCCTGGTCGACGCGATCCGCGCGAAGG
>NZ_LYVQ01000115.1 GCF_001984095.1 Pelomonas sp. KK5
GGGACGCTGCGCTCAGCAGCGGCTCGCCGCCGGCCGCCAGGGCCGGCCTGGCCAGTTCCAGGTCCTGCAGGGTCATCGTCAGGCGCCGGTCGGCATCGGCGGCCAGCGGCTGCGGCAGCTGCAATTCGATCCGGCCGGCCAAGGCGCCGGCGAGTTGGGCCGGCATCCAGGGCGACAGGTCGGCGAGTGCCAGGTCTTGCCACTTGGCCTTCAGCGCGAGGGCCTCGGCGCTCAGGCTGCCCTCCCCTTGCAGCGTGGCCGGACGCCCGGTCGCGGAGGAGTCCAGCTGCATCGCGAAGCTCAGCGGCGTGCTGCCGCGCAGCGGCCAGGCCAGAGGGCCGAACCGTGACTCGATGGCGCTCACGTGCAGCGCCGCGGGCTTGCCCAGCGAGGCATCGCGCCAACCGACGCTGCCGTCCTTCAGCTCGAAGCTGTCCATGCCGAAGGCCCAGGGAGCGGCCGGCGGCTGCGCGGGCTGGCCGCCGTCAGGCAGCCACAGCCGGCCATCGGCCTGGGTCTGCAAGGCCAGCTCCAGGCCCTCCAGCCGGACCGCGCCGAGCTGGACCTGACGTCGCAGGGGTTGCACATCCTTCAGCACCACATGCAGCTGGCGCAGCCCGAGCCAAGGCTGGCCGGCAGGCGTTTGCAAGGCCGCATCGGCCAAGGCCAGCTCGCCGCTTAGTTGCACTTGCGGCGTCTGGCGGGGGTCCTGGCGGAACTGGAGCTTCAGTCCGGCATCGAGACGGCCCCGCGCCACCCGCAGCGGCAGGCCGGCCGGCTGGTAGCCGAGATAGGGCTCGAGGTCCAGTCCGCGCAATTTCAAGTCAAGCGTGCCCTGCTGCCTTTCGGCGAAGGGCCGCCAGTCGGCCTCGCTGCCAAAGGTCACGCCGTTGAGCTTGCCGCTGACCTTCGGCTGCACGGCCAGTTCGACGTCGGCCGCCAGCGTGGACACGAAGGGCAGTTCCACCAGCAGTTCGGTGAGCGCATGCTGGCGTCCCACCGGCCGGTCGTCCAGCAAGACCTGGCCCCCGTGCAGGCGGATGTTGTAGAGACCGAAGGCCGGCGGGTCGCCGTCGGCCGGCTTGGCCCCGGGCTTGGCGGCAAAGCGTTGCAGCAGGTCGTCGATGTCATAGTGCCCGTCGCCGGTACGGGCCAGGCGCAGCACGGGCTCCTCGATCTGCAGTTCGGCAAGCACGGGGCTCAGGTGCCGGATCGAACGCAGGGACAGCACCGCGCGCACCTGGCCGATGCTCAGCAGCGCCGGCGCCTTGCCGTCGCTGCCGGCAATGCTCAGTCCGTCGAGTTCCAGGGCCAGTCGCCAGGGCTCGAAGCGCACCGCCTGCACGGTGGCCTCGCGCCCCAGGGCCTCGCTGGCCATGCGCATGCCCGGCCCGGCCAGCCAGCGCGGCACCAGCAGCCAGGCAGCCGCCCCGATCAGGGCCAGCACGGCCAGTATGCTTAGCGCCCAGCGCGCGAGGGTTCGACGGGAAATGCTTGGCATGCAACAGGCAGGAAGGTCAGAGAGGCCCCGCATTATTGTGGCGACTGCAAGCACTTAGAAAGAACGCAGAACTTGGATTCCCTGGCCCATCAGATCAAGCCGCTCCTGCTCACCTTGCTACTGCCGCCCGTACCGGCCCTGCTGCTCATTGCGCTGGGGGCGTTGTTGTTGTGGCGCCAGCGCCGCCGCAGCGGCGCCGCCCTGGTCTTGCTGGGCCTGGCGGGCGCATGGCTGATGAGTTGCGAGGGCACGGCGCAGTGGCTGAACCGCCACTTGCTGCAGGCGCCGCCAGCCCTCGATGCGCAGCAGGCGGAAGCGTTCCATCAGCGTTCGCGGGAGAGACATGACGTCGCCGTGCTGGTGCTTGGCGGCGGCTCACGCGACTACGTGCCAGAGTACGCCGGTCCCAGCCTCGGTCTCATCACGCTGGAGCGGCTGCGCTATGGGGTCTGGTTGTCGCGCCGGGTCGAGGCGCCGCTGGGTTTCACTGGCGGCATCGGCTGGACGGCCAGAAGCAAGATCTACACGGAGGCGATGGTTGCCGAGCGCGTGGCACGCGAGGAGTTCCGGCAGCCGCT
Organism: Pelomonas sp. KK5; assembly: GCF_001984095.1. Lineage (GTDB taxonomy): Bacteria > Pseudomonadota > Gammaproteobacteria > Burkholderiales > Burkholderiaceae_C > KK5. The sequence goes on from NZ_LYVQ01000115.1 coordinate 2,080, forward strand.
GCGGTGGTCGGAAGGCCGCTCGCGGGACACGCGCGAGAACGCCGCGCTGAGCCTGCCGCTGCTGAGCGCTGCGGGCGTGAGGAGCATCCTGCTGGTGACCCATGTCCAGCACATGCCGCGGGCCTTGCAGGCCTTTCGGGACGCCGCCGCCCGGGAGCAGTCGCCCATCGAAGTGACGCCTGCTCCCATGGGCTTGGTGCTCGACGGCATGAGCAGTTGGGAAGACTGGTGCCCCGATGAGCAGGGACTGATGGGCGTGCGCTATGCCGTCTACGAGTGGCTGGGTAGCCTCGCCGGCCATTGATTGCGGGACCGCAAATAGATACCCCTCCCGGCCCGAAGACCGGAAGGGGTGCGGTGACTCACGCCACCATTGGGGCTCCAAGGCTAGCTGCCGAGGGGCTCCTGGCGCGCAAAGATTGCGCCAGAGTGTTTGCCTTGAGAAGGCACTACAAACTTAGGCGACGGCCCCGCGCCTTTCAAGCGATCACTTTCCTGCTGCCGGTGAATTGCCGAACAGACGTTCGTAGAGCGCACCGGCCTTGGCCTCGACCTCGGGCGTCATCGTGATCGCACGCCCCCATTCGCGGCTGGTCTCGCCGGGCCACTTGTTGGTGGCGTCCAGCCCCATCTTGCCGCCCAGGCCGCTAATCGGCGAGGCGAAGTCCAGGTAGTCGATCGGGGTGCCGTCGACCAGCGTGGTGTCGCGCACCGGATCCATGCGCGTGGTGATGGCCCACACGACTTCCTTCCAGTCGCGGATGTTCACGTCCTCATCGACGACGACGATGAACTTCGTATACATGAACTGGCGCAGGTAACTCCACAGGCCGAACATCAGGCGCTTGGCATGGCCCGGGTAGGCCTTGCGGATCGAGATCACCGCCATGCGATAGCTGCAGCCCTCGGGCGGCAGGTAGAAGTCGACGATCTCGCTGAACTGCTTCTGCAGGATCGGCACGAAGACCTCGTTCAGCGCCACGCCGAGGATGGCCGGCTCGTCCGGCGGCTTGCCGGTGTAGGTGGAGTGGTAGATCGGGTTGCGGCGGCGCGTGAGCCGCGTGACCTCGAAGACCGGGAACCAGTCCTGCTCGTTGTAGTAGCCGGTGTGGTCGCCGTAGGGGCCCTCCAGCGCATGCAGGTAGCCGCCCTTCTCCTTCAGCGGGATGCCGTCCTCGCTGACGCCGACATAACCCGTTACCGCGACGGGAATGCGGCCCTCCAGCACGATCTCGGCGCTGGCCGGCGCCTGCAGCATGCGGCCGGCTTCACCGACGCCGGTGTCGGCCAACTCGGTCCGTGAGCCGCGCAGCAGGCCGGCGAACTGGTATTCGGACAGGCTGTCGGGCACGGGCGTCACCGCACCGAGGATCGTGGCCGGGTCGGCGCTCAGCGCCACGGCGATCGGGAAGGGCTGGCCGGGATTGGCCAGCGCGAAGTCCCTGAAGTCCAGCGCCCCGCCGCGGTGGGCCAGCCAGCGCATGATCAACTGCCGGCGGCCGATCATTTGCTGGCGGTAGATGCCCAGGTTCTGCCGCTGGCGCGGATTCGGCACCGACTGCGGTCCGCGCGTGATGACCAGGCCCCAGGTGATCAGCGGGGCGACGTCGCCGGGCCAGCAGGTCTGGATCGGCAGCGTCTTCAGGTCCACCTCCTCGCCTTCCAGGATCTCTTCCTGGCAGGCGGCGCGGCCGACGACCTTGGGCTTCATGTCCCACAGCGCCTTGCCCATCTGCAGCAGCCGGCCCGCGTCCTTGAACCCTTTCGGCGGCTCGGGCTCCTTCAGATTGGCCAGGACGCGGCCGACGTCGCGCAGTTCGTCCAGGCTCTCAGCGCCCATGCCAAGGGCCACGCGGCGGGTGGTTCCGAACAGGTTCGTCAACGCCGGCGTGGTGTAGCCGGTCGGGTTCTCGAACAGCAAGGCAGGCCCCTCGGCACGTAAAACCCGGTCGCTCAGGGCCGTTACCTCCAGATGGGGGGAGACCGGCTCGGACACCCGCCGAAGCTCGCCCAGGCCCTCCAATCCGTGGATGAAATCACGTAAATCGGCGTACTTCATAACTTTAAGTAATTTAAAACCACAGTCATAAGCTTGACGGGTTATTTTTGATCTCTAGAATCCGCCTGCCCTTGAGCTTCAAGGGTTTACCCGTGACCTGACCTTGGGAGGGACAGGTCACTTCGCTGCCGATGGACGCCGGTCGGTCTGCTTGGTGCACTTCCAGTGCGCTGCAGGCCAGGGGCCGGCCCATTATCGCTACCGCATCCCGAGGCCTTTCGCGCCGGCTCGTCCGTGCGAAGGGCCTTGTGGTGTGGGAGAGAAGAAAGGAGTCGCATGACAGCGCGTTTTCTATCCCTTGCCCGTCAATCCGGCGCGGCAACGTCCTTGTTCGTCAAGGACATCGGCCAGGGTCTCCTGGTCGTGAGCCACAACACGCTGGCCCTGCTCGGGCTGGCCGTCGTCGCGGTGATGCTGACCTTCGTCAGCCAGCCCGAACTTCGTCATCAACTGGAATCCAAGGCTTTCGGCTGGCTCAACGCCCGCCAGGAGGCCCGCGCGGAAGCCGAGGGCAACACGCTCTACGCCAGCACGGAGCCGGATGCGGTCTCCCGCGCCACCGCGTCCAATCCGCGCGACCTGAACCGCCAGCAGGCGGCCGTGGCCCAATGGCTGTCGCGCCGCTACAAGGTGGCGCCGGAGCCGGTCAGCCGCCTGGTGCAGGAAGCCTGGGTCTCGGGCCAGCGCGCCCACGTGGAGCCGACGCTGATCCTGGCCGTCATGGCCATCGAATCGGGCTTCAACCCCTTCGCCCAGAGCCCCGTCGGCGCCCAGGGCCTGATGCAGGTGATGACGCGCGTCCACGACGACAAGTACGAGGCCTTCGGCGGCACCTTCGCCGCCTTCGATCCGGTGACCAATGTGCGCGTCGGCGTGCAGGTGCTCAAGGAGTGCATCCAGCGCGCTGGCGGCATCGAGGAAGGCCTGCGCTATTACGTGGGTGCCGCCAACCTGACGGACGATGCCGGCTATGCCTCGCGCGTGCTGGCCGAAGCCGAGCAGATGAAAGCCGTGGCGGCCGGGCGCAATGTGTCGCCGTTCGCGCCGCGCCCTGCGCCGCAACCGGCAGCCCCGACGCCGGTGGTGGCCGACGAGCGCGTCGCGCTGCTGCACGACATCCGCTGAGCGTTACACTCGACATCTCGCGCGACTGGCGATCAGGGCCCCTCCCCCGGGGCCCGAGGTGGATGACCACCGGGAAGCGCGAACGGACCCCGGTCCGTTTTCAGCCGTTCGCCTGGGCACCCCTGCACTCGCCAACCGTCGGCGTCGTCTCTTGATCGACGCCGCGGCCGGGGGCCGCCAGGGACTCCACCTCTAGCTTGAGACGTGCCATCCATCATGTTTGATCGCAACACCTCCACCCTCGCCCAGGTCGACCCGGATCTGTGGGCCGCGGTCCAGAACGAGAACCAGCGCCAGGAAGATCACATCGAGCTGATCGCCTCGGAGAACTACACCTCGCCGGCCGTGATGCAGGCGCAGGGCAGCCAGCTGACCAACAAGTACGCAGAGGGCTATCCCGGCAAGCGCTACTACGGCGGCTGCGAATACGTGGATGTGGTCGAGCAACTGGCCATCGATCGCCTGAAGCAACTGTTCGGCGCCAACTTCGCCAACGTGCAGCCCAACTCGGGCTCCCAGGCCAACCAGGGCGTGTTCTTCGCGCTGCTGCAGCCGGGCGACACCATCATGGGCATGAGCCTGGCCGAAGGCGGCCACCTGACCCACGGCATGGCGCTGAACATGAGCGGCAAGTGGTTCAACGTGATCTCCTACGGCCTGAACGCCCAGGAAGACATCGACTACGACGCGATGGAAGCGCTGGCCCGCGAGAAGAAGCCCAAGCTGATCATCGCAGGCGCCTCGGCCTTCAGCCTGCGCATCGACTTCGAGCGCTTCGGCAAGATCGCCAAGGAGATCGGCGCCTACTTCATGGTGGACATGGCCCACTACGCGGGCCTGATCGCCGCCGGCGTCTACCCGAACCCGGTGCCGCATGCCGACGTGGTCACCTCCACCACGCACAAGAGCCTGCGCGGCCCGCGCGGCGGCATCATCCTGATGAACGACGAGGCGATCGCCAAGAAGATCAACTCGGCCATCTTCCCCGGCATCCAGGGCGGCCCGCTGATGCACGTCATCGCCGGCAAGGCCGTGGCCTTCAAGGAAGCGCTGACGCCCGAGTTCAAGGCCTACCAGGAACAGGTGGTCAAGAACGCCAAGGTGCTGGCCGACACGCTGACCGAGCGCGGCCTGCGCATCGTCTCCGGCCGCACCGAGAGCCATGTGATGCTCGTCGACCTGCGCCCGAAGAACATGACCGGCAAGGAAGCCGAGGCCGTGCTGGGCGCCGCCCACATGACCTGCAACAAGAACGGCATCCCCAACGACCCGCAGAAGCCGATGGTCACCAGCGGCATCCGCCTGGGCACGCCGGCCATGACCACGCGCGGCTTCAAGGAAGAACAGGTGCGCATCACCGCCAACCTGATCGCCGACGTGCTGGACAAGCCGAACGACGAGGCCAACCTGGCCGCCGTGCGCGCCAAGGTCGCCGCGCTGACGCGCGACTTCCCGGTCTACCGCTGATCGACGGCCGGCACTGACAGGCGATGCGCTGCCCCTTCTGCTCTCATACCGAGACCCAGGTCTCCGAGACCCGGGAATCGGACGAGGGCGACGTGGTGCGCCGCCGCCGCCGCTGCCTGCACTGCGACAAGCGTTTCACCACCTATGAGCGGGCCGAGATCGCCCTGCCCGTGGTGGTGAAGAAGGACGGCACCCGTGCCGACTTCGACCCCAAGAAGCTGCGCGCCTCGATGCACCTGGCGCTGCGCAAGCGTCCGGTCAGCATCGAGCAGATCGATGCGGCGCTGGCCCGCATCGAGGAGAAGCTGCTCACCAGCGGGCTGCGGGAGCTGCCCTCCACGCGGGTGGGCGAGCTCGTCATGCGGGAGCTGAAGAAGATCGACAAGGTGGCGTATGTCCGCTTTGCCTCGGTCTACCGCAGCTTCGAGGACGTGGACGAGTTCCGGCAGCTGATCCGCGAGATCTGACCCCGCTCGGGTCAACCCTTCCCACTTTCGGGTGGGAGGGCTCCCGCTTCGGTGGGTAAAGCCTTTTCAGAGGCGGATTTCTACAGTGGGCCCATCGACGACCCACCCACGGAAAGCCCGCCATGCAGTACCCCACCGCCGCCTCCTCCGCCAAGCAGACCGGCATCACGCTGATCGAGCTGTGCATCGCGCTGGCCATCGTGGCGATCCTGGCCGGCGCCGCCCTGCCCTCGATGGGCAAGTTCAAGCGCCACCAGCATCTGAAGGCCGTGGCGCAGACCATCGCCACCGACATCCAGCAGGCCCGCGGCGAGGCCGTCCGCCGCGGCGACTCGGTGCAACTGCGCTTCAGCGAGCACCCGCTGGGCAGCTGCTACATCATCCACACGGGCGGCACCAACGCCTGCCGCTGCGGCGATGACGGCCAGGCCGTCTGCACCGCCAAGGGCCAGGTGCTCAAGCTCGAATGGATGCCGCGCAGCCAGGCCACTCAGGTACACGCCAATGTGGGCAGCATGACCTTCGATCCGCAGCGCGGCACCGTGTCGCCGGCCGGCAGCGTCGACGTGACCGACGCCCATGGCGACGGGATCCGCCACGTCGTCAGCATGATGGGCCGCGTGCGCGCCTGCTCGACCGGTGGCTCGGTCTCGGGCCTCTCGACCTGCACCAGCGACGGCAAGAAGGCCTGACCCTCGGTCGCGGGGGTGCCGATGAACGGTCAAACAAGGCGGACAAACGGTGGCGCCTGCGACAAACATTCGCAAACAAGCTTTACATAATCGGCCCATGCGTGATCTTTGCCACAGCTCCCAGGCCCCCACGTCGGCTCGTGCCTCGCGTGGATTCACGCTGATCGAGCTGATGGTGGCGCTCGTGGTGGCCGGGATCCTGGCCGCGGTCGCCTATCCTGCCTACCAGAGCTATGTGATGAAGTCGCGCCGGGGTGATGCCCGCGCCACCATCTCGACGATGGTGCAGGCCCAGGAGCGGTACCGGAGCAACAACGCCAGCTATTCGGGCGACGCCGGCGTCCTGCTGGGTGGAGCCACCGCCGACTCGGCGACTTCCTTCAACGGCTACTACACCGTGACGGTGTCGGCTGCCACCGCCTCCGGCTACCAGATCCATGCGGTGCCGGTCAGCAGCAAGTCGCAGCACAACGATGCCGACTGCCAGGACATCTATGTCTCGGTCTCCGGCGGCAATTTCTTCTACCGAGACGCGAGGACCGGAGAGACCGCCGGCGCCGTCTCGCCCTGCTGGCCTCAGTGAACATGAACACGAAGCAATCAGTGCGCGGCCTTGGTCTGGTGGAGATCATGATCGCCGTGGTCGTGCTGGGCGTGATCGCGGCGGTGGCGGCGCCGTCGTTCACTGACATGGTGAACCGTCGCCGGGTCAAGGCCGTAGCGGCGGACATCAGCACCGATCTCGCCTACCTGCGCTCCGAGGCCATGACACGGCCGTTTCAGATCACGCTGTGGATGAACCAGAGTCCGCAAGGCCATGGCATGAGTTGCTACACCATCGGATATCAGAATGCCGGCGGCGATTGCCGCTCATGCTGGCAAGACTCCCCCTGTACTGAAGGCGGCGAGGCCAAAGAGACAAAAACCAGTCGCCTGCCCCTGTCCAACAGCGTCAGCTACGTCGCCAGAAGCCAAGGCGGTCCCGCCGTCTACGAAGGCGTGCTGTCCTTGTCCTCGCCGCGTGCAAAGCCAAACCCCGTCAACTTCGCGGTCGACGTCTGCGGCAATCCCAACGCCAGTCCGCGAGCCGTCCTGCGCGTCGAGCTGAATGAACTGGGCCGCCCCCAGACCTGCTCGCCCAACCAGTCCATGTCAGGCTATGGGGCCTGCCTGACGACCGACGCGCCCAGTTGCCCGAGTTCGTGATGAAGATATCGACCGAGATGCCCTTCCGCAGCCAACGCAGCCGCCAATCCGGCCTGAGCCTGGTCGAATTGATGGTGGGGATCACGATCGGTCTGATCGTGGTCGCCGCCGCCTCGCTGATGATGAGCAACCAGGTGGCCGAGAACAGCCGCCTGCTGGCCGAGACCCAGTTGCAGCAGGATCTGCGCGCGGCCGCCGATCTGATGCTGCGCGACATCCGCCGAGCCGGCTACAACAAGTCGGCATCGACGACGGTGTGGGCGCCAACCACGACGTCCGCTGTTCCGATCAACATCTACGCACCCACCTCGCCCGCGGTGGTCGAAGACCACCACTTCTACTACGCCTATTGCACTTCCGGCACTTGCGCCGGCGCCAGCTCCATGCCTCTTGGCCTCGACTCCTATGGCTTCAGACTGGAGACGAGGCACAGCAATAAGAAGGGTGGGGATGTCGGGGTTCTCTATTCAGTGAACGGCACAGCGTTCGATACCGCGTCGCCCCAGGTCTTCCAGTTCGCATCAGGCGCCACGCCGACCATGCAACCATTGACCGACCCGGAATCGGTCGACATCACCCAGTTTGACATCACCCTGACCAACCAGGGCGTTCCCGCCACCGCCTTCACCAACCCGCCCTGCGATCCTGCGGCCACCAATTGCCCATGTCTGGTCGTGCGGCGCGTGGATGTCACGATCACCGGTCAGTCGCTGTATGACACCAAGGTCAAGCGGACGCTGCAGATCAGCAGCCGGATCCGCAATGATCAACTCGTGAACCTGCCTGCCGCGTCCTGCACATGAGCCGCCCTTCCCTTGTCACTGCACGGGCGGGCCAGCGCGGCGCCGCCACACTGGTCGTCGTGATGATCCTGTTCTTCATCATGGCGATGATGGCGGCTTACGCCAATCGCAACCTGGTGTTTGAGCAGCGCATCGCCAGCAACTACTACCGCGGCGGCGTCGCTGCCGAGGCTGCCGATGCTGGCGCCGAATGGACGCTGGCCATGCTCAATGCCGACAACGTCGACGCCAACTGCGCATCAGGCACCGGCGGCACTTCCACTTTCCGCGAGCGGTTCCTGACCATCAACACCAGTTCGCGCGTCGTTACGCCCGTGGGAGCGGGCGTCCCCGCGGCAGCCTGCGCGCGCAAGAACGAACGAGGCTGGGGCTGGAAGTGCAGTTGTCCTGATGCGCCCCCCGCCACGGCACCGGTCCTGGATGCGTCCACGCAGATGCAGCCGAGCTTCCAGATCACTCTGACAGCCGGCACGTCGACGACCGGCGGTGTATTCGGCATCAACTCCACCGGTTGCACGGACACCAATCCGGCCGCCTGCGGAATCGGTGGCCCTACGATCGGCACCGCGGCACAGAACCAGGTCGGCGCCGCGAATATCTCGCTGAAGGCCGCCCTGATCAGCGCCCTGAAAGCCCCGCCTTCCGCCCCACTGACGGTGGCCCAGACCGTCAGCGACGGCGGCGGTCACCTGGGCCTGCACAACACCGACATCAGCGGCAGCGGGCTGCTGCTGCTTTCCGGTGGCAATGTACCCAGCGGCACGCTGCTGACCGACCGCCTGGACACCCTCCCCGGCACGCCGCCCCAGTTGGCGCTGATCACCGGCGATGCGCGCCTCGCCGCCGTGGCTGGCAATCCTGACACGATGTTCGGGCTGTTCTTCGGCATGCCGCGCAGCACCTACCAGACCCAGCCGGCCATCCGCAGCGCCACGGCAGACCAGGTGGCAGGGCTGATCAGCAGCGGCAGCCGCCTCATCTGGAGCGGCAGCGCGCTGACGCTGGCCACCGCGGGCACCATCGGCAGCGCCGACAAGCCGGTGGTGATCGTCGTCGACGGGTCGGTGACGATCAGCGCCTCGGTCACGATCTACGGGGTGGTGTACGCCCGCGACGACGTGATCGCCGACGCCCCGCAGATCATCGTCAACGGCGCCGTCATCAGCGGCGGCACGCTGCGCTTCACCGGCACGGCCGGTCTGATGGACATCTACTACCAGGCTGCCATCATCAACTTGATCAACAACACCATGGGCAGTTTCGTCCGGGTGCCCGGCAGTTGGTTCGAGGGCAACCCGTCATGAGCTCGAATACCCGCAACACCCGGGGCGTGGCCCTGATCGAAGCGCTGGTGGCCCTGCTGGTCGTGGCCTTCGGCATGGTGGCGCTCGCCGGCCTGATGAACACGATGCGCCGCAGCGCCGACCTGGCCAAGCAGCGCGGCGAGGCCTTGCGCATCGCCCAGCAGACGATGGAGACCTATCGCGACTATTCGGTGCTGACGCTGGCTGCAACGCCGGCAGACCCCGACCAGCGCGACTTCGACACGAAGATCCCGGCCAGCCCGGACGCGCCGACCGTGCTCACGGCCGAAGACGTCGACACCACGGCACTGATCAGCAACACCTCCTACAAGATCATCAGGCAGGTGACCGCCCTGGCGAACCCGTCGGCCAAGGCCGTCAACCTGGCCGTCAGCTGGGTCGACCGCGCCGGCGAATCCCAGTTGCTGGTCACCGACAGCGTCATCAACCGCTACGACCCGCTGCTCGCGGCAGCCCTGCCGGTCGCCCCGTCCTACTCCGCCACCCAGCGCCCACCCACCGGCACTTCAGCCCTGCCGCCCGCCGCCAAGGATCTCGGCGACGGCCGCAGCGTGCTGGTCCCGCCGGGCGGCAGCGGCACCGCCCTCGTGTTCAACAACATCACCGGCGTCGATACCGCACGCTGCTCGGTGCCCGTGTCGGCGCAGACCCTGGACCTGACCGCCTCCGACCTCACCAGTTGCACGCCGATCAACGCCTACGTGATCTGGGGCTATGTCCGCTTCGCAGCCGGCACGCCGCTGGCGCTGCCCTTGAACTACACCACCGCCCTGCCGCTGAACATGGACATCGTGCCGGCCGGCAGTGTCACCGCGAGCTACACGCACACCTGCTATGACGACGCGCCTCCCAGCGCCACCACCACGCAGCTGACCATCACCTACGCCTGCATCGTCACACCCACCGGATCGCCCAAGGCCTGGGGCGGCGAGCTCAACGTCACCGACCTCACGCTGGGTTCCGGCAACTGGAAGGTCTGCCGCTACAGCGGCAACTACGACGGCAATGCCTCGATCACCAATGCCGAGCATCCGCTGGTCTATACCGGCGTGACCGGTGCGCTGGGCAACCAGAACTTCCTGGTCATCAAGTACAGCGAGACCTGCCCCACCGGCGTCAGCGGCACCACCGGTGCGGCCTACTTCTCGACGGCGACGGTCCAGCATCAACCGAGCGGCGTGGCCACCGACACCACGGTGCACTGACCTTCGACCCTGCACAAGGAAAAAAGCCCCGGCGCCTTGCGGCTGCCGGGGCTTTCTTTCACGTCAGGCGACGTTCGCTCAGCGGATCAACGCTCGCCGATCGGCTTCACGTTGCGCGCCGTGGCGCCGACGAACAGCTGGCGCGGACGGCCGATCTTGTACTCCGGGTCGCCGATCATCTCGTTCAGCTGCGCGATCCAGCCGACCGTGCGGGCCAGCGCGAAGATCGCGGTGAACAGCGGCACCGGGATGCCGATGGCGCGCTGCACGATGCCGGAGTAGAAGTCGACGTTCGGGTAGAGCTTGCGGGCGACGAAGTATTCGTCTTCCAGCGCGATCTTCTCCAGCTCCATCGCCAGCTTGAACAGCGGGTCGTTGTGCAGGCCCAGCGCGTCGAGCACCTCGTGGCAGGTCTCGCGCATCAGCTTGGCGCGCGGGTCGTAGTTCTTGTAGACGCGGTGGCCGAAGCCCATCAGCTTGACGCTGCTGTTCTTGTCCTTGACCTGCTTGATGAACTCGCCGATCTTGGCCACGCCACCCTGCTTCTGGATGTCGTGCAGCATGTTCAGCGCCGCCTCGTTGGCGCCGCCGTGCGCCGGGCCCCACAGGCAGGCCACGCCGGCCGCGATGGCCGCGAACGGGTTCGTGCCCGACGAGCCGCACAGGCGGACCGTCGAGGTCGAGGCGTTCTGCTCGTGGTCGGCGTGCAGGATGAAGATGCGGTCCATCGCGCGCACCAGCACGTCGTTGGGCTCGTACTCCTCGCAGGGCGTACCGAACATCATCCGCATGAAGTTGCCCGTGTAGGACAGGTCGTTCTTCGGGTAGATGTAGGGCTGGCCGATCGTGTACTTGTAGGCCATGGCCACGAGCGTCGGCATCTTGGCGATCAGGCGGATCGCCGAGATCTCGCGGTGCTCGGGGTTATTGATGTCGGTGCTGTCGTGATAGAAGGCCGACAGCGCGCCCACCAGGCCGGTCATCACCGCCATCGGGTGCGCATCACGACGGAAGCCGCGCAGGAAGAACTGCATCTGCTCGTTGACCATCGTGTGGTTGGTCACCGTCTTGACGAACTTGGTCTTCTCGTCGGCGTTCGGCAGCTCGCCGTTCAGCAGCAGGTAGCAGGTCTCGAGGTAGTCGCAGTTCTCGGCCAGCTGCTCGATCGGGTAGCCGCGGTACAGCAGCTCGCCCTTGTCGCCGTCGATGTAGGTGATCGACGAGTTGCACGAGGCAGTCGACAGGAAGCCCGGGTCGTAGGTGAACTTGCCGGTCTGCGCATACAGCTTGCGGATGTCGATGACATCCGGGCCGATCGAGCCCTTGTACAGGGGCATGTCCATCGAGGGGCTGCCATCGGAGAACGATAGCGTGGCTTTGACGTCTGACGGGGTCATGGTCGCTTCCTTCATCGGTTTGTATTGGGTTCTCAGGGTGCGGTTCTGAGCAGGCCCAGAACCTCTTTCACGTCGGGACGGTCAAGCTCGCCCTCGGGCTCCTTGCGGCACAGGAACAGGTCCATCAGATCGTTGTCCGACAGGTCCATCAGCACGCGCATGCCTTCGGCCTGGCCGACGGTGAGCGTGCTCTCGTGCCGCTGGAAGAAGCGCTCGATGAACAGGTCGTTCTCCAGCAGGCCGCGGCGGCAGCGCCAGCGCAGCTTGGAGAGTTCGCGTTCGCCGACGAGTTCTTCTTGCATCGCGATCAGACGGCCCGGCGGACCATCAGTTCCTTGATCTTGCCGATCGCCTTCGTGGGGTTCAGGCCCTTGGGGCAGACGTCCACGCAGTTCATGATCGTGTGGCAGCGGAACAGGCGGTACGGGTCCTCGAGGTTGTCGAGGCGGCCGGCGGTGTCCTGGTCGCGGCTGTCGGCGATGAAGCGGTAGGCCTGCAGCAGACCGGCCGGGCCGACGAACTTGTCCGGGTTCCACCAGAAGCTCGGGCAGCTCGTCGAGCAGCTCGCGCACAGGATGCACTCGTACAGGCCGTCCAGCTCCTCGCGCTCGACCGGCGACTGCAGGCGCTCCTTCTCGGGCGGCGGCGTGTCGTTGACGAGATACGGCTTGATCGAGTTGTACTGCTTGAAGAACTGCGTCATATCGACGATCAGGTCGCGCACGACGGGCAGGCCCGGCAGCGGCTTGAGCGTGATCACGCCCGGCAGCGTCAGCATGTTGGTCAGGCAGGCCAGGCCGTTCTTGCCGTTGATGTTCATCGCGTCCGAACCGCAGACGCCTTCGCGGCAGGAGCGGCGGAAGGACAGCGTGGGGTCCACGGCCTTCAGCTTGACCAGCGCGTCCAGCAGCATGCGCTCATGGCCGTCCAGCTCGACCTCGATGGTCTGCATGTAGGGCTTGGCGTCCTTGTCCGGGTCGTAGCGGTAGATCTTGAAAGTGCGCTTCATCGTTTTGCTTTCTGCGATTCCTTAGAACGTCCGGACCTTCGGGGGAATGGACTCGACCGTCATCGGCTTCAGGTTGACCGGCTTGTAGTCCAGGCGGTCGCCCTCGGAGTACCACAGCGTGTGCTTCATCCAGTTCACGTCGTCGCGGTTCGGATGGTCGTTGTGCGCGTGGGCGCCACGGCTTTCCGGGCGGGCGGCGGCCGAGATCATCGTGGCCTTGGCGGCCTCGATCAGGTTCTCGACTTCCAGCGCTTCCACGCGGGCGGTGTTGAAGACCTTGGACTTGTCCTTCAGGCCGATCGAGCCGACGCGGGCCGCGACTTCCTTGATCTTCGCCACGCCTTCGTCCATCGAGGCCTGGGTGCGGAACACGCCGGCGTGCTTCTGCATCGTCGAGCGGATGTCGTTGGCCACGTCCTGCGAGTACTCGCCGTTCGTCGCCGAATCCAGGCGCGCCAGGCGGGCCAGCGTGCGGTCGGCGGCATCCTTGGGCAGCGGCTTGTGGTGCTTGTTCTTCAGGTTGAAGTCGACGATGTGGTTGCCGGCCGCGCGGCCGAACACCACCAGGTCCAGCAGCGAGTTGGTGCCCAGGCGGTTGGCGCCGTGCACCGACACGCAGGAGCATTCGCCCACCGCGTACAGGCCGTTGATGATGTCGTTCGGCACGCCGTTCTTCGGCACCACCACCTGGCCGTGGACGTTCGTCGGGATGCCGCCCATCTGGTAGTGGATGGTCGGCACGACCGGGATCGGTTCCTTCGTGATGTCCACGTTGGCGAAGTTGTGGCCGATCTCCAGCACCGAGGGCAGGCGCTTGGCGATGGTCTCGGCGCCCAGGTGGGTCATGTCCAGCAGCACGTAGTCCTTGTTGGGCCCGCAGCCGCGACCTTCCTTGATCTCCTGGTCCATCGAGCGGGACACGAAGTCGCGCGGGGCCAGGTCCTTCAGCGTCGGGGCGTAGCGTTCCATGAAGCGCTCGCCGTTGGCGTTGCGCAGGATCGCGCCTTCGCCGCGGCAGCCTTCGGTCAGCAGCACGCCGGCGCCGGCCACGCCTGTCGGGTGGAACTGCCAGAACTCCATGTCCTCGAGCGGGATGCCGGCGCGCGCCGCCATGCCCAGGCCGTCACCGGTGTTGATGAAGGCGTTGGTGGAGGCTGCGAAGATGCGGCCCGCGCCGCCGGTGGCCAGCAGCACGGTCTTGGCTTCGAGGATGTGGACCTCGCCGGTTTCCATCTCCAGCGCGGTCACGCCGACGGCATCGCCGTCCGCGTCGCGGATGATGTCCAGCGCCATCCACTCGACGAAGAACTGCGTGCGCGCCTTGACGTTCTGCTGGTACAGCGTGTGCAGCAGCGCGTGGCCGGTGCGGTCGGCCGCAGCGCAGGCGCGCTGGACCGGCTTCTCGCCGTAGTTGGCCGTGTGGCCGCCGAAGGGGCGCTGGTAGATCGTGCCGTCGGCATTGCGGTCGAAGGGCATGCCGAAGTGCTCGAGCTCGTACACGACCTTGGGCGCTTCGCGGCACATGAACTCGATCGCGTCCTGGTCGCCGAGCCAGTCGGAGCCCTTGACGGTGTCGAAGAAGTGGTAGTGCCAGTTGTCCTCGCTCATGTTGCCGAGCGAGGCGCCGATGCCGCCCTGCGCCGCCACCGTGTGCGACCGGGTCGGGAAGACCTTGGACAGCACGGCCACGTTCAGCCCGGCCAGCGCCAGCTGCAGCGAGGCGCGCATGCCGGAACCGCCGGCACCGACGATCACGACGTCAAACTTGCGCTTCGCAAGCGTAGATCCGATTTGCATAACTCTCAAAGCCTCCAAAGCACCTGGATCGCCCAACCGGCGCAACCCACCAGCCACACCAGCGTGAACACCTGCAGGAACAGGCGCGTACCGACCGGCTGCACGTAATCCATCCAGATGTCGCGCATGCCGACCCAGGCGTGCCAGGCCAGCGACACGATCAGGACGAAGGTCAGCGTCTTCATCCACTGGGACGAGAAGATGTGCGCCCAGTGGTCATAGCCCAGTTCACCGGGCATCAGGAACTGCACCAGCAGGGCCACGGTGAACAGGGCCATCAGGACGGCCGTCACGCGCTGGACCAGCCAGTCGCGCAGGCCGTAATGCGCACCGGTGACGATGCGCTTGGAGCCGAATGTGCTCATTGTTGTAAGTCTCCAGTCGGGGAATTAATACAGGCCGAACAGCTTGGCGCCGAGCAGCACCGTCAGCGCCAGGCTGATCACCAGCGTGACGATCGCGCTGCTGTGGCCCTGGGCCTTGCTGACGCTGTGGGTGGCGTCCATCCACAGGTGGCGCACGCCGGCCACGAAGTGGTGCAGGAAGCTCCAGATCAGGCCCAGCGTCACCAATTTCACCAGCCAGCCCGGTGCGAAGCCGCAGCCGGCGACGAACACGTTGGTGAACTCGCCGTAGGAGATCTCCGTGCTCAGGCTCTTGTCGAACATCCACACGATGAAGGGCAGCAGCAGGAACATCACCAGGCCGCTGATCCGGTGCAGGATCGACACGATGCCGGCGGGCGGGAGCCGGTAGCTCGGCAGGTCGTTGAAGACGTTGAGATTGCGGAATACCGGCCGCGGCTTGGCGGCGGTCTTGGTCGCGGTGTCTGACATGGGCAGCCTTGTTGCTGTGGATGTAACTGGGGTGAAACCGAAAGATTTTATTGCAATGCAGCAAGCGCTCGGAAGGAAGAACGCGCCATGCGCACAGGTAACGGGTTATTAGTTCAGCTCGTTGCGATAGAAGTGGTTGGCGGTGTTGTACAGGCCGCGGCGGAGTTCCACCGGCTTGTCTCCGTAGGTGAATGAAAGCCGCTCGACGCTGAGCAGCGGCGTGCCCTCGGGCACCTGCAGATGCGAGGCGCTGTCGGCATCGGCCGCCACGGCGCGTATCTTCTCCTCGGCGCGGATCATGTGCACGCCGAACTCGGCCTCGAACAGCCCATAGAAGGGGCCGCGATGCTGGCTCAGCTTCTCGACCGTCAGGCCCTTGAACAGGTCGCCGGGCAGCCAGATCTCGTCCAGCACCACCGGCGCGCCGCCGCTGTGCAGCAGCCGGCGCACCTCGACCATCGGGTCGCCCGCGCGCATCTGCAGCAGCTTGGCGATCCAGGCCGGCGCGCGCTGGCGCTTGCAGTCCAGCAACTGGCGGCCGAGCGACTCGGCGCCCTTGTCCGGCGTCAGCCGCAGGAAGCGGTACTGGATCTTTTCCTCGGCGTGAGTGGCCACGAAGGTGCCCTTGCCCTGCCGTCGAACCAGGAGGTTATCTGCCGCCAGTTCATCCACCGCCTTGCGCACTGTGCCCTGGCTGACGCCGAAGCGAGCGGCCAGTTCCTGCTCGCTGGGGATCGCCTCGCCGGCCTTCCATTCGCCGGCCTGCAGCCTCGTGATCAGCAGGCCCTTGATCTGCCGGTACAGCGGGCTGAAGGACGGCCCGCCGACCGTGGAGGCCGCGGAATCCGGGCGCACGGCGTCTTCATCAATGGCGGGCGGCTGGGCTGGCATGGGACGGCATCGTACCAAACTTACCCTAGGTCTTGTATAAGACACAAGACGCGAATGCACCATTTCGATTTCGTCGCATAATCCCGCGCCATGCCGGCGAGATTAAGGGTTAGCCCTGCTCTACACTTTGCCGCGCACCGCTGGTCGGACCCAGTTTTTTCACATCACCCGGAGCTTTCACATGAGCCTCAAGAAACCCGTTCGCGTCGCCGTCACCGGCGCCGCTGGCCAGATCGGCTACGCCCTGCTGTTCCGCATCGCCTCCGGCGAGATGCTCGGCAAGGACCAGCCCGTGATCCTGCAACTGCTGGAAATCCCCGACGAGAAGGCCCAGAACGCGCTGAAGGGCGTGATCATGGAGCTGGAAGACTGCGCCTTCCCGCTGCTGGTGGGCATCGAAGCCCACAGCGACCCGATGAGCGCCTTCAAGGACACCGACTACGCGTTGCTGGTCGGCTCGCGTCCGCGCGGCCCGGGCATGGAACGCGCCGAGCTGCTGGCCATCAACGGCGCCATCTTCATCACGCAGGGCAAGGCGCTGAACGCCGTGGCCTCGCGCAATGTGAAGGTGCTGGTCGTCGGCAACCCCGCCAACACCAACGCCTACATCGCGATGAAGTCGGCCCCGGACCTGCCGGCCAAGAACTTCACGGCCATGCTGCGCCTGGACCACAACCGCGCCGCCTCGCAGATCGCCGCCAAGACCGGCAAGCCGGTCGCCGGCATCGAGAAGCTGGCCGTGTGGGGCAACCACTCGCCGACGATGTACGCCGACTACCGCTTCGCCACCATCGGCGGCGAGAAGGTCAAGGAGCTGATCAACGACGAGACCTGGAACCGCGAGACCTTCCTGCCGACCGTCGGCAAGCGCGGTGCCGCGATCATCGCCGCCCGCGGCCTGTCGTCGGCTGCCTCGGCCGCCAACGCCGCCATCGACCACATGCGCGACTGGGCCCTGGGCACCAACGGCAAGTGGGTCACGATGGGCATCCCATCGGACGGCTCCTACGGCATCCCGAAGGACGTGATGTTCGGCTACCCGGTCACCTGCGAAGGCGGCGAGTACAAGATCGTCCAGGGCCTGGAGATCGATGCCTTCTCGCAGGAGTGCATCAACAAGACGCTGAAGGAACTGACGGACGAGCAGGACGGCGTGAAGCACCTGCTGTGATCGCCTTGTTCTAAGCGACACTGAGGGCCGGTTTCTACCGGCCCTTTTTCATTCTTATGCATCCGAATCAAGCCCTGTTCGAAGAAGGCGACGCCGCCACGCTGCTCCCCGTCGTCGACCACTACTGCGGCGTCGAGGCCCGCATGGTCAAGAGCCTGGAACTGCAGGCCGCCAAGGGCCCGGTGTTCGACATCACGCTGGACTGCGAGGACGGCGCCCCGATCGGCGGCGAGGCCGAGCATGTGCAACTGGTGCTCGCGCAACTGCACAGCGCGAACAACCGGCACGGCCGCGTCGGCGCACGCGTGCACCCCTTCGACCACGCGAGCTTCGAGGCCGACGTGGACGAACTGGTCAGGCGCGGCGGCGAACAACTCGCCTACCTGATGGTGCCCAAGCCGCGCGGCCTGGCCGATGTCGAGCAGGCATGCAACTTCATCGACGAGGCGATCAAGCGCCATGGCATCAGGAAGCCGCTGCCGGTCCATGTGCTGATCGAGACGCACGGCGCGCTGCAGGAAGTCTTCGCCATCGCCGCGCACCCGCGCATCGAGAGCCTGTCCTTCGGCCTGATGGACTTCGTCTCCGCCCATCGTGGCGCGATCCCGCGCACCGGCATGAGCGCACAGGGGCAGTTCACGCATCCGCTGGTCGTGCGCGCCAAGCTGGAGATCGCGGCCGCCTCGCATGCCCATGCGAAGACGCCCTCGCACTGCGTCGTCACCGAGTTCAAGAGCGCCTCGGCGATCCAGGCCGCCGCCACCCGCGCAGCCCGTGAGTTCGGCTACACCCGCATGTGGAGCATCCACCCGAACCAGATCCAGCCGATCATCGATGCCTTCGCGCCCAGCGTGGCCGAGATCGACGAAGCCATCGAGATCATCCAGGCCGCGCAAGCCGCGCAATGGGCGCCGATCCAGCACCGCGACACCCTGCACGACCGCGCCAGCTACCGCTACTTCTGGCAGCTGATCGAGCGCGCGCACCGCACCGGCCAGCCGCTGCCGGCCGAGGTGCTGCAGGCCTGGTTCGCCGCCTGACAAACGCTCACAAAAGATGCCTTCCGATCAAGGCAGTCACGTCACGCCGTGACGCTACATTTCAGCGCCACCTGTTTGCACCGTTCCCTCGGAGTTCGATGAAGAAGTTCAAGCACCCCACCCTCGCCGCCGTGCTGGCCGCGATCGTTGCCACCGCTGCACATGGCGCCACCCACGCCCAGGCCAACGCAGCCGGCAAGCCGGCGGCGTTGGCC
>NZ_LYVQ01000116.1 GCF_001984095.1 Pelomonas sp. KK5
GGTCTATGCCCAGTCGCCGGGCCGCTACGTCTACGGCAGTGCGGCCCTCGCCTGGGCGGGCGGCCCGGCGCAGCTGCTGCTGGCGCGCATCGCCAGCAACGCCCACTCGCAGGGCTTCGCGCCGGCCGACGACGCGCGGCCGGCCTGGGTGCTGACGGCCAGCCTCAGCTACTGAGGCAGCGTCACCGTCACCCGCAGCCCGCCCTCCACCCGGTTGGCCAGCGCGATGCGCCCGCCGTGGGCCTCGGCGATCTCGCGCGCCAGGGCCAGGCCCAGGCCGGTGCCGCTGCGCTTGGTCGAGTAGAAGGGCAGCAGCGCCTGGGCCAGCACCGCCTCGCTCATGCCGGGGCCGTTGTCGCAGACCTCGATGGCCAGCTCGCGCGGCAGGGTGGCGCTGAATTTGAGCGTGACTTCGGTGCCGCCGGCCTCGTGGGCGTTCTTGACCAGGTTGATCAGCAGCTGTTCGATCTGCACGGGATCGAAGCGGCCGGGCGCGGCCGGCGGCTCGTCGACCAGGCGGAACTCGCCGTGCGCCGCGAGCCCTTCGAGGAAGAGCGGCCAGCGCACCTCCTGCACCTGCGGGGACGGCAGCTTGGCGAAGGTGGCGTAGCCGTCCAGGAAGCGGTGCAGATGGGCGGCGCGGGCGCCGATGCTGTCGAACACGCCGGGCAGGCGCTCGAGGCTGCCGCGCCGCGCCAGCTCGGCGCCGCTGTGGGCCAGCGAGGAGATCGGCGCCAGCGAGTTGTTCAGCTCGTGGCTGATCACGCGGATCACCCGCTTCCAGCTCGCCACCTCCTGGCGCGAGAGCTCGCGGGTCATGCGCCGGATCAGGCGCAGCACATGGGGCCGGCCCTGCAGGCGCAGCTCGCGCCGCGACAGGTGGTAGGTTTCCTCGGCGCCCTCCTCGCCGGCCAGGCTGAACAGGCCGTCCTCGCCACCGTCCAGCGCCTGCTGCAGGGCCGAGGGCAGCCGCGCGCGCAGCGCGGCGAAGTCGGTGCCGGCGAGGCTGCGGCCGCCCGCGAGCAGCTGGCGGGCGGCCAGGTTGGCGATGACGATCTGGCCGCGGGCGTCGGTCAGCAGCAGGGCCACCGGCGTGTTCTGCACCACCGTGTCCAGCAGCAGCTCGCGCTGCGCCAGATGCTGGCGCTGCTCGCGCAGGCTCTGGCCCAGCTCGCCGTGCAGGCGCAGCAGCTCGCCGAACTCGTCGCGGCGGCCTTCGCCGCTCAAGGTGACACTGAAGTCGCCGTCGCGGTAGCTGAACACCGCGCCTTCGAGCGCGCGCATCAGGCGCTGCAGCGGCGCCATCAGCCGGCTCGCGCCCCAGGCGGCCAGCGGCAGCAGGATCACCGCGGTCAGCACGAGCGCCCACCACGCCGGCAGCCCCAGCGCCAGCAACCCCAGGTGGATACCCACGCCGGCCAGCGCCGCGGCCATCAGCAGCGCGGCCATCCGCCATTGCAGCGTGTGGCTCATTCCAGGCCGTAGCGCTCCATGCGCCGGTACAGGGCCTGGCGCGACAGGCCCAGCGCCTGCGCCGCGCGGCTGACCACGCCGCCCGCCTGGCCCAGCGCGGCCAGCACCGCCTCGCGGCTCGGTTCGTCGAGGTTGCGCGCCTGCGCGTGCTCGGCGGGCAGCGCGAGCAGCTGCGGCGTGATCGTGCCGCCCTCGCCGGCCAGCAGCCCGGCCCGGGCGATCACGTTCTTCAGCTCGCGTACGTTGCCGGGCCAGCGCCAGGCCAGCAGCGCCTCGCGCGCCGCCTCGGACAGCACCGCGCCGCCGGCCAGGAAATGCTCGGCCAGCGGCACGATGTCATCGGGCCGCTCCGCCAGCGCGGGCAGGCTCACCTCGATCACGTTGAGCCGGTAGTACAGGTCCTCGCGGAAGGTGCCGGCGCGCACCATCGCCTTCAGGTCCGAATTGGTGGCGCTGACGACCCGCACCTTCGCTTCGCGCGAGCGGCTGGAGCCCAGGCGCTCGAAGCGGCCGGTCTCCAGCACGCGCAGCAGCTTGACCTGGCCGGGCAGCGGCAGCGTGCCGATCTCGTCCAGGAACAGCGTGCCGCCGTGCGCCGCCTCGAAGCGGCCCTCCCGGGCGCGTTGCGATCCCGTGTAGGCGCCGCTGTCGCTGCCAAACAGCTCGGCCTCGATCAGTTCGGCCGGCAGCGCGCCGCAGTTGACGGCGACGAAGGGCCCGGCCTTCACCGCCGAGTTGGCATGGACGATGGCCGCGATGCGCTCCTTGCCGCTGCCGTTGGGGCCGGTGACCAGCACCGGCAGCTCCGAGCGCGCCACCTGGCAGGCCAGCTCGAGGCAGCGCAGCATCGGCTCCGACTCGAACACCAGGCCGCCCAGCTCGTAGCGCTCGTCCAGCTTCGCGCGGCGCACGCGCTGCTGCTGGCGGCGCCGCACCACCTCGCGG
Organism: Pelomonas sp. KK5; assembly: GCF_001984095.1. Taxonomy (GTDB): domain Bacteria; phylum Pseudomonadota; class Gammaproteobacteria; order Burkholderiales; family Burkholderiaceae_C; genus KK5. The sequence continues at coordinate 2,419 of NZ_LYVQ01000116.1, forward strand.
CTCGCCTCGCCCAGCTCCAGCAGGTTCTCGACCGAGGCCAGCAGCTTGGCGTCGTTCCAGGGCTTGGCGAGGTAGTCGGCGGCGCCGGCCTTGACCAGCTCCACCGCCGCTTCGAGCCGCGTCCAGGCGGTCAGCAGGATCACCGGCAGGTCGGGTGCTAACGCCCGAATCGAGCGGAACAGCGCGACGCCCTCCTCGCCCGAGGTCGTGTCCGCCGTGAAGTTCATGTCCTGGATGACCAGGCCCACGTCCTCGCGGGCCAGCAGCGCCAGGCCTTCGTCGGGGCTGGCCGCGTAGAGCGGCCGGATGTCGCGCAGCGAGAGCAGCAGCGAGAGGGCCTCGCCGACGCCGGGGTTGTCATCGATGATCAGGACGGTCCGCATGTGCGCGGAATTATCAGCTCCGCAAGGCGGCCACCGGAGGCAGTGCCGCCGCGCGGCGCGCCGGCGCCCAGACGGCGATCTGGCCCAGCGACCACAGGATCAGCGCGCCCAGCGGCAGGTAGTAGACCGGCAGCCGCGGCAGCTCGTACTCGCGCATCAGCAGCAGGCTGATGCCGAAGGCGCCGGCCATGCCCAGCGCGATGCCCAGCGTGGAGAGCATGAAGTTCTCGGTCTGGAAGTAGCGCAGGATCTGGCCGCGGGTCGCCCCCAGCGCGCGGCGGGTGCCGATCATCCGCGTGCGCTGCTGCACCCAGAAGCTGGCCAGGCCGACGATGCCGAAGGCCGTCACCACCAGCAGGCCCAGGCAGACGCCGCCGAGCAGCCAGACCATCGAGCGGTCCTGGCGGTAGTAGTCGCTGCGCAGGTCGGAGACCAGCTTCTGGTAGCGCACCACGCGCTTGACGCCGGGGCTGTTGCCGTCGAGCGCGTCGACGGCGGCCTTCAGCACGTTCTCGCGCTGCGCCGGATCGCTGACCCGCAGCACGAAGTAACCGCCGCGGTAACTGGGCCGGATCGGCATCACCATCGCGCTGGGGCCGGCATCGCCGTCGCCGGCCTTCGGCGAAGGCGGCACCAGATGTTCCAGCACGCCGACCACCCGCTGCGGCCGCTTGCCGTAGATGTAGAGCTGCTTGCCTAAAGCGGATTGGCCCGGGAACAGGCGCTCGGCCAGCGAGGCGTTGAGGATCACCGCGGGGACGTTGGGATCCTCCTGCGTGTCGACGATGCTGGCCGCGACATACTCCTCGGCGGTGAAGTCGCGCCCCTCCTTGAGCTTCAGGCCGAAGGTCTGCAGCCAGCCGGGGCCGGGCTGGTAGTCGGACGCCTGGGTCACCGCGCGGGTGTTCTCGTCGGCGGTGAGGCGGATGCCGCTGTTGTTGGAGTTCTCGCCGAAGGGAATCTGGTTGGTGATGGTCACGCCCACCACGCCGGGGATGGCGCGCAGCGCAGCGAGGTCGGCGTCGGTCTGCGGCTCCGGGTTCTCGACCCGCTTCATGCCGGAGACGCTCAGCACCACCAGCGCGTCGTCCGGCATGTGGCTGGGCGCATTGATGGTCGCGACGCGCTCGCTGATCAGGAACAGCGCGTTGCAGACGATGGCGCAGGTCAGCGCGATCTGCAGCACGATCAGGCCGGCCGCGGTCTTGTGGCGCTTCAGCGTCGACAGGATGGGGAGGATGTCCATGATCACTGAACTTTCAGTTGAAGTGCAGGGGTCACCTGGCAGGCGCGCCAGGCGGGCAGCAGGCCGGCGATCAGGCTGGCTGCGACGGCCAGGCCGAAGGTGGTGCCGAACATGGCCCAGTCCAGCTGCGCCAGCGCCGCGTAGGCGCTGCCGTTCTGGCGCACGATCCACAGGCCCGCCCAGGTCAGCAGCAGGCCTAAGGCGCCGCCGGCCAGGCCGAGGCTGCCAGCCTCGACCAGGAACTGCATGAAGATCGCCGCCCGCGAGGCGCCCAGGGCACGGCGCACGCCGATCTCGCCGGCGCGGCGCAGGCACTTGGCCAGCAGCAGGCCCACCGCATTGGTCAGGCACACCAGCAGGAAGCCGAAGGCCAGCCAGACCTGCAGCCGGATGTCGCTGGGCACGGCCTTGCGCACCGACAGCCACTCCATCACCGGCCGCAGCCGCGCATTGGGCGGGCGCTCGTAGCGGCCGGCCTGCTTCTGCTGGGCGGCGTACTGCTGCAGGTAGTCCTTGTAGGCCGAGACCTGCTCCGGCGTGTCCAGCTGCACCCAGTACTGCACCCAGGAGCAGGGCACGGCCAGGGCCAGCACGTCGCCGCCGGCCACCTCGCCCCAGCAGTCCATATTGCCGCTGCGGCCGAACTTCAGCTCCAGCGAGGTCTGGATCGGGATGAAGACCTCGGCCGGCTTCGAGTAGGCGCCCAGCGTCAGGTCGAAGTAGTGCGGCGCGGGCCGCCAGTCGTCCATCACGCCGACGATGGTGAAGTCCTTGTCGCGCAGGCGCAGCGTCTTGCCGCGCGAGTCGGCGCCGTCGAACAGGCGCTGGTTCAGCTCCCCGCTGATCACCGCCACGCGGGCCTTGCCCTCGTCCTCGGCCGCGCTCCAGCCGCCGCCGTACTGGAAGGGCGTCTCGAACATCGGGAAGAAGTCGGCGCTGGTGAAGCGGGAGCGGGAGTAGAAGGGCCGCATCTCGCTCTTGCCCGAGCCGGCCGGGTCCACCGCGGTGTTGGCGCCGGTCATCATCACCTGGCGCGCGCCGCGCTTGTCGCGCAGCAGGGCCTCGGCGTCGAAGCGGGTCAGCTGCAGGTCGGGCTCGCTGCCGGGCGTGTAGTCGCGCATCTTCTGGGCGTCGAGCTGCACGTTGAAGAGCTTGTCGCTCTTGTGCGGGATCGGGTCGCCGGAAAGCACATGGAAGACCGTCAGCGTGGTCATGCAGGCGGCCACGCCCATGGCGATGGACAGCAGCATCAGCACGGTCAGCGCGCGGGCGGACTTGAGGCTTCTGAAGCCCAGTTCGAGGTAGTAGGCGAGCATCTCTTCACTCCTCCTTGTTGACGGGCACCAGCAGGCGGTTCACCGCTGCCAGCTCCGATTCGTTCAGGTTGCCGGCCGCGCGCTGCAGCAGCAGCTTGGCCAGCACATAGCCGTGGCGCGCCTGCTCGAAGGCGCTCTGGGCCGAGGCCTGGGTCTGGATGGCCAGCAGCAGGTCGGTCATCGTGCGGGTGCCCAGCGGCTGGCCGGCGCGGGTGGAGGCCAGCATGCGGTCGCTGGCCTGCACCGCCGCGCTGGCGCTCTGCATCCGCGCCACGCCCGAGAGCACCGCCTGGTACTGGGCCTGGGTCTCGCGGGTCCAGTTGCGGCGGGTGATCTCCAGCTGGTCGCGCTGGGCCTCGCGGCGGAACACCGCCTGGCGGGTCTGCGCGGCCACCGCGCCGCCGGCGAAGATCGGGATCGTCAGCTTGAAGCCCACCTGGGTGATCGTGCGGCCGTTGTCGCTCGGCGCGATGCCGGGGCCGCGCTGGTTGAGGCTGTCCACGCCGGCGCTGAGCACCGGCAGGTGGCCGGCGCGGGCGGCCTCGATGCGCTGCTCGCTGGCCCGCAGGGTCAGGTCTTGCGCACGGATGTCCGGGTTGGCTTCCAGCGAGCGGGCGACCCAGGCCTGTGCATCGGCCGGCTCCGGCGGCAGGGCCGGCAGCGCGTCGGCCAGCCGGTCCAGCGCGCCCGGCGCGCGGCCGGTGATCTGGGCCAGCGCCTGGCGCGCGTCCTCCAGCGCCTGCTGCGCCTGCACGGTGGCGCCGCGCGAGAGCTCGTAATAGGCCGCGGCCTGGTCCACGTCCACCGCGGCCGACAGGCCCGCATCGAAGCGCGAGCGCGCCTGGCGCACCTGCTCGGCGAAGGCTTCCTCGTTGGCGCGCGTCGTCGTCAGCACGGCCTGGGCGGACAGCACGCCGAAATAGGCGCTGGCCACGCGGGCGCAGAGATCCTGCTCGGCGGCACCGACCAGCGCGTCCTGCGCTGACACCAGGGTGCGCTCGGATTGCCAGTTATGCAGCGTGCCGAGGTCGACCAGGGTCTGGCTGATGCTGCTGTCGAACTGGCGCAGCCGGCCGCGCTCGCCGCCGCCGGTCTCGCGGAAATCGCTGGCCGAGGCGCTCCACTGCGGCAGCAGCGGTGCACGCGCCTGGGCAGCCTGCTCGCGCTGCACGCCGCGGGCGGCGTCGGCGGCGGCCAGGGTCGGGTCTTGCGCGCGGGCCTCGGCGTAGACCTGGAGCAGATCCTCGGCCTGGGCAGCGGATGCCGCCAGGGCGAGGGCAAGGAACAGAAGGCGCATCGATCAGCCCTTGATGAGCGCCGGGTCCATGCGCAGCTCGGCGGCGATGTCCACCACCTGGCCGTCGATCACATGGACGTTGCGCTGCGCGCGGGCGGCCAGTTGCGGGTCGTGGGTGACCATCACGATGGTGGCGCCGTCGCGGTGCAGCTCCTCCAGCAGGTCCATCACGCTGCGGGCCATCGAGCTGTCGAGGTTGCCGGTGGGCTCGTCGGCCAGCAGCAGGCGCGGGCTGCCGGCCAGTGCACGGGCGATCGCCACCCGCTGCTGCTGGCCGCCGGACAGCTCGGCCGGATAGTGCCGCGCGCGGGCCGACAGGCCGACCCGGGCCAGCGCATCGGTGGCCCGCTTCTTCCGCTCGGCGCTGCCCATGCCGCGGTAGCGCAGCGGCACCTCGATGTTGTCCAGCACGTTCAGGTCCGGGATCAGGTTGAAGGCCTGGAAGATGAAGCCGATCTTCTCGTTGCGGATGCGCGAGCGCTGGTTGTCGTTCATGCGGCTGACGTCCACGCCATCGAGTTCGTAGCTGCCGCCGGTGAAGGCTTCCAGCAGGCCGGCGATGGTCAGGAAGGTGGTCTTGCCCGAGCCCGAGGGGCCGGTGACGGCGACGAACTCGCCCTCCTTCACGGCCAGGTCGAACTGGCGCAGCGCGTAGGTCTCGACCATCTCGGTGCGGTAGACCTTGGAGAGTCCTTGCATCTTCAGCATGTGTGTTGCTCCTCTGATGTCTGATTACTTGGAGATGGCCACGCGGGCCGCGCCGGCGAAGGCATCGGCGCCGGACACGACCACCCGGTCGCCGGGCTTCAGGCCGTCCAGCACCTCGATGCGGTCGAGGCTGCGCGCGCCCAGGCGCACCGGCACCTTCTCGGCGATGGCGCCGTCCTCGCGCAGCACGTAGGCGGCGGCGCCGCCCTGCTCGTCGGCGAAGGTGCCGCGGCGCACGCTCAGCACGTTCTCGCGCTTGTCGAGCAGCACGCGCACCGACAGGCGCTGGTTCTGGCGCAATTGATCCGGCGTGGCGCCGTCGAAGCGCAGCCGCGCCGCCACCTCGCCGTTCACCACCTCGGGCGAGACCGCGCTGACCAGGCCGCGCCAGCTGCGGCCGTTGCCGCTGATCTCGCCGGGCATGCCGATGGCGAGGTCGCGGGCGAAGCTCTCGGCCACCTGCATCTGCACCTCCAGCGCCGAGAGGTCGATCACCGTCAGCAGCTGCGCGTCCTTGGCCACCGTGGCCTTCTCGGCCACCAGCAGCTGGCCCACCTGGCCGTCCACCGGCGAGCGCAGCGCCAGCTCGGTGACCTGGCGCTGCAGGTCCTTCACCAGCAGCTGCTGGCGCTCCAGCGCGGCCTGCTTGGCCTGCACGTCGAACTTCAGCGCGTCTTCCTTCAGCCCGCGGCCGGCCGAGGCATGGGCCAGCGTCACGCGGGCCTTCTCCAGCGCGTCGCGCGCATGGTCCACCTGCATGCTGGCGGCGGCGCCGGCCTTGAAGGCCTGGGTCTGGCGGTCGAGGTCGTTCTGCGCGGTCTTCAGGTCGATGGCGGCGTTCTCGTACTCGCTCTGCAGCTGGGCGCCCTGCTGGCGCGCATCGACCTGGGCGCGCAGCAGCTCGGCGCGCATGCTGTCGGCATTGCTGCGCTCCTGGGCCAGGCGGTTGTTCAGGTCGGGGCTGTCGATGGTGGCGAGCACCTGGCCGCGGGTGACCTTGTCGCCGGCATGGACCTGCACGGTCACCGCGCCCGCGTTGGGGGCGTAGAGCGTCGGCGCGTTGGCGGCGACGACCTTGCCCTCGCCGGCCACGTCGCGCACGAAGGGCCCGGTCTCGACCGGCGCGATGCCCAGCCGGGTGGCGCTGACCGAGGTGGCGGCGCCGGAGAACAGCTTGGGCAGGGCCCAGGCCGCGGCGGCGGCCACGGCGCCCAGCAGCAGCACGGCGACCAGCTTGCGGCGGCGGCCGGTGCCTTGCTCGATCGGGCGGTCCTGGGCGGAGGTGTCTCGGATCATTGCGTCGTGAAGAGGTGTGTTTTTTCCTCCTCCTTCATCGCAATGAGCGTGCCCGCGGCTGCCGTCGAGGCAGGCCGTTATGAATCAATCACTTGGCGCTGCGGGCAGCTTGCACAAGCTGTCCGCGGACAGTGTCCGGACAGTGGCCGCGGCCGGACGGGACAGGCCGGCGCGGGCGAACTGGCGCTCCAGCGCCGGGTCCTTGCGGGTGTTGCGCAGGGCTTCGCGCAGCGCCTCGAGGGTCGCGGCCGGCGTGTTCAGCGAGGCCGCCAGCCACAGCGCATCGGCCTCCAGCGGGCGCGACAGCGCCAGCGCCGCGCGATCGACGCCACGCGCCTGCAGGTTCAGCACGATGGTGTCCTGGTTGCCGTAGAGCACGTCCACCATCTCCTGCTGCAGCAGCCGGGCCATGTCCTCGAAGCTGTTGGCCTGCTGCAGCGAGCCCACGCGCGAGGGGCTGCGGTAGGGCGCCGCGCGCAGCACGGCCAGCCGGGCGCCGGCCAGGGCCTCGTCGTCGAAGCGGCTCAGGCGCTGGCGCAGCGAGACGAAGCCCATGTAGCGGCAGGCCAGCACGCCCACCCACTGGTAGCTCGCCTCGCGCTCCGGCGAGCGCACCAGCGGCAGGATCAGCACCGGCTCCTCGCCGGTGGTGGCCAGCAGCTGGGCGCGCGGCCAGGGCACGAACTCGACCGGTCCGGGGTGCCCGGCCTGGCTCATCGCGGCGAGTACCTGGCTCACCAGCGGCCCGGGGGCGTCGGCGCCGCGCTCCATCGCGAAGGGCGGGAAATGCGTGGTCACCAGGCGCAGCGCCTGCGCGGACGCCGTCATCAGCAGGCCGGCAAGCAGCAGCGTGAGCGCGCGCCTCATGACGAACCCCGCATCGCAGCCGACAAGCCATAACGCTTGAACACATCGGCATAGGCCGGGGTCCGCTTGAACTGCTGCAGCGCGCGGCCGATGCTCGCCACCCGCTCCACATGGGGTGAGCGCTTGCCGATCAGCAGCTGGAAATTGGCCTGGTCCAGCCGGTTGGGCAGCATGCGCACCTGCTCGCCACCGGGGGTGCGCTGCAGCGTGTAGCTCATCGTCAGCGCGTTCTCGACCATCAGGTCGCCGCGGCGGGCCACCAGCATCTTCAGCGCGCTGTTGAAGTCGCCGCCCCAGGTCACGTCGAAGCCCTGCAGCTTCTCGCGGGCCCAGCCGTTGGCGCTGTAGGAGAGCACGTTGAGGTTCAGCGCCTTCAGCTCGTCCAGGCTCTTCACCCGCGACAGCGCCTCGAACTGCGGATGGTCGGCGCGCACGAAGATGGTGTTCGTGGCGGTGACCACCGGCTCATCCACCGCCACCGCGTAGGCCAGGCGATCGGCGGTGGCGATCGTGCAGACCGCGTCGCTGGTGCCCAGCGTGACCCGCAGCTGCGCGCGCGGCCAGGGAAAGCCCTCATGGAGGCAGTGCAGGCCGAGGTCCTCGTTCAGCACCGCGCCGAGCACGTCGACCAGGATGCCGCCCATGCGGCCGTCCGGCTGGACGAAGCTCAGCGGGCTGTAGGTCTCGAAATACGCCATGCGGAAGTCCGCCGGCGCGGCGCGTGCCGCCCTCATCGTCAGCGCGGCACCGCCTCCTCCCAGCAACAGTCGTCTTCGCTCGATCATCTGCTCGTGTTTGTCGCCACCAGGGCGCACTCCCGGATGACGGTCATTGTCACCCGCGGCGCGGCGGCGCTGACGCTGCGCGCATGCACCAGCAGGCCGGCCACCACCATCCCCACGCCCAGCAGCTCGGCGCCGGTGGGCAGCTTGCCCAGCAGCGCGGCGATCAGCAGCGCGGAGACCGGCACGAAGTTCAGGAAGGCCGAGGCCGTGACGGCGCCCAGCGAACGCACGCCGACGTTGTAGGCCAGCACCGCCAGCGCCGAGGAGATCGCGCCGATGTAGAGCAGGCCGTGCCAGCTGGCGGCGAGATCGGCCGTGGCGGGGACATGTTCGAGACCGAGGGCCGTCAACGCCAGCGTGCCCAGCGCCAGCAGCGGCCAGGCGGCCACCAGCGTGAGGCCGGTGTACTCCAGCACGTCCAGCGTCGGGTGGCGGGCGGCACCGCGGGTGTAGACGACCCAGCCCAGCGTGCCGGCCAGCACCACCAGGTCCCAGTGCCAGGCGGCGTCGCCGCCGGTCGCGCCGCCGGTCGCGCCGCCGGGCAGCAGCAGGCCCGAGATCACGCCCACGCCGGCCAGCGCCAGCAGCGAGGCCAGCAGCGTAGCGCGGCCCGGCCGCTGGCCATCCAGCAGCCAGCGCAGCAGCTGGGTGCTGATCGGCGTCGTGGCGATCATCACAGCGCCATGCGAAGGCACCGTGTGGCGCAGGCCGATCAGCAGCAGCAGGCCGAACACGCCGAAGCCGGCCAGGCCGCGCAGCGCCAGGTCGGGGCCCTCGGCCCGCAGCTGCTGCCAGGCCCGGGCCACGCCGCCGCGCAGCAGCAGCATCGCCGGCAGCATCACGGCCGTGGCCAGCGTGTAGCGGATCAGCGTGAGCCAGGCCGGGCCGACATGCGGCAGCACCGCCTTGCCGACGAGGAACATGCCGCCCCAGCTGATGGTGGCGACGAGCAGCGCGGCGATGCCGGCAGGGCGTGGGATGGCTGTGTTCTTGTCCATGGCGAACTCCTCGGTTGACGCAGTGCAGCAACTTTCGTCCTCGCCCGCCGCGGGCGCCATTCGCATCTTTGGATCGGGGCCTCAGCTTTCGTGAACGGACAGGCACCCGCGCGCGCGGCACACTGCGCAGCCATGGAGCTCTACCAACTGAAGACCTTCGCCGCCATCGCGCAGGAAGGCAACCTGACCAAGGCCGCCGAGCGGGTGTTCACCAGTGCGCCGGCGGTCAGCGCGCAGCTGAAGGCGCTGGAGGACGAGCTGGGCGTGCGCCTGTTCGAGCGCACGCCCCGCGGCATGGAGCTGACCGAGGCCGGCCGCCGCCTGCTCGACGAGGCCCAGCGCACGCTCGATTCCGCCACCCGCATCCGCGCCGCCGCCGAGCAGATCCGCGGCGCCGCGCAGGGCACGGTGCGCTTCGGCACGGTCGTCGATCCGGTGGCGCTGCGCCTGGGCGAGGTGCTGGTGACGCTGGCCGAGCGGCATCCGCAGGTGAGCCTGCAGCTGCGCCAGGGCCTGTCCTTCGAGACGGTGCAGGCGCTGCGCCGCGGCGAGCTCGACTGCGCCTACGCGCTGAACGACCAGCTGGAGATCGACGGCCTGCGCTTGCGGCGCCTCGGGCAGGTGGACCTGTCGATCGTGCTGCCGAAGGCGCTCGCCCGGCCGGGCCTGGATCAGGACGCGCTGATGGACCTGCCCTGGGTGGGCACGCCGCCCAGCTGCATCCTGGGCCGCCACCTGGAGGGCTTCTTCGCCGCCGCCGGACGCGACTACCGCCCCACCCGCACCGCCGACGGCGAGGGCGTGCTGCGCAGCATGGTGGCCAGCGGCATGGGCGCCGGCCTGATCCGCCGCGACCAGGCCGAGCAGGGCGAGCGCATGGGCGAGCTGGCCATCTGGGACGGATGGCGCTCACATACCTGGTTATGTTGGCTGACCCCGGCGCTGCCGAAGCAGCCGCCGGCGGTGGAAGCGGTGGAGGCCGCGGTGATGGAGGCCTGGGCGGCTTAGCCGGCGTCCTCCACGGCCACTTCCTCGCGGATCGTGTCCGCCTCGGTGGCGACCGCGTCGATCAGGTTGGCCAGCTCCTGGCCCGTCAAGCCGGCGGTGGGCACGCGGCCCCAGATCACCAGGCTGCTCGCCGTGTCGCAGCCGATGCGGAACGGCGCCAGCGGGCTGTCGTAGAAGTTGCGGCGCAAGAGCCACAGCACGCGGCCGTAGTCGATCGCGGCGGGCAGCTCCATCACCGGCGAGACCAGCATCACGCTCTCGGCGTTCTCCGCGAAGATCAGCACGGTGGAGGTCTCGCCCACGCTGAGCTGCACGCTGCCCTGCGCGTCGGGCTTCAGTTCGTCGACGCCCAGGACCTTGGCGAGGTCGGCGTACAGGGCTTCGGTGGTCGGGTACATGGGGACTCTCTTTCCGTGAGCTCGTCACTCACATCTTGCGGGTGGCCAGCGCGGCGGCCAGGGCCTTGTGGCCGCGCTTGGGAATGTTGATGTCGGACTTGCTGGCGAAGTGCTTGATGCCGATGTCCAGCGCGGTGTTGACGTCCTTGGCGGAGCGCACCTTGCGCAGCCGGGTTTCCATGTCCAGCAGCGTGGCCAGGCCGGTGCCGCCCTCGCTCTGCTTCGTCATCGCCGGGTAGACGAGCTGCTTGAGGATCTCGTCGGCATGGGCCTGGGCCTTGACCATGTCGGCCACGGCATAGCTGGCTTCCAGCGCGGGGCTGGTGCGGCCGCTGCCGCGCACGCTGGCCATCAGGTTGTCCAGCTGCGGGCGCTTGTTCAATTCGCGGGCCACCAGGGCCTGGAAGTCCAGATCGGCGCCGGCCGCCTTGTCCAGCGCGGCCAGCGCCGGCACGACAGCGGGGTCGACGCCGGAGGTCGTGCCCATCGCCACCAGGGTCAGCAGCAGGTCGACCTGCGTGGCCACCTGCTCGCGGAAATGGACCGCCGCGGCGGCGCCCTTGTAGTGCTGGGCCTGCAGCGTCTTCAGCTCGTCCATCGGGATGCAGCAGAACATCTGCGACTCGGTGGCGAAGCTGCGCGAGCGGTCCTGCTTCTCGCGGTTCACCTGGTCCAGCGTGGCCTGCTCGGTGGCGCTCTGCAGCGCCAGCTTGTCGGCCATCGGCACGTTGAAATCCAGCGTGCCGTCGCGCATGTCGATCTCGTGGCCCTTGTCACCGGGCTTCTTGGGCGGCAGCGTCAGCTTCAGCGGCACCATCACCAGCTCTTGCGGCTTGTCGGCCAGCTCGCGGTTCTTGCCGTATTCGGCGCCGTGGGTGTTGGAGTCGATGGCCCAGTCGATCAGCCGCGCCAGGCGGCCGGTCTCGGGCTTGACCTTGCCGGCCAGCATGTCCTTGGCGACGCCGTCCTTGTCCTCGAAGACGAAGGTCACGCCGCGGCCCGGCGGCACCGGGTCCAGCTCGCGGTCGCGGCCCAGCGTGGAGGTGGTCGGGGTGTTGTTCATCACGCCGCCATCGATGAAGCGGGCGACGATGCCGCTGGACAGCTTGATGTCCACCGGCTTGAAGGCCTTGGGGAAGGAGGCCGAGGCGTGCACGGCGACGGCCACCTCCAGGCTGGGCTCGGAGTCGGCGTCGAAGACGTAGAGCTGGCCGTGCGACGCGTCCTTGCCGGCCTCGGCGTCCACCTGCTTCAGGTAGGTGCCGGTGATCACCACTTCCTTGACCGCCGGGATCACGACGGAGAGCTTGCGCATGTCCAGGAAGGTCGGCCCGGTCTTGTTGCTGGACAGGCGCTTGACGATCTCGACCACGGTCGGGTCCGGCGCGATGCCGCTCTTGCCGCAGGCCTCCATGTACTCGACGATGCGCTTGCGCAACGTCTCGTCCAGCACCTCGCGCACCAGGGTCTCCAGGCCCTCGCCGGTGAGCGGGCTGCCGATGTTCTTCATCGCCCGCGCGATCAGGCCCAGCTTGGTGCCGCCGGTGCCCTCGACGATGCGGGCCGTCGTCTCGTCGTCGTTGGCGACGTTGGTGAACTCGTCGGAGGTGATGCCGGCCGCGACCAGCGCCGCCGTCATCGAGCCGACCGAGGCGCCGGCCACGCGCCTCGCATCCTTGAGCACGCCGCTGTCCTGCAGCGCCTTGACCGCGCCCGGCAGGGCCACGCCCTTGCCGCCGCCACCGGAGAAGGTGATCTCGGTGACCGGCGGAGGCGGCGCGGTATAGCTGATGCCGCCGCCGGGTAGGTGGGCGAGCTTGATCGTCTTGCCGGTGGGGCTCGTGTAGACCTGGGGCTTGTCCGGCGCGGCGATGACAGCGCCGGAGCGGGCACGCGGCGGATGCGGCGTGGCGCCGGGATGCGGCAGCTTCGTGCGGACCGCCGTCACGCGCACCGGCTTGCGCGGCGGCAAGGGCGGCGGCACCGGCGGCTTGGCAGCCCCCGCGGCCGGCAGCACGCTGACCCCGAGCACGCGGCTCAGCCAGGCATCGCGCGTCTTGCGCAGCGCGTCGTCGTCGTCCATCCGCCTCGTCCCTCCGGGCTTTATTTCTTCGCCTCGATCGATCCCCGGGCGGAATTTACCCTCAGATGGCCAGCGGGTCGACGTCCACCGCCCAGCGCATCAGCCCGCGGTGCTCGCGCTTGAGCAGGCCCAGCTCGGGCAGCCATTGCGCCAGCAGGCGCTGCAGCGCAGCGCGGTTGGTCGACTCGACCAGCATCTGCATGCGCTCGACATTGGCCACGCGGGCGATGCTCATTGGCACCGGCGGATAGATCAGCACATGCTGTTGCGCCTCGGGCAGCTGCTGGGCCCAGGCGGCGGCGGCGTCGAGGAAGTCGCGCGCCACCTCGGCCGTGCGAGCCTCCGCGCGCAGCAGGGCCAGGTGGGCAAAGGGCGGCAGGCCGGCGGACTCGCGCTCGGCCAGTTGCTCGCGGGCGAAGGCCTCGTAGTCATGCTTCGCCAGCGCGCGGTAGAGCGCATGCTCGGGGTGCCAGGTCTGCACCCACATCTCGCTGGCCGCGGCCTGGGCCGCATCGCGCCCGGCGCGGCCGCCGGCCTGCATCAGCAGCGCGAAGAGGCGCTCGGGCGCGCGGAAGTCGCTGCTGAACAGCGCCCCGTCCGGGTTCACCGCGGCAACGAAGGTGATGCGGCGGAAGTCATGGCCCTTGGTGATCATCTGCGTGCCGACCAGGATGTCCACCTCGCCCGCATGCACCGCCGCCAGCTGCGCCTCCAGCTCGCCCTTGTTCTTCGTCGAGTCGGCGTCGATGCGGGCCACGCGGGCGCCGGGCAAGGCCTCGGCGAGTTGTTCCTCCAGTCGCTCGGTGCCGCGGCCCATCGGGGCGATGTCCATATTGCCGCAGCTGGGGCAGGCCGTGGGCACCCGCTCGGTCAGGCCGCAGTGGTGGCAGCGCAGCGTGCGGTCGCCCTTGTGGAAGACGCGCCAGGCGCTGCAGTTGGGGCAGTCGCTCTTCCAGTTGCATTCGGCGCAATGCAGCACCGGCGCATAGCCGCGGCGGTTCAGGAACACCAGGCTCTGCTCGCCACGCTCCAGCCGCAGGCGCAGCGCCTGCAGCAGCGGCGCGGTCAGCGCGGTCATCACGCCCTTGGTGACCGGCAGCGTCTTCATATCGAACAGGCGCACGCGCGGCAAGGCGCCGCCGCCGATGCGGGCCGGCATGCTGAGGCGCTTGTAGCGGCCTTCCTCGGCGCGCTGCCAGCTTTCCAGCGAAGGCGTGGCGGAGCCGAGGATCACCGGCACCCTGGCCTGGTGGGCGCGGTAGATGGCCAGGTCGCGGGCCGAGTAGCGGGCGCCGTCCTGCTGCTTGTACGAAGGGTCGTGTTCCTCGTCGACGACGACCAGGCCCAGCTGCGGGAGCGAGGCGAAGACCGCCAGCCGCGTGCCCAGCACCAGCCGCGCCTCGCCCAGGTGGGCGGCCAGCCAGTTGCGCAGGCGCTGGGCCGGCGTGAGGCCGCTGTGCAGCGAGACGGTGGGCGTGCCGGCGAAGCGCTCGGCGAAGCGGGCCTCCAGCTGCGGCGTCAGGTTGATCTCGGGCACCAGCACCAGCACCTGGCGGCCGGCGGCCAGCGCGTGTTCGGCGGCGCGCAGGTAGACCTCGGTCTTGCCGCTGCCGGTGACGCCGTAGAGCAGCAGCGGCGGCGGGGCCTCGCCTGTCGATGATTCCAGCAGCGTGTCGAGCTCGGCCAGCACCTGGGCCTGGGCCTCGCTGAGCGTCGGGCGTTCGCTAACGCCGACGTTCGACGCATCCCCCTGCTCCGCCGCCCACTTCGCGACGCGCTTCAGGCGCAGCTGCAGCTGCGAAGGCTCCAGCTCGCGCAGCTGCGGCGGCAGCACCGACAGCGCCAGCTCGCCGATGCTGCGCTGGTAGTAGCGGGCGGCGAACTCGATCAGTTGGCACCAGGCCTCGCCCAGCGGCGGCAGGCCGTCCAGCGTCGCCAGGATCGGGCGCAGCGCGGTCGTGTCACTGCTTTCAGCTTCACCAGCCCAGACGATGCCCAGCAGCTCCCGCTTGCCCAGCGGCACGCGCACCAGGCTGCCCGGCGGCAGCGGCTGCTCGGCCAGGTAGTCCAGCGGGCCGCTCAGGCCGCTGTGCTGCGGCGTGTCGACCGCCACCCGCAGCGCGACGGTCAGCGCTGCCACGCGGCTTGAATTCCTGCTTGTAAGTCCATGATTTGGAACGGCTTCCAACCTTTCCCACAAGGCTGTGGATAACTTTGTGGGGAACTGCCGGGCTTTGCTGCGTCGCGGTGCTCGCCGGTCCGACAGGCCGGCGTCGCACGCTTTCGGTGCGGGCGACCCGACCCCATGTGAATCAACGACTTAGGCTTCAATCGGGTAAACGAGAAGCTGCACCGCAACATTTTTTGCAGCCTCCGGGTGCGTCCCATTTTTTGGGGATAAGTCCCTGCGCTGAGTGCTTACTTCACGCTCGGCGGCCCGTGGATTCAGGCGCTGCGCAGCTTGCGGGAATGGGTGTGGACTTCGTCGACCAGGGCCGCCACCGACTCCGGCGGCGTGTGTTGGCTGATGCCGTGTCCCAGATTGAACACATGGCCCGGTCCGGGGCCGTAGCTGTCCAGGACAGCCCGTACCTGCTCGCGCACCATTTCGGGGGGCGCGAACAGCACGTTCGGGTCGATGTTCCCCTGCAGCGCCACCCGGTCGCCGACGCGGGCGCGGGCGGCGCCGAGGTTGACCGTCCAGTCCAGGCCGACGACATCGGCGCCGGCATCGGCGATCTCGTCCAGCCACAGGCCGCCGCCCTTGGTGAACAGGATGCGCGGGATGCGCTTGCCCTCGTGCTCGGTCTTCACCTGCTCCAGCACGCGCTTCGAATACGCCAGGCTGAAGCGCTGGAACATGCCGTCGGCTAGCACGCCGCCCCAGGAGTCGAAGATCATCGCGGCCTGGGCGCCGGCCTCGATCTGTGCGTTGAGGTAACGCGCTACTGCAGCGGCATTGACTTCGAGGATCCGGTGCATCAGGTCCGGGCGCGAGTACATCAGCGCCTTGACGTGGCGGTAGTCGTCGGAGCCGCCGCCCTCGACCATGTAGCAGGCCAGGGTCCACGGGCTGCCCGAGAAACCGATCAGCGGCACGCGGCCGTTCAGCGCCTTCCGGATCGAAGTGACCGCGTCGAAAACGTAGCGCAGCTTGTCCATGTCCGGCACTTCGAGCGCCGCCACGGCCGCCTCGTCGCGCACGACCTTGGCGAACTTCGGCCCCTCCCCCAGCGCAAAGGACAGGCCCAGGCCCATCGCGTCGGGCACGGTCAGGATGTCGCTGAACAGGATGGCGGCGTCCAGCGGGTAGCGCTCCAGCGGCTGCAGCGTGACCTCGGTGGCGTAGTCGGTGTTGGTGGCCAGGCCCATGAAGCTGCCGGCCTTGGCCCGCGTCTCGCGGTACTCGGGCAGGTAGCGACCGGCTTGGCGCATCAGCCAGACCGGCGTGTGTTCGGTGGGCTGGCGCAGGCAGGCGCGCAGAAAGGTGTCGTTCTGCAAGGGGGCAAAAGAGCTCATCGGGGCATTATCCGATGCGCCCCCGAGCGTTCAGATCGGCTTCAGTTTTCCGAAGTGCTCCCGCTGCGGTTTGTCCGGCAAGGGCGGGAACTCGATCTTCTTGTCGGGCACGTCGACCTCGGGGATGCGGTCCAGCAGGTCGCGGATCAACGTGAGCCGGCCCTGGCGCTGGTCGTTGAAGTCGACCAGCGTCCACGGCGCGTGCTTGGTGTGCGTGGCGTCGAGCATGCGCTCGCGGGCCTTGCCGTATTCCTTGTAGAGGCGACGCGCATCGACGTCGATCGGCGAGAGCTTCCAGCGCTTGAGCGGGTCGGCCAGGCGCTCCTGGAAGCGCTCTTCCTGCTGCGCCTGGTCCACGGTGAGCCAGTACTTGAACAGCAGGATGCCGTCGTCCACCAGCAGCTTCTCGAACACCGGCGCCTGCTTGAGGAAGGACTTGGTCTGGTCTTCGGAGGCGAAGCCCATCACCGTCTCGACGCCGGCGCGGTTGTACCAGCTGCGGTCGAACAGCGCGATATTGCCGGCCGACGGCAGGTGGGCGATGTAGCGCTGGAAGTACCAGCAGCCCTGCTCGTACTCGCTGGGCCTGGCCAGGGCCACGGTGCGGCACTGGCGCGGATTCAGCGTCTCGCCGATCGCCGAGATCACGCCGCCCTTGCCGGCCGTGTCGCGCCCCTCGACGATGACCACCACGCGCCTGCCCGTGTGCAGCAGCCAGCGGGCCATCGCATTGAGTTCCAGCTGCAGCGGCGCGAGCTGCTCCAGGTAGGCGGACTTGCCGAGCTTGCCTTGCTTCTTGGCCATCTGATCGCTCCCCTTTGAGGAGCGGCCAGCTTACGCCACAACGTTCAGGCTTTGCAGCCCCGCCCAGCTTTCGCCGGGCTCCAGCCGGATCGGCTTCATCACCGCGGCGGCCTCGATGCACAGCATCTGGCGCCAGCCGTCGGCGGGCATGTCGGCCAGCGTCGCGCACTTGGCGGCGGCCGGGTTCCAGACCACCGCATCCTCGAAGCCCTGCTGGCGGATCTCGACGCGGCGCTCCTTGTTGTCGGCGGCGGCGAGCTGTTCCTTGAGGGTCAGGTCTTGCGAGCCCACGCCCTGGTAGATCCGGTCGATCTCGCCGGAGGGCAGCAGCAGGTCCACCCGCTGGCTCTTGTTCGTCTGGTCCACCGAGTCGAAGTAGTCCAGGCCCGACAGGCCCTGCACGCTGGTGGCGTCGATGTCGGCCACGCGGAAGTAGCTGTGCAGCGCGGCGGTGAACTCGAAGGCGCTGTCGCCCTTGTTCTCGCAGGCCAGCTCGATCTGCAGTTCCTGGCCGGCAATGCGCACGCTCAGTTCCAGCTCGAAGGCATGGGGCCAGACCATGCGGGTGGCGGCGTCGTCGCCGAGCTTGAGCACCGCCAGCGCGTCGCTCTCGCCCTGCTCCGCCGCGACCAGCTGCCAGGGCTTGGTGCGGGCGAAGCCATGCTTCTTCAGCGGGCCGCGCTCGGCGAACTGCGGGAAGCACACCGGCACCCCGCCACGGATCGCCTGGCCGATCGCGAACTCGGAGGTCGGCGACAGGTAGAGCTGCTCCTCGCCGCCAGCGGGGATCCAGGACAGCAGGTGGCCGCCATGCAGCGCGATGGTGGCGCGGGCGCCGTCGGGGGCGACGAGTTCCACGGCTTCGATGCCGTGGCTGCGGGTGATGGGGAGGGCTCGGGTCATGAGCGGGATGGATCGCAGGCGGAGGGGCCGCGATTCTAGGCTTTCAGGCGCAGCCGATCGATGACGGTGACGCCGGGCGGCAGCCCGGGCGTCCGGAGCGGCCCGACCACGGCCAGTGCCAGATCCTCGTGCTCCAGCGCCAGGCTCCAGCAGTCGCCGTCCCTATCGGCCATGAAGTCCATGCCGCGCATCCGCGCCATATCCAGGCCCTCGCCCTCGCGTTTGAGCGTGGCTTCCTTCAGCGTCCATAACTCGTAGAACCGACGCAACCTCGTCGCATCGTCCAGCAGGGCCAGCTCCGCGCACTGGGCCGGCCCATGCACGCCGGCCGCCAAGCCGAGCAGATCGCGGCGCGGGCGCAGCAGTTCGATGTCGATGCCGATAGGCTCGGGCGACCAGGCGGCGGCGAACCGGTCGCCGCTGTGCGAAATGTTGGCGGAGCCGCCGCAGGCACTGCTGCGACCCTGCACGTCGATCTCGGCCGTGTGCTCGGTCGGCGAGCCTCCGAACAACTCGGCCAGCAGTTGCCTCAGCAGCCAGCGACCGGCCAGAAAGGTGGCGCGGCGAGAGGGTGCGGCCAGACCTTCCAGGCGGGCGCGCTCGGACCGCGTCAGCCAGCCA
>NZ_LYVQ01000117.1 GCF_001984095.1 Pelomonas sp. KK5
GGCGTGACTGGCGGCGGGGCGGGCTCGCCGATCAGCGGCAGGTTGGAACAGGCGGCGAGCGCCAGGGTCAGGGCTGCCAGGCCCAGCGAGCGCAGCAGCAGGCGCGGCCGGCGGGCGGTAACGTTCAAGCTCATCGCGGAATTCTAGGAGCCCAGCTTGTAGCTCTGCAGGTGGATGCTGGTCTCGGTCGTGCCGATGCCCTTGATCAGCCGCACCCGGTCCAGCACCTGCGACAGCGCGCCGAGGTTGGGCGCGCGCAGTTCGGCGAGCAGGTCCCAGCGGCCGTTGGTGTCGAACAGGCCGTTCACGCCGGGTTCGCCCAGCAGGTGGCTGACCACCTCGCGCGTGCGGTTGCCTTCGACGGTGATGCTCATCCACGCGACGATCTCGTCCGGCACCGCGTCCGGCCGCAGACGCACGGTGTAGCCGTTGATGACGCCCTGGTCCTCCAGCCGCGTGATGCGGTTGCTGACGGTGCCGCGCGAGACATCGAGCTTGCCCGCCAGGGTGGCCACGCTGGCCCGAGCGTCCAGCCGCAGCAGGGCCAGCAGTTGTTGATCGAGATCGTCCATTTCGACAGTTTGCCCTGCCGATATGGCAAGTTCCAATCAATTTCTTGCCATTTCTTGCGCTTCTGATTGGCGCAGCCGCCCGGAAGAATCATTCCCAAGCCAACTACGCATTGCCCGATCATGGACAGCACCACCTTCCTGCGCACCGAGGACATCGCCCATCTCGCCGCCCGCCTGGGCCTGCCCGCCCTCTTCGAGGCGCTGGTCGGGCAGATGGAGGGCGACTTCCGCCGCTGGCCCGAATTCGACAAGAGCGCGCGCAGCGCCGCCCATTCTTCCGGCGGCGTGATCGAGCTGATGCCGATCGCCGATGCCACGCTCTACAGCTTCAAGTACGTCAACGGCCACCCGCTGAACCACCTGCGCCAGCTCCCCACCGTCATGGCCTTCGGGGTGCTGGCAGAGGTGGCCACCGGCATGCCGCTGCTGCTCAGCGAGATGACGCTGGCCACCGCGCTGCGCACCGCCGCCGTTTCGGTCATGGCCGCGCGCCGCCTGGCCCGGCCGGGCAGCCGCTCGATGGCGCTGATCGGCAACGGCGCGCAGGCGGAATTCCAGGCCCTGGCCTTCCATCACCTGCTGGGCATCGAGGAACTGCGCCTGTTCGACACGGACCCGGCCGCCACCGCCAAGCTGATCCGCAACCTCGGCGGCCGCTCGGGCCTGCGGCTGCGCAGCTTCGCCAGCACGGCCGAGGCGGTGCACGGGGCGGACATCGTCACCACCGCCACCGCCGACAAGGCGCTGGCCACCATCATCACGCCGGACATGCTGGCGCCCGGCATGCACCTGAATGCCGTCGGCGGCGACTGCCCCGGCAAGACCGAGCTGCATCGCGACGTGCTGGAAGCGGCTTCCGTCTTCGTCGAGTACGAGCCGCAGAGCCGCATCGAGGGCGACATCCAGCAGATGCCGGCGGATTTCGCCGTGACCGAGCTGTGGCGCGTGCTGCGCGCAGAGGCGCCCGGCCGCAAGGCGGCCGACGAGATCACGGTGTTCGACTCGGTGGGCTTCGCGCTGGAGGACTTCTCGACGCTGCGCCTGCTGCGCGAGCTGGCGGCGGAGCACGGCCTGGGCACGCCGCTGGCGCTGATCCCCGACCTGCGCGACCCGAAGAACCTGTTCTCGGCGCTGCGGACGCCTCAGCCGGTCGCTGCCTGAGCGGGAATGGCTGCGCCGTCCAGGTAGTCAGTTATGTCGACGTCATCGATCTGCTCCTGCCGCATGAAACGCCGCGCATAGCGCAGCCACACGCCCGAGCGCAGGAACAGCTCGAACAGCTCCGGGTCGATGTGGTCGCCGTCGCGCATGCGGCCCATGATCTGCATCGCCTCCGATAGCGTCTTGCCCTTCTTGTAGGGCCGGTCGTCGGCGGTCAGCGCCTCGAACACGTCGGCGATGGCCATCATGCGCGCCTCGGCGCTCATCGTGTCGCGGGTCAGGCCCTTGGGATAGCCGCTGCCGTCCATCTTCTCGTGGTGGCCGCCGGCGATCTCGGGCACGCGCTTCAGGTGCCGCGGGAAGGGCAGTTCCTCCAGCATGCGGATCGTCTGCACGATGTGGTCGTTGATCTTGTAGCGCTCCTCGGTCGTCAGCGTGCCGCGGCTGATCGAGAGGTTGTAGAGCTCCCCGCGGTTGTACAGGTGCTCGGGCTGCTGCACGCTGAAGCCTTCGGGCAGCAGCTCGCTGGGCGGCCGCTCGAAGACCTGCTCCGGCTTGTCGGCCAGCAGGCGTTCCTGGGCCGGCAGGGCCGCCGGCGGGCCCGCCGCGTCCTTGCGGCGGCGCTCGTCGTGCGAGACGCCCAGCCGGTCGTCCAGCGTGCGGGTCCAGCTGCGGCCACCGATCTCGCGCAGGCGGCCGATCTTCTCCGGCGACAGGTATTCGCCGCCCTCGTTGCAACCGGCCACGAAGGCGAACTCCTCGTCGAGCTGCGCATGCAGCGGGGCCAGGTCTTGCCTGAGCCGCTCCACCTCCTCGGCGCCCAGCTCCTGTTCGTAGCGCTGCAGCAGCGAATCGCGCTTGAGCACCTCGAAGCGCATGCGCACCTCGTGGATGCGGTCGTGGATGGTCTGCAGCTTGGTGGCCTTGTCGACGACGAACTCCGGCGTCGTCACCTTGCCGCAGTCGTGCAGCCACGAGGCGATGTGCAGCGCCTCCCACTCGTCCTCGCCAAGCTGGAAATCGGCATAGGGCCCCTCGGTGGCCGCGCAGGCGGCCTCGGCCAGCATCTTGGTCAGCTCGGGCACGCGCTGGCAGTGGGCGCCGGTGTAGGGGCTCTTGGCGTCGATGGCGCCGGCGACCAGGCGGATGAAGCTCTCCAGCAGGTCCTTCTGCGCGCGCAGCAGCTGCTGGTTGTCGATCGCCACCGCCGCGGTGCCCGACAGCGCCTCGACGAAGGCCACCCGCGCCGGCGCCAGGCCCTGGCGCACGCTGCCCCGCTCGGCCGCCTCGAAGCTCAGCGACAGCGTGCCGATCACCTCGTTGCGGCGGTTCTTCAGCGGCAGCGCCAGCAGGCGCAGGCGCGAGGTCTGCAGGCGGCTGAACAGGCTGCCGTAGGCGGCCAGGTGGCGCGGGTCGGACCACTCGATCTCCGACTCCACCGTGCCGTCGCGCTGCAGCGCCAGCACCGAGACGGAGACGCTGTCCGCCTCGTCCACGCGCAGCGTCTGCAGCACGCTGCTGTCACCCTTGCTGTCGCGCAGCCGCGTGGCTACCGGCTCCAGCAGCCGGCCATCGGCGCTGAGCAGGTGCAGCGCGCCGGCATTGGCCTGGCTGACGGCGATGGTCTCCTGCAGGATGCGGTCCAGCAGCGTCGGGAAATGGCGCTCGGCCGACAGCGCGCTGGAGATCTCCAGGAACTGCTGCAGCGTGTGCTTCATGCCGGCCATGGACATGGCCAGTTGATCCACCTCCCAGATCATGCTGCGCCCCGGGTCCGGCCCGCTGAAGTCGAAGCGGCGGATCGTGCGCGCCTCCCGGCTCAGCTGCTTCAGCGGCTTGGACACCAGGTTGGCGGCCCAATGCACGATGGGCAGCATCAGCAGCACGATGCCCGCGGTGATGAACACGCTGGCGCGGCGGTTGCGCAGCGCATCGGCCTGCAGCTCGTCGCGCGGCGCGGCAATGGCCAGGCGCAGTTGCGGCCCGGCACCGGGCGCCGCTGCATCGACCAGCGGCTCCACCCGCACGACCCATTCGCGATCCTCGACCTCGAGCAAGGGCGGCAGCGCCGCCTGCGGGTCGCGTGCGGCCGACCAGACCTGCTGCAGCACCGGCGAGCCGATCTCGTCGGCCATCGGCAGCCGGCGCTCGCCCTTGGAGGACGTGCTCGCCGCGGGCTTCGGGCTCAGGCCCGCATAAGCCAGCACCGCGCCGCGCGCGTCCACGATCATCAGCTCGGCCGAGGGCGTGATGCGCTGCTTCGCCAGCATCTCCGACAGCGCGCGCAGGCTCACGTCCACGCCGGCCGCGGCCCGCCCCTGTGCCGACGCGGCCGCCAGGGTGAGGCCGACCTGGCCGGTGGTGAAGAACAGGTAGGGCGCCGTCTGCACCGCGCCGCCGCCGCGCTCGACGGCCAGCTCGAACCAGGGGCGGATGCGGGGATCGAAGTCGTAGTCGGGCTGCTCGCGCGTCTCCAGCAGGGCCAGGTCGGCGGCATAGAAGCGGTAGCGCCCCAGCGACCCGGCAGCGCCGCTGCGATCCACCGACTGCAGCAGGTAGGCCGTGCCGGCGGGTGCCTTGAAGACCTGCCGCTGGGCTTCGCTGTCGAGCCGGCGCAACAGCAGGAAGGAGCCCTGGGCCGTACCGCCGAACACCGCTTCCAGCGAGGGGTTGGCATGCAGGGCGCCGGCCATCAGCGGCAGCTCGGCCAGGCGGGCGGACGGCTCTCCGTCGGCCAGCAGCGGCGTGCGGGCCAGCAGCTCGGCGGTGATGCGGGCCGGGCGCAGTTCGCCCTCGATCGCCGCCACCGCCTCGCGGCCCACCCGCTCGAAGGTGTCCGCCGCCTGGGTCAGCATGCGGCGCTTGCCGGCCTGCAGCTGGTAGCCGGCCAGTGCCGCATAGAGCAGCAGCACCATGCCGATCATGATCACCGACAGGGTGACGTAGATCGAGCGCGGCTGATAGGTCGGCGTTTTCATGGCGGCGGGCAACGATAACCGTCGGCGGCCCGTGTGCACCACCTTCGTCGTCCCCGTGTGGCAATACTGCACGGTCTGCCGTCATGACGCTGAAACTTGTCGTTACGTCGACACTCCTAAACTGCAGCCATGAACGAATTCGCACCGCTGATCAAGGAGATCGGCCGCGGCACCCGCGGCGCCCGCGACATGGACGCGGCCACGGCCGAGCGCCTGTTCGGCCAGATGCTGGACGGCGCCGTGCCGGACATGGAGCTCGGCGCCATCCTGCTGAGCATGCGCATCAAGGGCGAGAGCCCGGCGGAGCTGGACGGCTTCGTGCGCGCGATGCAGGCACGGACGGCGCAGGTGGACGTACCCGCCGGCGGCCCCCGCTGCGTGCTGCTGCCGACCTTCAACGGCGCACGCAAGCAGGCCAACCTGATGCCGCTGGTGGCGCTGCTGCTGGCGCGGCGCGGCGTGCCGGTGCTGATCTTCGGCCGGCATGACTTCGACAGTCGGGAGAGCCCGTTCGCGCTGCTGGACGCGATGGGCCTGCCCGCCGCGGGCTCGGTGGCCGAGGCCTCGGCCCAACTCGTCGAGCGCCGCCTGGCCAGCCTGCCGCTGCACCTGCTCAACCCCGGCCTCGACCGGCTGATGGCGCTGCGCCCCCGCCTGGGCGTGCGCAACAGCGGCCATAGCGTGGCCAAGCTGCTGGATGCCGCGCCCGGCCGCAGCGTGCGCGTCGTGGCCGTCACCCATCCCGAATACCTCGACAGCATGGGCCAGGCCCTGCCGCCGCTCACCCGCGGCGGCGGTCGTGCCCTGCTGATGCGCGCCAGCGAGGGCGAGGCCTATGCGCACCTGCGCCGCCGCGCCCATCTGATCGGCTTCTTCGGCGGGGAGCCGGTCGAGTTGCATCCGAGCGACACCACCGACATCGATTGGCCCCTCAACGATTGCTGCGAAGCGAGCGCTAACGCAGACCTGATCCGGACCTTGCTGGACAGCCCGCCGCCCCGGATCGCCGAACAGGTCGAGGCACTGGCCCAACTGGCCCTTTAGCCGCCGGCCGCATGTTCTTATATGCTTCTCAGATATATATAGCCGCGGAAAAAATCGTTCCAAAACATATAAGCATTCCCTAGAGTGATCCTCCCGACAGCCTGCTTGGCTGTCTTTCATGGATCTCTCAGGGAGCTTGGATTTGGACTGGACGGCTGTCATCAGCGGATTCGGCGTCGGCGCCATCATCGGCATCACCGGCGTCGGCGGCGGTTCGCTGATGACGCCGCTGCTGCTGTCGGTGTTCAAGCTGAACCCCGCCATCGCCATCGGCACGGACCTGTGGTTCGCGGCCATCACCAAGGTCTCCGGCTCGGTGGCGCACGCGCGCCACGGCCATGTGAAGTGGCGCATCACGAGCCTGCTGCTGGCAGGTTCGATCCCGGCCTCGATCGTCACCGTGGCGGTGATGCACCAGACCGGCATCACCAAGTCCTGGGCCCACGCCCTCACCTTCTCGCTGGGCATCGCGCTGCTGCTGACGGCCGTGGTCGTCGCCTTCAAGCAGTCCTGGATGGCCGTCGGCATCAAGCTCGAGCGCTGGATCACGCCGGCCCGCCAGCCGGTGCTGACCGTCATCGCCGGGCTGATCCTGGGCGTGCTGGTGTCGCTGTCCTCGATCGGCGCCGGCGCGATCGGCGCCACGCTGATCCTCCTGATCTATCCGCGCCTGGAAGCCCGCTACATCGTCGGCAGCGACATCGCCCACGCGGTGCCGCTCACCCTGGTGGCCGGCATCGGCCACGCCAGCCTGGGGCATGTCAGCTGGGGCCTGCTGCTGCCGCTGCTGATGGGCTCGCTGCCCGGCATCTGGGTCGGCGCGCAGCTGACCCGCCGCCTGCCCGACGGCGTGATCCGTGCCTTGCTCTGCATCTCGCTGGTGACCGCCGGCTGGAAGGTGCTCGCCTGAGCCTGTGAATTGAATCTGCAGAACTAACAAGTTATGTACGCCTACACCGACTTCGACCGCCATTTCGTCCGCAGCCGCGCCGCGCAATACCGCGACCAGCTGACCCGCAACCTCGACGGCACGCTCAGCGACGACGAGTTCCGCCCGCTGCGCCTGCAGAACGGCTGGTACATCCAGCGCCATGCGCCGATGCTGCGCGTGGCCGTGCCCTACGGCGTGCTGTCGGCCAAGCAGCTGCGCCAGCTGGCCCACATCGCCCGCGAGTTCGACGTCGTCGCTGACGGTGCCTTCGCCGGCCAGGGCGGCTTCGGCCACTTCACCACGCGCCAGAACGTCCAGTACAACTGGATCCCGCTGAAGCGTTCGGCCGACGTGATGGACCTGCTGGCCGACGTGGACATGCACGGCATCCAGACCAGCGGCAACTGCATTCGCAACATCACCAGCGACGCCTTCGCCGGCATCGCGCCCGACGAGCTGGTGGACCCGCGCCCGTATGCGGAAGTGCTGCGCCAGTGGAGCACGCTGCACCCCGAGTTCGCCTTCCTGCCGCGCAAGTTCAAGATCGCGATCTCCGGCGCTGCCGAGGACCGCGCGGCCATCGCCTGGCACGACATCGGCCTGCAGTTGGTGAAAAACGCGGCCGGCGAGGTCGGCTTCAAGGTGCTGGTGGGCGGCGGCATGGGCCGCACGCCGATCCTGGGCCAGGTGGCCGCCGAGTTCCTGCCCTGGAACCAGATCCTCGTGTTCATCGAGGCGATCGTGCGCGTCTACAACCGCTACGGCCGTCGCGACAATATGTACAAGGCCCGCATCAAGATCCTGGTGAAGGCCGAGGGCCACAAGTTCTTCGACCAGGTCGCCGAGGAGTTCCGCAACATCCTCGAGCACGACGTCGAGGGCGCGGCCCACATCATTCCGCAGGCCGAGCTGGACCGCGTGTCGGCCAGCTTCACGACGCCCGCCGGCGTGAAGGCGGTGCCAGGTCTTGACGTCTTCGAAGGCGTGCAGGCGGGCGCCTACAAGCGCTGGCTGGAACGCAACGTCCACGGCCACCAGCTGAGCGGCTATCGCGCCGTCACGCTGTCCTTCAAGCGCCCGGCCCAGGCGCCCGGCGATGCGACGGCCGACCAGATGGACGCCGCCGCCGCGCTGGCCGAGCGCTACAGCCAGTCGGAACTGCGCGTCAGCCATGACCAGAACCTGGTGCTGCCCTGGGTGCGCGAGAGCGACCTGCCCGCCGTCTTCGAGGCGGCCCGCGCCCTCGGCGTGGCCAGCCCGAACATCGGCCTGCTGACCGACATGATCGCCTGCCCCGGCGGCGACTTCTGCGCGCTGGCCAATGCCCGCTCGATTCCGGTGGCCGCGGCCATCACCGAGCGCTTCGAGGATCTCGACGAGCTCTACGACATCGGCGACATCGACCTGCACATCAGCGGCTGCATCAACTCCTGCGGCCACCACCACAGCGGCCACATCGGCATCCTCGGCGTCGACAAGGACGGCAGCGAGTGGTACCAGGTGACGCTGGGCGGCTCGGACGGCTCGACCATCTCCGGCGCGGCCAGCGTCGGCAAGGTGATCGGCCCGTCGTTCGCCGCCGACGAGGTGCCTGACGTGATCGAGTCCATCGTCGCCACCTACCGCGCCGAGCGCAGCGCCGGCGAGCGCTTCATCGACACCGTGCGCCGCCTCGGCGTGGAGCCCTTCAAGGCGCCGGCCAATGCCGTGCGCACCCTGACCGGCCAGCCCGCCACCGCCACCGCCTGATCGAGCCAGACCATGAAGTTCATCGACACCCACCACGACCAATGGCACCGCGTGATCGGCGAGGACGGCCCCAAGCCCGACCCGGATCCCGCGCCCTATCGCCTGCTGACGATCGAGCAGTGGCACGCCGTGCGCGATCACTGGCCCGCCGGCCTGCCCACCGGCGTCGAAGTGGACAACGACTTCGACATCGAGCAGCTCGCCAATGACCTGCCGCGCCTGTCGCTGATCGTGCTGAAGTTCCCCAAGTGGGTGGACGGCCGCGCCTACAGCCAGGCCCGCCTGCTGCGCTCGCGTCTGCGCTTCCACGGCGAAGTGCGCGCCGCCGGCGAGGTGCTGGTGGACATGGTGCCGCTGCTGGCCCGCACCGGCTTCGACGCGGTGCAGCTGCGCGCCGGCGAGAGCCGCGAGGCGGCCGAGCGCCAGTTGAGCTTCTTCCCGCAGTACTACCAGGGCGACGTGACGGCCACGCGGCCGCATTTCGCAGTGAGCGCATCGTGAGCGGCGGTGAAGTCTCCTTCATCGGCGGCCCGGCGCCCAAGGCCTCGGCGATCGAGCTGTACGCCCGCAAGACGGCCGGCTTCGACGAGCGGCTGGCGCGCACGATCGGTCTGCTGAAGGAAGCCGTTAGCCAGTACGGCGCCGGCCTCATCCAGTCGACCAGCCTTGGCGCCGAGGACATGGTGATCACCGACCTGATCGCCCGCCACGCGCTCCCGGTCGCCATCGCCACGCTGGACACCGGCATGCTGCACGACGAGACGCTGGCCCTGGTGCCCGCAATCGAGCAGCGCTACGGCCTGAAGGTCGAGGTGTTCACGCCGGTGCAGGAAGCCGTCATCACCTTCGTGAAGGCCAATGGCGAGAAGCCAATGTACGAGAGCCTGGCGCTGCGCAAGGCCTGCTGCGCGGTGCGCAAGCTGGAGCCGCTCGCCCGCATGCTGGAAGGCCGCACGGCCTGGATCACCGGCCTGCGCCGCGAGCAGAGCAGCAACCGCGCCGAGGTGCCGTTCAGCGAGGACGACGGCAAGGGCCGCGCCAAGTTGAATGTGCTGGCCGAATGGAGCTGGGCCGACGTCTGGCACTACATCGCCGCGAACGACGTGCCGTTCAACGCCCTGCACGACCAGTTCATGCCCAGCATCGGTTGCGCGCCGTGCACGCGCGCCATCGCCGTCGGCGAAGACTTCCGCGCCGGCCGCTGGTGGTGGGAAGACGAGACTGCAAAGGAATGTGGCCTGCACGCCACCAAGGAGCCGGCATGAACGCGCCGCTGAACATCGAACAACTGCTGCCCACCGTGGACCATCGCCATCTCGACCACCTCGAAGAAGAGGCCATCTTCATCCTGCGCGAGGTCGCAGCCTCCTTCGAGCGGCCCGGCCTGCTGTTCTCCAGCGGCAAGGATTCCTGCGTCGTCCTGCGCCTCGCGGAGAAGGCCTTCAAGAAGCGCATCGCCGGCAATGAATTCAGCGGCAAGCTGCCCTTCCCGTTGGTCCACGTGGACACCGGCCACAACTTCCCCGAGGTGATCGAGTTCCGCGACCGCCGCGTGGCCGAGATGGGCGAACGCCTGGTCGTCGCGCACATGGACGACTCGATCGCCCGCGGCACCGTGCGCCTCGCGCATCCGCTGGAGTCGCGCAACGGCCACCAGACCGTCACGCTGCTGGAAGCGATCGAGGAGAACCGCTTCGACGTACTGATCGGCGGTGCCCGCCGCGACGAGGAAAAGGCCCGCGCGAAGGAGCGCATCTTCAGCCACCGGGATAGCTTCGGGCAATGGCAGCCCAAGGAACAACGGCCCGAGCTGTGGAACCTGTTCAACACCCGCATCCGCCCGGGCGAACACTTCCGCGCCTTCCCGATCAGCAACTGGACCGAGCTGGACGTGTGGCTGTACATCGCCCGCGAGAACATCCCGCTGCCGAGCCTGTACTTCGCGCACCAGCGCGAGGTGATCCACCGCAAGGGCCTGCTGGTGCCGGTGACGGACGTGACCCCGCCGGAAGCGGGCGAGCAGATCGTGACCGAGACCGTGCGCTTCCGCACCGTCGGCGACATGACCTGCACCTGCCCGGTGGCGAGCGATGCCGCCGACGCGGCGGACATCGTCGAGGAGACGCTGACCGTCACCGTCAGCGAGCGCGGCGCCACCCGCATGGACGACCGCACCTCCGAGGCCTCGATGGAGCGCCGCAAGAAGGAAGGCTATTTCTGATCATGAGTGCTGTCTTGAACACGATCGTCCACGACTCCGAAGTCGACACCCACCACCGCGCGCTGCGCTTCCTCACCGCGGGCAGCGTCGATGACGGCAAGAGCACGCTGATCGGCCGCCTGCTGTTCGACAGCCGCGCGATCCTGGCCGACCAGCTGGACACGCTGGAGAAGCGCGCCGCCGGCGCCCCGATCGACCTGAGCCTGCTGACCGACGGCCTCGAAGCCGAGCGCGAGCAGGGCATCACGATCGACGTGGCCTACCGCTACTTCGCCACCAAGAAGCGCAAGTTCATCATTGCGGACGCACCGGGCCACGAGCAGTACACCCGCAATATGGTGACCGCCGCCGCCGGCTCGGACGCCGCCGTCGTGCTGGTGGACATCACCAAGCTGGACACGCACGAGCCCGAGGTCACGCTGCTGCCGCAGACCCGCCGCCACAGCCTGCTGGCCCACCTGCTGCGCGTGCCGAGCATCGTGTTCGCGGTGAACAAGCTGGATGCGGTCGAGCAGCCCGGCCCGGCCTTCGCGGCGGTCAGCAAGGCGCTGGGGAAGTTCGCCGAGCAGGCGGGCATCACCGTCACCGCGATCGTGCCGGTCTCGGCGCTGCGCGGCGACAACGTGACCCAGCCGCTCGATGCCGACTGGTACGACGGCCCCTCGCTGCTGCAGGTGCTGGAAAGCCTGCCGGGCGTGCAGGAGCGCGTCGAGGGCCAGCTGCTGATCCCGGTGCAGTACGTGGCCAAGGACGGCGAGGGCACCGGCCACAACATGCGCACGCTGTGGGGCCGCATCGCCCACGGCCAGGTGCAGGCCGGCGACGAGATCCAGGTCCTGCCGAGCGGGCAGAAGGCGATCGTCACCGAAGTCCGCCGCGCCGGCGAGACGGTCGCCCACAGCGTGGCCGGCGAATCGGCCGGCCTGGTGCTGGACCGCCAGCTCGACGTCAGCCGCGGCGACTGGATCGTCACGCCCGGCTCGGCCTCGCCGGTGCAAGCCTTCGAGGCGACCCTGGCCTGGCTGGACACCGAGCCGGCCCAGGTCGGCCGCAAGTACTGGGTGCGCCACGGCAACCGCTGGGTGCAGGCGCGCATCACCGCGATCGAGCACCGTCTCGACATCCACACGCTGTTGCCGAAGGACGCCGAGCAGCTCAACGTCAACGAGATCGGCCATGTGCGCATCGAGGTGCAGGCCGCGCTGCCGGTGGAGCCCTATGCGAGCAACCGCGTCGGCGGCAGCCTGATCGTCGTCGACCCGACCAGCAACCGCACCTCGGGTGCGCTGCTGGTGCGCTGAGGATCGAGGTTATGGGCAAGGTCATCTTCGTCAGCGCCGGTCCTGGAGTGGCCGACCTGATCACCGTCCGCGGCGCCCGCGCGCTGGCGCAGGCCGACGTGGTGCTGTTCGACGCGCTGACCGATCCAGCCCTGCGCGAGCATGCGCCACGGGCGCAGTGGATCGACGTCGGCAAGCGCGGCTTCTGCCATTCGACCAAGCAGACCGCGATCAACGCGGCGCTGGTGAAGCAGGCGCAGCAGCACGGCCTCGTCGTGCGGCTCAAGGGCGGCGACGCCAGCGTCTTCGGCCGCCTCGAAGAGGAACTGATCGCGCTGGCCGAGGCCGGCATCGAGTCGGAGGTCGTGCCCGGCGTGACCGCGGCCATCGCCGCAGCCGCCCACACGCAACGCCCGCTGACCCGCCGCGGCGCCGGCCGCAGCGTCAGCCTGACCACCGCGATGACCAAGGACGGCGAGCTGGTCGCCCACCGCTCAGCCGACACCGAGGTCTTCTACATGGCCGGCCAGCAGCTCGCTGCCCTGTCGCGCAAGCTGCTGGACGCCGGCTGGCCGGCCGACACGCCGGTGCTGGCCGTCTCCCGCGCCGGCTGCGCCGATGCGCTGGCCAGCGACCACACCGTCGCCACGCTGCCCGCCGCCTCGATGCTGCACAAGGGCCGCCCGACCGTCGTCACAGTCGGCGCCGGCGCTGCCCCGCTGGCAAGAATTCCCGCTGACACCACCCGGTCGGCCGCCGAGCATCCCCTGGTAGAAGCCCTGAGCGACTAAAATCCGCGTTTTTGCCGACGTCCGGCGCCCCACCCACAACAAGCTCTTCCCGCCATGACCCACGTCGTTATCGAATCGTGCATCCGCTGCAAGTACACCGACTGCGTCGATGTCTGCCCCGTCGACTGCTTCCGCGAAGGTGCGAACTTCCTGGCCATCGATCCCGACGAGTGCATCGACTGCGCGGTCTGCATCCCCGAGTGCCCGGTCAACGCGATCATGCCGGAGGAGGATGTGCCCGGCGACATGCAGCACATGATCAAGCTGAACGCCGACCTGTCCAAGAAGTGGCCCAGCATCACCAAGCGCAAGCCGCACCTGCCGGATGCCGACGAATGGAAGGACAAGACGGGCAAGCTGCCCGAGCTGGTCCGCTGACCTAACTCATTACCCCCATTGACTCCCGGCTTAGACCCCGGGCTCAAACCCTATGGAACCTCAAGTGAACGCAGAAGTCCTGAAAACAGCCGGTGAACACGCGGGCCCGATCGAAACCGATGCCGTGATCGTCGGCGCGGGCCCGGTGGGCCTGTTCCAGGTCTTCGAACTCGGCCTGCTCGAGATCAAGGCCCACATCATCGACTCGCTCGCCTACCCGGGCGGCCAGTGCATCGAGCTGTATCCGGACAAGCCGATCTACGACATCCCCGCCGTGCCGATGTGCACCGGCAAGGAACTGACCGACAACCTGCTCAAGCAGATCGAACCCTTCGGCGCGACCTTCCACCTGGGCCAGGAAGTGACGACGGTCGAGAAGCAGGACGACGGCCGCTTCTTCGTCGCCACCAGCAAGGGCACGACCTTCCTGACCAAGACCATCTTCATCGCCGGCGGCGTGGGCTCCTTCCAGCCGCGCACGCTGAAGGTGGACGGCGTGGACAAGTACGAGGGCGCGCAGATCCACTACCGCGTGAAGAACCCCTCGCAGTTCGCCGGCAAGAACCTTCTGGTGGTCGGCGGCGGCGACTCGGCGCTGGACTGGGCGCTGAACTTCTGCGGCGGCAACGAGGACGGCAACCCGCACAAGGCCGAGAGCGTGATCCTGCTGCACCGCCGCGACGGCTTCCGTGCCGCTCCCGCGAGCGTGGCCAAGATGCATGAGCTGTGCGAGCAGCACGAGATGCAGTTCCTGGTCGGCCAGATCAGCGACATCGTCGAGAGCGACGGCGTGCTGACCGGCGTGAAGGTGGCGGGCGCCGACGGCGTGACCCGCGTCGTGCCCTGCGACGAGGTGCTGGCCTTCTTCGGCCTGAGCCCCAAGCTCGGCCCGATCGCCGAATGGGGCCTGGCACTGGAGCGCAAGCAGATCGTCGTGGACACCGAGAAGTTCCAGACCAATGTGCCTGGCATCTTCGCCGTGGGCGACGTGAACACCTATCCGGGCAAGAAGAAGCTGATCCTGTCGGGCTTCCACGAGTGCGCGCT
Organism: Pelomonas sp. KK5; assembly: GCF_001984095.1. Taxonomy (GTDB): domain Bacteria; phylum Pseudomonadota; class Gammaproteobacteria; order Burkholderiales; family Burkholderiaceae_C; genus KK5. The sequence goes on from NZ_LYVQ01000117.1 coordinate 14,153, forward strand.
GGCCGCCTTCGGCGCCGCGCCCTACATCTTCCCGGACAAGCGCGTGCACCTGCAGTACACGACCACCAGCCCGAAGCTGCACAAGGTGCTGGGCGTGGACTCGCCGGTTTTCGACTGAGGCAAGACCTGCCCCTGGTGAAAAGGCCGCCCGGGTGGGCGGCCTTCCTCATTCACCAGCTCATTTCTCGACGGCCACGCCGATCAGCGCCAGCACCAGCAGCAGCCCGCCCGGCACGATGGCCAGCCAGTTCCACAGCGTGAAGCGCGCGTTGGGCTCGTGGCCCGGCACCGAGACTTCGTTCTGGTTGTTCATCGCCGACTGCACCGGCAGCAGGAACAGCACGCCGGCCAGCGGGATCATGCCGATCGCACCCGGCGCCCGCCACAGCAGGGCGGTGATGATCCAGCCGGTGGCCAGCGGGCCCGCGGCCAGGCCCGCGGCGCCGCGCCCGCGCACCTTGGCGAACAGGCTGTAGCAGAAGAAGACCGGAAAGATCGCCCGCGCCGCCGGGAGCACGTCGCTCTGCTCGCGCAGCTTGACGGCTGCCCACTGCCGGTAGAACCAGTAGATCTCGTACAGCGACAGCGTGCACAGGGTCATGACCAGCAGCTTGGTGGTCGAGATCGCGAACCAGGGCGTGGGCGCGAGGCTGGCCGGCGGCGGCTGCATGTCCTGGACAGCGGCGGCGGGCGGGGCGAATGGGTTTTCCGACAAGCTGTGTTCTCCCTGAACATCGTTTTGACGGAGCGGAGTCTAGACACTATCGCGAGCCTGCCGAGGCATTCTCCCAGCGTCGCCGGCGGGCTTCGGCTTCGGCCTGCGCATCCAGCACTTCGCCCTCGCGCAGTTGGTCCACCGCCTCCAGCAGGGCTGCGGGCAAGGAACTGGCCGCGGTGCGGTATTCGCCGCTGGCACCGCCCGCGGCCGGCATCAACTGGCGCAGGCGCCAGCCGCCGCCATCGCGGCAGGCCAGCCCGGCGGTGTCTGCGCTGGTGAAGGTGCGGCAGTAGCTGCCGCCGCGGGCCACGAAGCTCAGGCCCGGCGTGACGGCGCCCAGACGCTGGCCCGAAAGCTGGCCATCCAGCGCGAGCGCCAGCTCGCCCCGCGCGCTCAGCGCATCGCCCGATGACGACGGCGGCAGCATCTGCCGGCCTATCACCAGCCCCAGCGCGATGCTGGCTGCCATGCCGCCCCAGTGCTGCCAGGTCCAGCGCGGGCGGCGCGCCGCGGCAAGGGGGATGACGGTCGCGCCCGGCGCCTTCAGAGCGTCGAGCAGCCGCTGCGGCGCCGGCTCCTCGGCAATGGCGCCATAGCTGGCGCCCAGCATCGCGCGCAGCTGCCGCTCGCGTGCCAGCCGCCGCTGCAGCGCCGGCTCGGCCGCCAGCCGCGCCTCGAAGGCCTGCCGCTCGGCCGCCTCCATCTCGCCGTCGGCATAACGGCTTACTTCCATGCGCTGCGTTTCGTCGTCGTCATCCATCTTGTCCATCGCCATCACACCTCTGCATCGATCAGCATCGCCTGCAGCGCCTCGCGGCCCCGCGCCAGCCGGCTGGTCAGCGTGCCGACCGGGATCTCCAGGCTCTCGGCCGCCTCCTTGTAGGACAGCCCTTCCACCAGCACCAGGCTCACCGCCAGCCGCTGCTCCTCGGGCAGGCGCTGCATCGCCTTGTGAACGCTGAGCCGCGTGATCAGCGCGCCGCTCTCCGATTCGCCGACCCGTTCACCCAACTCGTCCGCATCGGCGCTGGCCACCATCACCTCACCCTGGCGGCCGCGCGCGCGTAGCTCGTCGATCCAGGCGTTCTTCATGATCCGGAACACCCAGGCGTCCAGCCGCGTGCCGGGCTGCCACTGGTCCTGCGCCTTGGTCAGCGCGCGCTCCAGCGCCAGTTGCACCAGATCGTCGGCGTCCTCGCGCTGCCAGGCCAGCGTCCGCGCGAAGCGGCGCAGCCGCGGCAGCAAGGCGGCCAATTCCCGTCGGAGTTCCTCATTCACGGTCATCGATACTTGGAAGAACGTTGGCGCGGCGGATTTTCTTCCATGCGGCCGACGTTATTCCTGCATGGACACCCGAATCATCATCACCCTCGGCCTGCTGCTCGGCACCTTGCTGGCGCCCGCACCTTCGCAGGCGCAATTGCGCCTGCTGCCGCAGATCACCCAGCCGCTGGCGGATCGCCTGCGTCCGATCACCGACCCGCTGCGCCAGCGCGTCGACACCCTGGTCGCCGCACCGCTGCGCGAGCTGGGCGACGAGCTGCTGGAGCGCCACCCGAAGGAGCTCACCCGCGATCCGACCGGCCAGGTGATCGTGCGCGGCCAGTTGCTGGCCCTGCCTTCCAGCGACGAGGCCCGCGCCCGCGCGCTGGCGCTGCCGGGCGTCAGCCTGATCGAGACCCGTACGCTCGACGGACTGGACCTGCAGGTCCTGCTGCTGCGCGCCGACGCCGACCTGCTGCTGCGCCTGCGCGCGCTGGACCCCGACGGCCGCTACGACTTCCAGCATCTCTATTTCGCCAGCGGCGCCATCCGCCCCGCAGCCACGGCCCAGGAGCCCGGCAGCAGCGGCGGCAGCCCGGAGCCGCAGCGGCGCATCGGCCTGATCGACAGCGGCATCGCCGCCGACCATGCCACGCTGCAGGCCGCCCGCATCGAGACGGCCGGCTGCCCGGCCGCCCACCCGGCCGCGCACGGCACGGCCGTCGCCTCGCTGCTGGTCGGTTCGCGTGGCGCCCTGCCCGGCGCCCGGCTGCTGGCCTTCGATGCCTATTGCGATGCGGCCGACGGCGGCTCGGCGCTGCGCGTGGCCGAGGGCCTGGCCTGGCTCGCCCGGCAGCAGGCCGGGGTCGTGAACATCAGCCTGGTCGGGCCACCTAACGAGTTGCTTCAGCGGGCCGTTGCCGCCGCGCAGCGCCGCGGCCTGCTGCTGGTGGCCGCCGTCGGCAACGACGGGCCCGCCGCCCCGCCGCTCTATCCCGCCGCCTGGCCGGGCGTGGTCGCGGTGACCGGCGTGGACCCGCGCCGGCGCGTGCTGGCCGAGGCGGGCCGGGGGCCGCATGTGCTGTTTGCCGCGCCGGGCAGCGCGCTGTGGGGGGCCGACGTGGCGGGCGGCACCGTCGAGCTGCGGGGCACCTCCTTCGCCGCGCCGCTGGTGGCGGCGCTGCTGGCGCGCGATCCCGAGCTGGAGCACCTGCGCGCCGCCGCGATCGATCTCGGCCCGCCCGGGCGCGACGACATCTACGGCTGGGGCCTCGTCGGCGAGGCGCTGCGGCTGCCGCGCCGCTAACGCTTCGTTTCAACTGACCGGGAAGAAGCGCGGGCCGACGCTCGTTCTTGATGATGCAGGCGCCGGAATCGGCCGACGCCATGAACAGCAGGAGAAGCTCATCATGAACAGCATCGTCATCAACACTCGCCGCGCCATTGCCCGCACGACCCTCGCCCTGACCGCCGTGGCCGCTGTCGCCTTGCCGGCCCATGCGGGCCTGTTGGGCGGCGGCCTGGGCGGTGGCATCGGGGGCGGCCTCGGCGGCGGTTTCACCGGCAACGTCAACGGCACGATGAATGGCGCGATCAGCCGTCCGAACCTCGATCCGGCGCGCCAGCTCGCGGGCCGGGCGACCGATTCCGCCGGCGCACTGAAGGACAACACCCAGGGCAAGCTAGGCGAGGCCAAGAGCGGCCTGGTCGACAAGACGAGCCAGCTGAAGGACAAGGTGGACGGCGCATCGACCGGCACCGCGGGTGCCAGCGGGTCGGGCTCGGGCTCGGCCTCCGGCTCGGGTCTGGCCGGCACGGCTGCCGGCGCGGCCAACGCCAGCGGCGGCCAGGCCAAGCCCGCCGTCCAGCTGGGCGCCACCGGCACGGCCAGCGCCAGTCGCGAAGGCGGCCTGAAGGCCGATGGCAGCGCCCAGGCAGGCGCCAGCCGCGGCCAGTAAGCGAGTGCCGTGGCGGCTTGATTGATCGGCATCAAGCCGTCCGGGGATACAGCCTCGCTAGAATGCAGGCTGCGTGTCCGGTCTTGTGCTGGACGCGCATTCGCTAGGGGTGTTGCCGGCTGCAGTGGCGGGCGACTGAGAGAGTCCCTTTGAACCTGATTGAGGTAATCCTCGCGCAGGGAAGCATGCGAACAATGCCGCCGTCGCACCAGTCTCTTTCCCGCTGACGTCCCGGCCTCGCCTTGCCGACCTGCCATCGCATCTGCATCACGATGGCATCCACCCGTTCCCTCACCCTCATCGCCGCCGCGGCTGCCCTGCTCTGCAGCCCCCTCGTGCTGGCCCAGCAACAACAGGCGCTGCCGGCCGTCACCATCAGCGGCAAGGCCGTCGACAACGCGCCGGTCCTCATCGGCGGCTTCGGCACCACGCCGCTGGCCAAGCTGCCGATGCAGGCCGAGTCGCTGTCCGCCGAGCGGCTCAAGGACCTGGGCATCGACTCGATCGCCGGCCTTGCCAGCGTGGACGCCAGCGTCGGCGACTCCTACAACGCCGAGGGCTATATCAGCTACCTCAGCGTGCGCGGCTTCACGCTGGACAACCGCTTCAACTACCGCCGCGACGGCCTGCCGATCAATGCCGAGACGGCCCTGCCCCTGGGCAACAAGTCGGCGCTGGAGATCCTCAAGGGCACCAGCGGCATCCAGGCCGGCACCAGTGCGCCGGGCGGGCTGGTGAACCTGGTCGTCAAGCGGCCGCAGGCGGTCGACAGCACCGTGCTCGGGCTCGCGTACAGCCAGCGCGGCACCGTCGAAGCCTCGCTCGACTGGAACCACCGCGTGTCCGACGAGCTCGCGCTGCGCGTCAATGCCAGCGCCGCGCGCCTGGACCCGCAGCTGCGCGATGCCCAGGGCAATCGCCAGCTGCTGGCAGCCGCTGTCGAATGGAAGGCAAGACCTGGCACCCTGGTCGAGGCCGAGTTCGAGCTGAGCCACCAGAGCCAGCCGGACCAGGCGGCCTTCAGCATGCTGGGTGACACGGTGCCCGATCCGCGCAGCGTCAACCCGCGCCTGAACCTCAACAACCAGAGCTGGACCCTGCCCACCGTATTCGACGGCCGCACCGCCTCGCTCCGCATCACGCAGCAGCTGAACGAGGACTGGCGCGCCCAGGCCCATGTGGGCGTGCAGCGGCTGCGCACCGATGACCACCTGGCCTTCCCCTACGGCTGCTCGGCCGCCGACGGCACCTACTACGCCGACCGCTACTGCCCCAACGGCGACTTCGACCTCTACGACTTCCGCAGCGAAGGCGAACGCCGCGACAGCAGCGCGCTGGACCTGTCGCTGACGGGCAAGTTCAGCGCATTCGGCCTGCGCCAGGAACTGTCGACGGGGGTGCTGTTCAGCCGCTTCAGGAGCCGCTTCGGCGGCGAGGCCTACAACTACATGGGCACCGGCAACGTCGACGGCAGCGTGCAGCTGCCGGCCGACCCGAGCACCTTCGACGGCAACACCAACCGCGACGAGCACGGCACCGAGTTCTATCTGCGCGACGCCGTGCAGCTCGGCGCCGGCTGGCAGGCCTGGCTGGGCCTGCGCCACACGCGGCTGCAGCGCCGCAGCGCCGTCACCGACGGATCGGAAGCAACGCGCTACAGCCAGTCCTTCACCACGCCGTGGCTGGGCCTCAGCTACGCCGTCTCGCCCGAGCTGATGGCCTATGCGAGCTGGGGCGAGGGCATCGAGTCCGACGTCGTGCCCAACCGCCCCGTCTATGCCAACCCCGGCCAGGCCCTGCCGGCGATGAAGAGCCGCCAGTTCGAGGCGGGACTGAAGGCCGGCACCCGCGCGCTGGACTGGTCGCTCGCCTGGTTCGACATCCGCCAGCCCGCCTGGCGCGACCGCTGCGACGGCAGCGGCGACGATGGCTCCTGCCTGACGGTGGCCGACGGCCGCGCCCACCATCGCGGCATCGAGGCCACGGCCGACCTGAAGTGGAGCGGTGGCGGCCTGCTGGCCAGCGCCATGCGCCTGCGCGCTCGTAACGAAGGCAGCACGCTCGATGCGAGCCTGAATGGCCTGACCCCGGTCAACGTGCCGCAGACCCAGGTGAAGCTGCATGCGCGCCAGGACGTCATGAGCGGCCTGCAACTGCAGGGCGGCCTCGTCTACGAAGGCCCACGCGCCGTGCTGCCCGACAACAGCGTCAGCATCCCGGGCTGGACGCGCCTGGACGCCGGCCTGCGCTACGAGCAGCGCGTGGGTTCGCAGCAGTGGACCTGGCGCGCCGGCATCGACAACCTGGCCGACCGCCGCGCCTGGCGCGAGTCGCCGTACCAGTACAGCCATGTCTACCTCTACCCGCTGGCGCCGCGCACCGTCCGCGCCAGTTTGGAGGTCCGCTTGTAATCCCATAAATTTTCAGGCTACAATGCAAGGCTCTG
>NZ_LYVQ01000118.1 GCF_001984095.1 Pelomonas sp. KK5
TCAATGGCGTGCCGGTGCTCGGGCCGCTGGAGCGGGTCGCACATTTCGCCGAGTTGCACGGCATCACGCATCTGATCGTGGCGATGCCAGCGGCGACGCTGGGCGAGCGCCGGCGCGCGCTGGACTTGGCGGGTGACGTGGGCTTGCAGGTGCTGACAGTGCCGTCCAGCGCGGAACTGCTGCAGGGGCGGCATGTCGGCCAAGTGCGCGACATCGAACCGGAGGACCTGCTGGGCCGCGAGCCGGTGCAACTCGACGAGGGCGGTATCAGCGAGTGCCTGTCGGGCAAGGTGGTGCTGATCACGGGCGCGGGCGGCTCGATTGGGAGCGAGTTGTGCCGGCAGGTGGCGCGCTACGGCCCTCAGAAGATCGTGCTGTATGAACTCAGCGAGTTCGCGCTGTACACGATCGAGCAGGAACTGGGCGAGAGGTTTCCACACATCCCGCTGGTGCGGCTGGTTGGCGACGTGAAGGACCTTGAGCACCTGCGGCATGTCTTCGGCAAGTACCGGCCTCAGATCGTCTTCCACGCGGCGGCCTACAAGCACGTGCCATTGATGGAGGAGGACAACGCCTGGGCATGCGTCCGGAACAATACGCTGGGCACATACAACGCCTGCTCGGCAGCAACCGAGGCTGGCGTAGAGCGGTTCGTACTGATCTCGACGGACAAGGCTGTCAACCCAACCAATGTGATGGGCGCCAGCAAGCGCGCGGCGGAACTGGTCATCAACCACATGGCTGGTCGCTCCAGTTCGACCAAATTCATGGCCGTCCGTTTCGGCAACGTGCTGGGTTCGAGCGGCAGCGTGATTCCGAAGTTCAAGGAGCAGATTGCCAAGGGGGGGCCGGTGACGGTGACCCATCCCGACATCATTCGCTATTTCATGACGATCTCGGAGGCCGCTCGATTGGTGGTCCAAGCAGGCGCCATCGGCGAGGCTGGCCAAGTGCTCGTACTTGACATGGGCGATCCGGTGAAGATCCTGGACTTGGCCAAGACCATGATCCGCATGGCGGGACGCAGTGAAGAGGACATCGGGCTAAGTTTCACCGGGCTGCGCCCGGGGGAAAAGCTCTACGAGGAACTGATTGCAGACTCCGACCTGACCTTGCCGACCCGGATTGCCCGGGTTCGGATCGCGCGATTGAGCGACGCGGGCGGGAAGCAGGGATTCGTCGACTGGATTGTCAAAACGGCGGACACCGCACCGCTACGGCGCGATTCGGTCGTTGCAGGGCTCATGAACTTCGTGCCTGAGTACCGCCCCGCCGACGTGGCAGGTCGTTCCCCTCGGCAGCATGGTTAGCGCCCATCGGTACAAGGAGATTTCGCTGTTTGTGGCGGGCTCAATTGCTTGACGCGAGATGCCCGCAAGCCGGCGATAGGATGTGCGTTCGCCGGCACGGGTCATGCCCCCGGGGGCTCCCGCGCCGGTGAAGGGAGTCTGCAAGGAATTAACGGGTTACTTTGCACGTGAGGATGAACGCAATGCACAAGTGTGGAGTTCGGATTTGCAAGTTCCTTGCAACCATCGCCGTGTTCAGTCTGCTGCTAGCTGGATGTATGGGCGACGACAGCCCCTCGGATGCGGAAGAAAGTAGACTTTCCGTCGGTCCTGCGGTGGCTGGAGCCAGCCCTTTTATCCAACTGGTCGAATTCAATGGAGAGAACCTAGGGCGGATTTCCTACGTGAATTTCACTGTTCAGGCGAAATCTGGATCGGTCTCCAAGCCGGTCAATGTCACGCAATACAGGTCATATCTGGAGCGTCAGGGTTACCTGGTGAGTAATTCCACAACCGTAAAAATCCCAGTGTTCGGTCTATATTCCGGTGGCAGCAATACCGTCAAGTTTGAAGTTGGATTCGAGGATGGATCTCATCTCAGCTTCAGCAAGGAGTTGACCTCGCCCACGTACGTCGACCCCGCTGCCATATATGACAGGCTGCGCGTACTGAAGGCGAGAGTTGCCAACGACAAGATCGGATTCGACTTCTTTGCACTTCAGTCGGGAAGTGGCACGCCTGCGATTTATGACACTGACGGCCAATTGCGCTGGGTGGGCGTCCCGCCGGTGTTGAACGCGGCACACTCCTTGTTCGTAAATGGCGGATTTGTCATAGGCGGAAGCGATGGCGACGTCAGCATGATGCTCACCCGGCTCGAACTCGATGGCACTTCGAACAGCAAACTCGTGGTGGCCCCACCGTACATCGGCTTTCACCACAACCTTGATCTCGGGAAGACTGGCTACCTGGGCGAGTTTGACGCTCGCATCAACGGCGTGGACTACATCGAGACCATTCTGGCGGAACTCACCGACGAGGGCCATGTGCTAACGGAGTGGGACTTTGGAAAGATCATTGCCGACTTCATGACGAAGAATGGAGACGATCCGTCGAAGTTTGTCCGGCCAGGCGTTGACTGGTTCCATATGAACGCAGCACTCTACGATCCGCAGGATGACTCGGTGGTCGCGTCGAGTCGCGAGAACTTCCTGATCAAGGTCGACTATAAGACGAAGGAAATCGTCTGGATCTTCGGCGATCCGAGCAAGTACTGGTATACCTTTCCTTCGCTAAGGTCCAAGGCCTTGACGCTAGCACCAGGTGGTTTGTATCCGATTGGTCAGCACGGCATAACAATTTCTCCTGACAAGAAATTGCTGCTGTTCAACAATGGCTACCAGAGCTTTCAACAACCGGCTGGCGCCCCGCAAGGGGACTCTCGCAATTACAGCGCCGTCGTTGCGTATACGATAGATGCTGCGGGCAAGACGGCAACCGAGAACTGGCGGTTTGACTACAACAAGTCCATCTTCGCTGATATCTGTTCCAATCCGCAGCAGACGCCCGACGGCAGCATACTTGTGAACTATGCGTCGGCCAGTGGTCGTACCACGAGCAGACAGGTCGGGCTGAATCCGCAGCATCAGGTCGTCTTTGATTTCGAACTGCCCACAACGCTTTGTCAGACCAGTTACCACAGTACGGTGGTTCCCTTGGAAGCGTTGAACCTGAGATAGGGTGTGCGTCTGCCGGCGACGGAGCATTGACCTTGGTCAATGCTTTTGGGGACCATTGCGTCAGGCGCCTTAAATGACTGACTTGTCGCCAAGGGGGGGCGTCGCGCCTTGCGAGACCACGTCGCCGCAAACCTCACGAAGCCAACGCCCGAGCGAATAGCGCTCATAAACGGGGGTCGGAAGCGGCTCATAGTCTCTGTGCAGGAAATCCCTGGGCAAGACGGGCCGGTGGCGATCGATGATGCAGATATTGTTTGAATTGTAGAAATCGCACTGGCGAACTGCGGAGTTCGTCGTTACAAGCTTCGTTCCGCTTCCGAGGGCTTCCAGCGTCCGCATGGTTAGACCGGTCTGACGCGGATGTTCGATGTCGAGCACGGCGCGCGATGAAAGGAAGACGTCTTGCACCTGCCGTTGCGAGAGCGGCTGAAACGAGAAGTCGGATTGGCGCGCCCCAGTTACGGTACGTGTCATCAGCCTCCGTGCCCAATACATCCACGGCGCCTGCATATACATATACCAGTAGCGCCTGTCGGCTGCGTCCAGCTGCGAATCGATGCAGCGCAGTATGGAATACCGGTCCGCGTGAATTGTGCCGACGAAGCTCAATTCATATCTGAAATCTGGAATGGCTTCACGTTGGAATCCCGGAGAAAAGAACAGCGGCCGAAAATTCAGGCCGAAACTCAGCGCATCGCTCTCGTCGAAGGTAAAGCCGGCATCAAACGCGTCCAGCTTCTTGCGGGCATAGGGCTTTTGTCGCAGGGAATCCCAGGAATAGAACACAAGGCGCGCGCGCGGAAAGCGTGACCGGAAGCTACGCAACATCGCAACGGATATAGCTTCGCCTTGAATCACGAGAATTTGATCAACGTCCCCCTGAATCCGATCAACTGACTCGGCGTAGTAGCGGTCAGCATACCCGCGGGTCAATTCGGGCCGGAATCTGGTTATGGCTTTGAGAAGAGCAGAATCGAACGGCCGATCGGGTAATTCGATCACATCGACCCCTGTATCTCTCAGTGCCTGACCAATCACGCGGTCATAGCCGAAATACTTCGGTGCGATAAGCAGTATTCTCTTCTCGGAAGGCAAAGTCATTTTGAAGCGGAAGAATCGGGGATGGAATCGACTGGAAACCGGAGGAGGGAGCGAGTAGGGACGCCGGGGAGGAATTTCAGTGGAAAGATCTCAGCTTCCTCAATTCCTCGTCGTCGAATTCCCGACGTGCAGCTGCAATGTTGGCACGCATGTGTCCGCAGTTTACGGTCCCGAACACGGACGTATGCAGGTATGGCTGGGCGACGGAGTACCGCAGGGCCACAGACGCGCTGTCTTCATCGGTGAAATGATGCATCCGACGGGCCAGCATACTGCCCCTGAACAGGAAGGCCGGGTCCGATTTTACCGCGCGCAGGAGGTACCAAGCTCGACAGCGGTTGCTTGGCACGAAAGTGGACAACGAATATATGGCTCGTGCCATGGCTGGGCCGGATACCACAATCTTTCTACTCGATGACAGCCTTGGCAGAAACTGCGCGTTGGAGCGGTCGTCGATATTGAATTGGAGCATGACGGCGTCAATTGGGGCGTCGACGCTGGCATCAATCACTTGTGGATCAATGGAATTTACCCCTGTCCACACCACTCTGCCACGTTCTTTCTCTCGCTCGAGGTATCTGAATACCTCGTCGTTGAGATCCGAAGCGCTTGGCCCGTGCAAGTAGAGGACGTCCACTCGTTCCCGGCCGAGGCGCCGCAGGCTGGCGGTCAGCGAGGCTTCCATATCGGGAGCGAGGAATGAACGAAACGCGCGACCGCTGTCGTCAAAGGCGCTACCGACACTTGTTGACACGAGCACATTCGTGGCCTGGCTTCTTAGCCACTCACCCAGTCGTCGTTCGGCTTCTCCATTGCCATAGCTTGGGCCGGTCGCAAAGTAGTTGATGCCGCCTTCCATCGCGACATCCAGCAGGCGAAGAGCGACTCCCTTGTCGAACCGAACTTGAGCCCAAAGCGATGAACAGCCGAAAGAGACCGCACTGATATGGCGCCCATCTGGCAGTTCTCTAAGGAACGGGCGCTGTGCAGTCATTTGACGTTGGCGCTCACGAGGTTGCGACGTTCCCGCCTGGCTCGCGTCCATTTGATTGCCTTGGTCATCAACGAATTGCGATGTGGATCGCCGTGATGGAACAACAGGGTTGCTCGCAGGCTGTCCGATCGGCAGCCCAGGTTTGCATGCAAGGTCCGATAGCCCCAGAAGAGATAGATGTTCCCAGGCTTCAAGCGGACGATGTTGCTGTCGTCGCGACGATTCGCGATCCGGCGGGACCAATAGATCCGGGCAATCGGATTTTGTATGCAGAGCTTGTCCAGGAAGTTCAGCAATGACGACCCGCGAATCGGCCGTCGATTCGGGTAGGTAATGAGGTCGCCGCTCTCTTCGGGTGTACCGGTTGGAATCTCAAGAGGGATCAGCACGGTGACAACCGACGCGTCGTAGTGGAATTGCAAGGAGTGGTCTCCGCCACGGGGGCCTGCAATGACACGCAGTACGTTGTAGATATCGCTATGGTCCTGGTGACCCGGATGGCCTCGCGACGTCAAACCTGTCAATAGTTGCTTGAAATTGTCATCGCGCGCCAGGGCTTCATATTCGGATCCTGGCTGTTGCCATGGTTGAATGATTGAAAAGTATCGGAGCCCCTGGGCCTTTATGTTCCGCTGCAGTTCTTGCCTCCAGCGTGCCAGACTTTCTGGCTTTACCGCGCGTTCGATGCAGACCACACCGTCCTTGTCAATCCGGCGTGCGATCTCGTCCAGATATTCCGGAGTAAAGTTGATGTCAAGTTCGGAACTCATTTGTCTCTCCTTTTTCGCGTGGCGGGAGGCTTGAAGCCGCGGCAGCTACTTCGTTGCAATAGTTCGGGCAGGAATGCCGACAGCCACGGAATCGGGCGGGACCGACTTGAGAACGACACTATTGGCGCCAATTCGACACCGATCGCCGATCGTGATCCGTCCAAGCACTTTTGCACCAGACCCGATAAGGACCTGATCGCCAACCACCGGCCGGTCGTCATCCGCGAATTCGACCATTGCTGCACCCAGTGTCACCTGATGGTAAATGACTGCATAGGCGCCGATCTTGGTGGCGCCGATGACGGTTCCGGAAACATGTGGCATGAAGAAGTATGGGCCGATCTCGCAGCGAGCACTGATTTCCAGGCCGTGAAGGTAGAAATTTAGCCAAAGCAAAAACTTGGAAAGTCCCGTCCATTCCCTGACATGCAGCCAATGTGATAGCCTATAAATGGACAAGGGCAGCAGCCGGGGTATGAGGATACTCCGCCACAGGTCCCGCCTCCTGGGCTGTCGGTTTGCTTGATTGTTGTAGAAGAAGTAGCGTTCAAGGTCGCTTAGCAAGAGACCAGTGAGGGTCGAAGTGTCTAGCAACCTGACTGGCGCCGCAGCGCCCGTGTCTTTCTCATTCATTCTCTATGCTGGCTCGGACAGGTAAAACGCACCGGCCGACCCGTGCTGGATAGTTGTGGTTGCTTCCATCGAGTACGTCTGATGTCGAACTTCGTGGAAATTCTCGACTAGCCCATGAGATTTCGCGCCTTGAGTTCGGCATTGGCCTGAGCGAGTTTGTCCTGTGGCAGCGGCTGGGTGAGAACCCAGTCACAAAAGCGGCGAAGCCCACTTTGAAGGGATACCTGCGGTTCGTACCCCAGCGTGTCGCGCAGGATCGATATATCGGCGACATTGTGTCGAATATCTCCAACACGATATTCCGCGGTGACCCGGATGTCCGGCTGCCGACCAAGGGACTCGCTGAGTTGCCTGGCGACTTCGAGTACCGAGGTGGCTGCTCCGCTGCCAACGTTGATGGTCTTGTTGACCGAGCCGTCCTTGGTGATCGCCAGGAAGAATGCTTGAGCGACATCGGAGACATGAACAAAGTCTCGTGACTCCAGGCCATCTTCGAAGGCAGTCAATTGCAGATCGCGCCTGACACGGGTCGAGAATATCGAAAGAATGCCCGTGTAAGGGTTGTTCAGCGATTGGCCTTCCCCGTAGACATTCTGCAGACGCAAGATCGCATAGTCCATGCCGAGCGACTCGCAGCCGATACGGACGAGATCTTCCTGCGCATATTTCGTCGCTGCATAGATGGAGGCAGGGCTGATCTTGTCGCCTTCGCGGGTAGGTACCATGCGAAGCGGCTTGCCGCAATGAGGGCAGATCGGATCCCATTGATGCCGAGCCAGCTGTTCCGGCAGTCTCGTGTTGGGGTAGTGGCGGTCAATCCCGCTAGTGGCGTTGCAGACTGCGTCGCATTCATACGCACCCTCGCCATAGATCGACCGACTGGATGCCAATACGACACGGCGAATGGTGCGCGTCGGAGCATTGGCCAGGACGTCGAACAGCAGGGCAGTGCCTTGGCTGTTCACCTCGTTGTACCGTGCAATCTGATACATGGATTGGCCGGTGCCGGTTTCTGCCGCCAGATGAACCAGATAGTCGACACCTGAGAGTGCCCGCTCGACATCCGCGCGATCCGTCACGGACCCACGCATGAATTCGATGCCCGGTGCCGCCAGCCAATCCAGCCCCTTCGGGATGTCGCCATGGATCTGAGGCGCGAGCGTATCCAGGATGCGGATCTTCATGCCGTTGGCTTGAAGGGTGCGCGCCAGATGGGAGCCGATGAAGCCGGCTCCGCCTGTGATCAAGACGGTACTCATATCGTTCGGAATGTTAGAAAGAAATAATGTTCAACGGCGATAGGCGCCCTGGAACCGCTTTTCAGGGGGGCCCTTGACAAGGTCAATGAGTTTTTGTTTCAGCGCAACCAGCCAACCCCATTGGCGGCCGTAGGCGGCGCCCACGATGGTCGGAAAATCAGCCCGGAATACCAGGTCCGGTCGCGTGGATGAAATCCCGCCCGCGCAAAAATAGGCAACGAGGTCTTTTGCGATGAAAATTCGATTGTTCCGGTCCGAAACAATGTCGATATTCATCTTGTGATCTGCCTGAATCCGATAGCGCGTATCGTATGGGTGGGACTTGAGGTACCGGGTCTGATAGAACAATCCTTGGTGGCACCAGTTCGCGAAGATCAATCCGGTGCGGCGGTTGCTTGGCCGTGCAAGACCACGCGATTGCATATAGCAAGGGGCTGCGACCAGGTGGTAGGTGCTGTCCTTAAGGAGGACTTCATCGATCAGGGTATCCATGCCGGGTAAGGCAATATCGTCTGCGCCGAAGAACAGGGTATAAGCACCGACGGCCAGATTGCAGCCAGCGTTGTATGCCGCGTAGACACCTTCGGGCGGAATATCAACGATCTCGAACTTCCCGAACCGCTGCGCCAGGCCGAGAGGCAACTCCGGGATGTCGCCGGACTTGACGATGATGATTTGCAGCGCGCCGGCGTTCGCGAGGGCTGCGAATGAACTGACGCAAAGCCGGAACTGCTCAGGTGGCGGGCTCTTTGCCGCGATGACGACGCTGATGTACTCAGACATGGCTTGGTTGCAATCGGCGAACGGTGGGAAAGGCTGTCAGCAGCACGCAAAGTCCGGACAGGATGGTGATGTCTTGCATGATGAGGTTGAAATCCTGAGATGCGCCATGGAGGGAGGCCAGCAAGAACGGATAGAAGATGGCGCAGACCAGCGGACGCTTGCGTGTCTGGGCAAAGGAAAGTCTGACCAGGCCAAGGTAGGCAGCGACGACGATCAGCCCAAAGATGAACTGTTGAGCAGGGAAGTTGCAAAGGAAATATGCAGACAAGCGGGCATTGGGGCCAGTCAAGGTATTGACGCCTACTTCCTGCAGCATCAGCGCGAAGCCGAACAGGGTGTCGATATCCAGCGCCGACGGGTCTCCGAGTAGGCGAGCCCAGCCCCGATGCATACGCGCAAACAGGGAAACGTCGGAGCAGGCGGCTGTCGGGTCGGGCGAAAAGTAAGTCATGATGTTTGCTTCCCCGTACAGCAGGAAGCGGTCGATCACGTCCTGAGGACTTACCGCGAGATTCGCCAGCACGGCGACGGTGATCAGCGCGCCAAATGCGATGAGGATCGATCGTTGCCGGGCACTGAGCAACTGCAACTGGTTGCCGGTCAGATCACGTACGCCCAAGTACGCGAAAAGAAGGGCCAGCATGAACGAAGCCTTTGAACCCGTGGCTACATTGGCCACGATGGAGATCAGGAAGAGGACATACCCCAGCACTTTGCGCCGCGGTATTTGCAGGAGCAGGAAGGTGCCCATGTACGACAAGGGTGTCGTGATCTGGATGAATGGCTTGAATATCGAGAACCAAGCCTCGGTCATGTAGCCGATGCGTGAACTTCCGTCATCGGGGGCAAACACGAAATTGAACGCGGCGAGCATGCCGACAAAGCCTGTCAACAGGTAAGCCCCCCGGCCCTCGAAAAACTGCTTCAATGCTGCGAGCACCTGCGCGCGGTGCTTGAGCATGGAGCGATACACCATCATGATCGCTGCGAGAAAACCGAACTCGACCAGGAAGAAGTGCAGAACTCTGTCATCGGCGACGAGACCTGCGTCCATGCCCCCTACGACGACCAGCACATTGAAGAACAACGTGATCTGGGCGTTGATCAGCCCGTTGGCGATATTCAGGCCGAACGCGCGCGACATCAGCATCATGGTCGCCAGCGCCGTCGCGATCAGGATCCACGACAGTGCACTTTTGAACAGCAGCAGGTCGAGCAGAGTACTCATGGACGGGTAGGGCGTTTAGCGACCGAGACGTTGGTCAAGCACGAGCGCGATGTCTTGTTGGTTCAGGATCGATGTGTAGTTCGATAGATAGCGCAAGAGGAAGAAGTAGCGATCGGGTCCGAGAATGCGCAGCGCCAGTCGGAACATGATTCCGATGAACGCTTGCTGGCGCGCGTAGCCACCTTGCTGCTTGAACGTCGCCGGCCCGAACATGGCCGGCCCCTGAGTCAGGAGTCGATTGTTACGTGCAAATTGAAGTACGGCGCTGGACGTGAACGGATTTGCCGCCGACGTCACAGCCGGATGCGAGGACATCGCATAGAAGCGACGCAGGGCCGGCGATAGCGCGTGGCCGTCGGCAAAGCTCGCATAGGCGTACTGCGTGTCGGCGAGTTCGACGGCCTGGGTCGCCCTGGCGAGGTAGTTTCGGTAGACCTGGCCCGCCGCGGAAAAGTCTGGGCGTGACCCCGGGGCGTAGCGCGTTTGCTTGCCTGCGATGGCTTGAGCGTCGTCGTCGACAAATGAACTGAAGTGGACGAAGCACAGCGGCAGGTCTCCGTTCACCAGCCATTGGCCATTGACACAGGAAAGCTTGCGTTCGTGAAGATTCCAGAAGGCGACGTTCAGTCCGGGGTCTCGCAGCAGGATGGTGCCTTCAAAGAAGGCTGGCGCCAGGTCCATCCACTTCTGGTCGACACCAAGGCCCGACTGCGGCTCGTAGTAGCACAGCTCGCGGCAGCGTTCATCCCACCATTTCAGAATCGCCCGGCTCCGACTGTCTGCCCTTGCCGCGAAGAAACCGAGATTGAAGGCACCGAAGCGCAGGAGATCCTGATCTCCAGGCTTTCCTTCACCGGAATACGGGCTCAACGCGTGCGGCGTGAGCGCGAAGCTGTCCTTCTCGAGGGCCTGGTGCACCGATGCGAGCGGCGCGTAGACACAAATATCAGGGTCGAGATAGATGACCCGGTCGAAACGCTCCAGCAGGCGCAGAGCTGCATGGGGCTTCAGCGCGGTGTTCAACTCGATGATGTTGTACTTGAAGGCGCATTTCAGGTAGTCGGTGAAGCCGAGGTCTTCCGCCCAGACGATGTGGACACGGCTGTCGCGGACCTTCACCTCCCGCTTGGCGTCCACCAGCAGGATGACAAGACAAGCCTCGGGTTCGTGTGCCAGGGCCGAGAGGCACATGGCCATGGCCTTGGTCAGGTAGTTGGCCGAACAGGCCGTGAAGATGGCGCAGGATTGCGATCCCGATCGTTGCGGAAGTTCATCGAAGGAGTTCGCAAGGGACGGGTGAGCGATATCAGTCATTGAGTGGAGTCTTGCTACGGCCTGCTCCGGCGAGCAGGTCCTGGGTGGCTCGGATCAGCGCGTTGCCGCAGCACTTGCTGCGGGCCGGGCCCGCGGCTGGCAACGCCTCGGTGGACGATGCTGTGCGGCTCACTGTCGAGGCGCTGCTCAACATGGCTTGAAATTCAAAAACTTGCTGTGCGCGTTCAAATGCAGGTAACACCCTAGCCAGACCCAACAACTGGGTGGCCGCGCGCAGCGTTTCGCACTCATGAGAGGGGCGAAGGTCCTTGAGAGGACAAGGTCATGACTGTGGGATCCGTTGACGCGGTGAGGCACTACGGGCTTGGGATGGACTGGCGCCGACGGCCATGGCGTGCGCGACCGCCTGCAGGAGCACATCGCCGCAGGCTCGACGGCGCTCAACTCCACGGGCGATCAGCTCTTCCGGCGGTGGCGGGCACTCGCGTGCGGCGTGGTCGGCCCAGGCGGCCAACATCGCGTCGGCCAGGGAGTCGGCGTTGCCGGTACGGAAGAAGCTGACCAGCGAATCGTCGATTTCGGTGTTGACCGGGATATCGGAGGCGATCGCCCGTTGACCCAATGCGATCGCGTCATAGACGGCGCCACCCCCGGGCCCACCTTCGAACAGCGTCGGCTGAATCAGCGCCACTGCGCCGCGGATCAGTGCCAGTTGGTCCGGCTTGGGGATCAACCCCAAGGCATGGATGCGGCCGTCGATGCCATCGTGGGCGGCCTGCTTCATCAACTCGTCGAAATAGCCAGGGAACCGATAGTCGCTCGTTGCCCCGGTGCAAACCAGCGAGAGCTCGGGATGGCGTTTGGCCAGCACAGCGAGTGCCTTGAATGCCGTGCCGTGATCCTTGTGCTTCCAGAACTGGTTGCAAACGATGAAGTAGGGACCCACGATGCCGTGCCGTCGGCACGCATCGTCAGGCTGCACCGCGAACGCATCATGGCCTGGTGCCGGACTGAAGGGCAGGGCGAAAATACGTGCGCGCCGATGGGGAAAATATCGTTCGATATCGTGCTCGACATCTCGAGCATTGACGATGACGGCCTCGGCACTGTCCAGCATGCGTCCGAAATCGATATCTCGCCGAGCGCACTCTTCAGAGGAAAAGAACTGGGGGAGTCGTTTGTGCTGGAAATCGTAGATGTAGCCGACCCAAGGTGGCGCGCCCGATGCCTGCGGGACAAAGGCCGGGATAAGCGCATCCAGTTGAAGGCGAGACGCCGCCCTGGCCGCTGCGCGCGGGCCGAGGTCGATCTTGTGCAGGATGGCGTCTGTATCCGCCAGGGCTCGCTCAAGGTGCTCAAGATGGGGTTGGTGCGCGGCGCCTGTCGGGCGACCCAGCAGTCCTCGGACGGCGTCGCGCAGACTGCGTGCCGTCGCCAGCGGGCCGCGCATCGGTACAAGCACATGCAATTCCAGCTCTGGATCCGCATGACGCAGGCCCGTGGCGATCCCTCGCAGGAAATCCAAACCACCACCCCATCCGATGAAGCCATACGCAAGCAGGCCCAGGCGCTTTGGCCGAGAGCCGATGGCGGAGTGGGGTAGGTTCATGGCTTGTGCTGACCAATTGCACCCGTCGTTTCCAGGTGCGCGCGACACGACTGGCGGAAGTGCTGAATCTTCGCTTCCGCCGTGCTGGCGAACTTCAACGGCTCGGCACTCCAGGAAGAGCGCGGAACGCGTTTGCAGATGTCGTGATCTTCTTCGAAGACTTTCCGATTCACCTGTGCAGTTGACGTGAAGAACGAGGACAGAACCGTCGCCGCTTGCTCGTCCCGAAGCGGCGTAACCAGCAGGCGGCTGCTGAAGTTAGTGGTGTTCTGGTGTGCGTCGCGAGGGAAAAAGCTCTGTAGGGAGTACGAGTAGCCGTAGGTCGAAGACAACATCGTGAACGGAAAGAGATACAGGCTCATGTAGCCTTCGTAGCCGTAATCGATATTGAAGAAGCGTTTGAGGCCGATCAGTTGCTTGCGCAGCCTGACGTTGCCGACGGGGGCCTTCCACACGGAATTCAAACCGATATAGATGTTCTCACCAGCCTCCAACTCAAGCTTTGACAGCGTATCTGGATGGATCAGCGAGATGTGATCGGGTTCCAGCGCATTCTCGATCGCGAGCGGCCAGTAGCAGTCGTAGACGTAAGAGTTGACGTCAGCGCAAGCGCCGATGTTGAAGGAGATGTTCTCCAGGATCTCTGCTGCATCACCCAACTGGTCGTGCAGCGACATGCGAGGGGTTATCGCGAAGAAGAGGAAATCGCCGCACCAGTCGGTCGGGAAGGTGGTGAGCTTGGCTTCTCTGAGGTCGCAAGCGCTGTAGTTCTCGCGATGAGGCACGATCATCTGCCCGCGCGAGTGAGTCCAGCCGTGATACGAACAGGTGGCTGCCTGATTGCCATGCGTGCCGGCATAGATCCGCGCGCCGCGATGCGGGCAGCGGTTGTCGAAGACCACGAGATCGTCACCATCATGGAAGACGACCACATCGCCGACGCACGTCTCGAAGCGCAGGTAGTCGCCGGGCTGCGGCAGTTCATTGCGATGGCATAGCAGATGCCAGTAGTCCCGGACGAGGGATCGGTCGAATTCCATCACAGTTGCCTGGCCGGAGCCGTATACATGACCGCATCTGCCTTCACATTACGCATGATCAGCGCACCGGCACCAATCTTCGCGCGCTCGCCGATCTTGACGCCAGGCAGGACTTTGGCGCCGGTGCCGAAGAAGACCTCCTCTCCGACGATGACGCGGCCGGTCAGGTCGACATGGGCGCTTAGTGTGGAAAATGCACCGAGTTGAACGTCGTGCCCGACGCTGCTCATTGCATTGATCGCGACGAAGTCGCCGACGGTTGCATCTGCGGAGACCAATGCGAAGGGGCACACCGTGACCCCTTCGCCCAGGCGTGCCGAGCCTGCGATCACTGCGGAGGGATGGATCACCGTTGCGAACCAGGCTCCCTTGGCCTTGAGTTGATCGGCGACGCGGCGCTTGGTGTTCGGATCGGCGATAGCCATGACAAGCGCCTCGCCGGGAACGGGCTCGTAGTCGTCGGCACGGCCGCGATAGGCCAAGGTGTACGGGAAGCCGTCGAGCGAGTCCGGCGTCTCGTCCAGGAAGCCGGCCAGCGGCGGCAGGCGCCCGGCGGCCTCCGCGTCTGCGATCCAGTTGATCAACTCGCGGGCGTAGGCGCCGCAGCCCACCAGGGTCAGAGAGCTTGGATTCATTGGCAGATGTAGCCGCCATCGACGGCCATGGTAGTACCGGTGATCCACCGTCCGGCGGGGCTGAGGAGATAGACGGCGGCGTTAGCGATGTCGCTCGGCTCACCGAAGCCCAGCAGATGGCTCGAAGCGTAGGCGTCGACGACGTCCTGCGCTGCACCTTGGGTTATGCGATCGTGCATCGGTGTCTGCACGGCACCCGCGGCGATGGCGTTGACTCGTATGCGGCGCGGCGCGAACTCGCAGGCCAACGAACGCACCATGCCTTCAACGGCAGCGCGGCTGGCGGAATAGGCTGACATGCCGACCTTGCCCGCGGAGCCGGCCACGGAGGACATGAACACCAATGAGCCTCCGTCGACCATCACACCCTTCTGCGACGCGGCCCGCGCCAGACCTGCAGCCGCAAAGAAAGCGCTGCCGAAGGCTTCGTTGAACTGGGCTTGTTTGCTCATGCGGATCGGGCGTAGCAATTCCGTGCCGGCGGCATGGAAGATGCCGTTCAGGGAGCCATGCTCCTGGGCCACGGCCTTGGTCCACTCGGCCGTCGCATCCGCATCACCCAGTTCCTGGATGCAGGCGACGTGCCCTTGGCCAGGCCACGAGGAGCGAGCAGCCTGCAGGCGCTCGACATTGCGGCCGGCGCCCAGCACCTGACCGCCGCAGGCGGCAATCGACTCGGCGACCGCGCGACCCAGCCCCGACGACGCGCCGGTGACGAGGAAGCGCTGACCGGACAGCATATCGTTCTTGAAAATGCTCTGCGACATGACGTCAGACCTCGATCGTGTCGACCACGCGCAGCGGGCCGATGTCCAGGCAAGCGGAAGCCCAGGAGTAGCCGACGCCGAAGCCGAACAGGGCCAAGCGATGAGCTTGCTCACGCAGGGTCGCCTTCAGTTTCGTTGTTATCAGCAGCGGGATCGATGCCGAGCTGGTGTTGCCGAACTCGTCGATGTTCAGCGGCGCCTGCTCTGGCGACAGCTTGGCCTTCTTGATCAGGTGTTTCAGCATGAACTGGTTGGCCTGATGGAAGAGATAGTAGTCTGGTTGCCTGCCGTCGGCCGAACCCAGTTCGACCGTACGCGCCACCAGCGGCGGCACGGCACGCAGGGTGAAATTGAAGATCTCGCCACCATCCATGTAGAGGGCATTTCCGGCACGGCCCTGCAGACGGCTGTCACCGCAGGCCATGTAATCGCGGAACCCGCCGGTGGGCACGATCAGGTTCTTCACGCCCTGACCGTCGCTACCGAGCACGAAATGGCAGGCGCCCGCGTCGTCGCTCGCTTCCAGCGCGGTGACGGTGCCCGCATCGCCGAACAGCAGTGCCGTGGCGCGATCACCGGGGTCCACGATGCGGCTGATCGTGTCACCCACTGCCAGCAGCACGCGCCGCGCCGCGCCGGTCTGGATCATGGTCATGCCGAGCCACAGCGCGTACGGATAACCGGAGCAGCCCAGGTTGATGTCAAACGCGATGCACGCGGGGCCCACACCCAGGTCTGCCTGCAAGGCGCACGCTGTGGGCGGCAGCCGGAAGTCCGGCGTCTGGGACACGAAGATCAGGGCGTCGACCGAGCCGGCGTCCCACGACAGGCCTTTGAGCAGGGTGTCAGCGGCCGATCGACAGAGATCCCTTGTGGTGGTATCCCCCTCCACTTGGCGGCGCGATTGGACGCCTATCAACTTCACGACATCGGCAACGCCCGCTTCGCCGAACGTGTCGACAAAATCGTCGTTCCCGCGCACCTTGGCCGGCACGCAGGAGACGACGCCAACGACGCGCCCGCCAGTCGTACGGGCTTCCCTGCCAATGGCGTGGCTCATAGTCAGCCCTTCTTGGCGGCTTCGATCAGTGCTTCGATGTCGGCTACCGTGGCGCATGCCGACAGCGCCTGGCCGTTGAGCATGACGTTGAAGCAGTCGTCCACCAGGGCGATCGTGGACACGACCGCCAGTGAATCCCAGGCGGCTTCGGCACCGTGGAGGTCGAAGGCCGGGCTGATCGCCGATTCCTCGACTTCCAGGATCTCTGCAATACCGACGTAGAACTCGCTCATTTTTCACTTCCTTGAATGTTAAGAATGCATGCGGACCACGATAGTCCGACACCGAAGCCGATCAGCATCAGGCGTTTGGCAGATTTCAGCTGACCTTGCTTCAACATCGCATGCAAGGTCAGAGGTATGGTTGAGGACACCGTGTTGCCGACTGCTTCAAGGTGCATCGGCATCCGGTCCGCCGAAATCTTCAGCTTCTTCCTGAGCGATTCGAGCATGAAGCGATTGGCCTGGTGCAGCACGAAATAGTCGATGTCGTCCGCCACCAGTCCGGCCTTGCCCAGCAGGTCATTGGCGGATCGCGGCACCTCTCGCAAGGTGAAGGCCATGACCTCTGCGCCATTCATGTACAGATGATTGGCGGACCGGACATTCTCGGACGCGTCCGTTACTTCCTGCGCTGACGCATCGTCAGCCGGGCGACGAAAGCCACCGGCCGGGACGATCAGGTGCTTGGCGCCACTGCCATCCGTGCCAAAGACGAAGGGGCCGACCGAGTTCTGCCGTGTTTCGTCCGGCATAAGCGCGGTGGCCGTCGCGCCGTCACCGAACAAGGTGCGCACGCTCTTATCCATTGGATGGATGTACTTGGAGTACGTGTCCGCGGTCAGCAGCAGGATGCATCGGGCCGCACCGGTCTCGATCAACCCTTTGGCCAGGGACAGACCATAGACGTAACCCGAACAGCCGAGATTCACATCGAGCGCGCCAGCCGAGGTTGGAATGCCGAGCCGGTCCTGCAGGATGCAGGCGGTGGTCGGCAAGATGTGGTCTGGGGCCTGCGTGCAGAGAATGACGAAGTCGATATCGCCGGGCTTGACCACGCCTTGCGCAAACAAGTTCTGCGCGGCGCCATATGCCAAATCGCCGGCGGTTTCATCCGGTGCGGCGATTCCGCGGCTCTGGATGCCGGTCTTCTCGAATATCTTCTCGGCCGGCCAAGCCGGGTAGAGGGACGCTAGGTCGGCGTTGGATAGCCTTCCCGCGGGAATGTACTCGGCGATGTCGACAATCTTGGTGGTGGTTGTCATGGGCTAAGCCTTTGCAGTCCCTTGTGAACTCTCGACTTCGCAACGATGCCATTCACTGAGCCGCGTCGCCAAGTTAGCGTGCGGTGGTGAAGAAGGCGCGGATGCTGGCGACGATGAGGTCGATCTGTTCGTTCGACAAACCCGGCCAGCTCGGAAGATTGATGCCGCGCCAAGCCAGATCTTCCGCCACGCTGTGCTTGCGATAGTTGTGCGCGTACATCGGCATCGTGTGCATTGGATAGAACAGGGGGCGCGTCTCAATGCCGTCTTTGGCTAGATGCTCGCGCAAGGCGTCACGGTGCTCGGCGCGTTTCACCAGGAGGGAAAACATCCAGTAGCTGTGAACGGTGTCCGGCGCTTCCTTGTGCCCTTCGACCGGCAGGCCCTCAAGCCCTGCCGTATAGCGAGCAGCAACCGCGCGCTTGCGAGAGATGAACTCGTCGGCGCGCTCCAACTGTGCCAGGCCGATCGCTGCCTGAATGTTGGTCATGCGGTAGTTGTACCCCACCACATCGTGCCAATACTCTCGGTGGGCGGCCAGTCCCTGGCCCTTCAGATGGCGGGCGCGCTCGATCAAGGTCTTGTCGTTAGATACCACCATGCCGCCCTCGCCGGTGGTGATCGTCTTGTTGCCGAAGAAGCTGAACGTTGAGATGTCGCCGAAAGTCCCGACGTGGCGGCCCTTGTAGAGCGTGCCGAAAGCTTCGGCGCAATCCTCTACGACGAAGAGCCGGTGTTCCGCCGCGATCGCCATCAACGCGTCCATGTCGCAGGCCTGGCCGTACAGGTGGACCGGCATGATGGCACGCGTGCGAGGCGTAATGTGGCGCCGGACGTCATCAGGGTCGATCTGCCAGCTGGAACGGATGGAGTCGACGAAAACCGGTTTGGCGCCTGTGTATGCGACCGCATTGGCCGACGCGATGTAGGTGAGCGTCGGCACGATCACCTCGTCACCCGGACCAATGCCGAGAGCCATCAAGGCCAGATGCAGGGCTACGGTGCCGTTGGAGACCGAGGCGGCGTGATCCACTTCGATCCGCTCGGCGAAGCGCTGCTCGAATTCAGTGACGAAACGTCCACGAGACGAGATCCACGACGTGTCCAGGCACTCGTTGACGTACTTCTTCTCGTTGCCACCCAGGTCAGGTTGATAGATAGGAATGGTGTATTTGCTCACGGCACTAGTCCTTGGTTTTAAATACGCGCCTGAAAACGTAGATCTGGCCCGGAATGGAAATGATGGAGTAGGCGACGATCGTGGCCAGCACCGAGCCTGTGGTGCCCAGCATGGGCGTCAGAAGCCACTTGAGCCCAAATGCCGTGCTCGACATGACCAATGCGAAGATCACCTGGATGCGCAGCATGTTTGCGCCGTTCATGAATGCCGCGGTCGCGGCGGTGACGGCGTCTATGACGGTCCAGGTCGACAACGCGGCAAGCAGGCCCCAGCTCGGTGTCCACGATACGTGGAGCCAGTGCGTCATCATCCATGGCATGCCCGCTGACAGCACCATCGTGGCGAGGAGCGCCACGATGCCGGCGCCAATCATGGTGCGCTGGAGGACGCGAACCGCCCAGGCGGTGTTGTTCCTGGCGATCGCGTCACCGAAGGCCGGCCAAAGTCCAACCATCGCGGCGCTCAAAATCATCGAGACGAAGAAGAACAGCTTCTGGATGACTGCGAAATCACCGTAGGCATGCTGGCCAAGGGTCTGGGTGATGACGATCGAATCGGATTGGAAAGCGAAGGCGGCCGCCATTTGCAGGATGAAGAACAGGCCTCCGGTCCGCAGCAGGCCGACCATCGTGCCCCAATGAAGGGTGTCCTTCCAGCCGGCGCTGAACATGTCGTTCCAGTACAGCCATATCCCGGCGTTGGCGATGTTGACCATCGCCTGTATACCCAGTGTCGCCAGAACGAGGGCAGTCACTCCGCCCCCGCTCTTTAGTGCCAGTGGCACGGCGATCAACAACAAGAGTGCGCTGACAAACTGCGAGATGCCGGTCCAGTAGCCCTGCTGCATGCCCAGTTGCACTCGTTGAATCAAGCTGGCCGGGATATTGATGGCGAGGATCGCTGCGAAAGTACCCAGGGCTTGCCGCACTTGAGCGCGATTGGCTTCCGTGATGCTGCCGGCGAGGATGGTCGGCTCGGCGCTCAGGTACGACCAGATGAGCCAGACCAAGTAAAGCATGAGGCCGACAAGCCCTGTGCAGACATAGCCAGAGACCAGGACCCGACGGAGTTGAACGCCGTCACCCGAGGCCTTGGCCTGCGTAGTCTTGTTCAAGACGCCGTTGCCGATGCCGAGATCTGCGAAGGCCATGAAGCCAAGCAATGCACTAAGCATCATCCAGACGCCGAACAGCTCCGGGTCCAGCGTATGACGAGCCATGGGCAAGGTGATCAGCACCGCAATACCCGAGCCAAACCGGCCCAGATAGGTGGCGCCGGCCGTAGCCACCACACGCAATAGGCGTGCGTCCAAGCTCGCGAGTCTGGCCCGCAGTGTCGCGGCGTTCAGGGTCATTCGTTGTAGTCGTAGGCTTGGAATCCGGCCGCCTTGACCAGGCTGTCGCGCTTGGCAGCCTGGTAGTCGGCTTCCACCATCTCGGCCACCAGCTCACGCAGCGTCGTCTTGGGCGTCCATCCCAGCTTCTGCTTGGCCTTGGTCGGATCGCCCAGCAGTGTCTCGACTTCCGTCGGGCGGTAGTAACGCGGGTCGACCTTGACGATGATGTCTCCGACCTTGCAGAACGCGCGCTCCGGATCGGCTACACGCGTCACGGTGCCGATCTCCTGGTCGCCTTCGCCGGAGAACGTGATGCCGATGCCCAACTCGTTGCAGGCGAACTCAACGAACTGGCGCACCGAATACTGTACGCCGGTGGCGATGACGAAGTCCTCCGGCTGCTCCTGCTGCAGCATCAGCCACTGCATCTCCACATAGTCCTTGGCATGGCCCCAGTCGCGCAGCGCGGACATGTTGCCAAGGTGCAGACAGTCCTGCAGGCCCAGCGCGATGCGGGCGATGGCGCGC
>NZ_LYVQ01000119.1 GCF_001984095.1 Pelomonas sp. KK5
GCCGGCGGCAGCGCTGACGGCCACCCTCTACGGACTGTTCAGCGCCCGCCGCACGGCCCGCGTCAAGCAGGTGGACGTGCCGATCGCCGGCCTGCCCGAGGGCCTGCAAGGCTTCACGATCGCGCAGATCAGCGACATCCATGTCGGCCCGACGGTCAAGAAGCCCTACCTGCAGGCGATCGTCGACCAGGTCAATGCGCTGGACGCCGACGCGGTGGCGATCACCGGCGACCTGGTGGACGGCCGGGTGCGCGACCTGCACGAGGACGTGCAGCCGCTGCGCGAACTGCGTTCGCGCCACGGCACCTTCTTCGTCACCGGCAACCACGAGTACTACAGCGGCGCCGCCGAATGGATGCAGGCGCTGGACGGGCTGGGCCTCAAGGTGCTGAACAACGAGCACGTGGTGCTGGACCACGGCGGCGAGCAGCTGGTGATGGCCGGCGTGGCCGACTTCGGCGCCCACCACTTCGACGAGAGCCACCGCAGCGACCCGCAGCGCGCCCTCGGCGGCGCGCCCGACGATGCGGCGGTGCGCGTGCTGCTGGCCCACCAGCCGCGCAGTGCCGATGCCGCGGCCGCGGCAGGCTTCGACGTGCAGCTCAGCGGCCACACCCACGGCGGCCAGGTCTGGCCCTTCAACCTCTTCGTGCCGCTGCAGCAGCCCTTCACGGCCGGCCTGCACCGGCTGAAGCAGCTGTGGGTGTACGTCAGCCGCGGTACCGGCTACTGGGGCCCGCCGCTGCGCATCGGCGCGCCTTCCGAGATCACCCGGCTCAGGCTGGTGAACGGCTGAGGCCGCCTCCCGCCGCCTGCACCACCCGGTCCCGCCCCTGCTGCTTGCCGGCGTAGGCGGCTTCGTCCGCGGCCTTGAAGAAGGTGTCGAAGTCCATGCCGCGGGCCAGGTCCAGCGTGGCCACGCCGATGCTGGCGGTGACGCTCAGCCCGGCCGGGTGCAGCACGCGCAGCTCCTCCAGCAGCCGCTGGGCCCGCTGCGGCGCGTCGGTGGCGCCGCAGTTGGCCAGCAGCACGACGAACTCCTCGCCGCCATAGCGGGCCGCCACGTCGCCGCTGCGGCAGCTCGATTCCAGCAGCCGGCCGACGGCGGCCAGCACCTTGTCGCCGACGTCGTGGCCGTGGCCGTCGTTGATCTTCTTGAAGTGGTCCAGGTCCACCATCAGCATGGACAGCGCCTCGCCGCGCCGGTGCGCGTTGCCGACCATCTGGCCGCTCACCTCCACCAGGTAGTGGCGGTTGAACAGGCCGGTCAGCGCGTCGCGGATGCTGCGTTCGCGCAGCTCGCGGCGCTGCTGCTGGACCTGGTCGAGCAGCTGCTTGCCGGTGATCAGGTTGCCGACGCGGGCCTTGAATTCCTCCTCGATCACCGGCTTGGAGACGTAGTCGTTGGCGCCCAGGCGCAGCATCTCGACCTTGCGCGCCGCATCCTCCATGCCCGACAGGCCCAGCACCGGGATGCGGCAGATCTCGCCCTCCATCGCCCGCACCGCGCGCACCACGCCCAGGCCGGTCACCTGGCCGGCCAGCACGATGTCGCTGACGATCAGGTCGTACTCCTGCGGCGGTTCCGCGGTCAGGGCGGCCAGCGCGGCCTCGCCGGTGGTGAAGGTGTCCACCGTCAGGCCCATCTTGACCAGGATGTACTTCAGCAGCGCCACCATCGTCGCGCTGTCCTCGACGAGCATCACGCGGCCGCGGTAGTCGGGCTTCAGCCGGCCGATGTATCCCTTCAGCAGCGTGTGCAGCTGGTCCAGCTTGGCCTTGCGGAAGACCTCGGTGACGCCGGCCTCCAGCGCCTGCTGCAGCACCGCCTCGCTCTCGTCGGAGGTGAGCAGCAGCACCGGCATCAGCCGGTGGGCCGACTGCGCGCGCACCCGCCGCGCGATGTCCAGCCCGCTGTGGCCGGGCAGGTGCAGGTCCAGGATCAGCAGGTCGATCAGCGTGTGCTGCAGCACGTCCAGGCCGTGTTCGGTGTCGTCGGTGGCGATGGCCTCGAAGCCCAGCTCGGTCAGCGTGTGCTCGACCAGCTTGCGGTAGATCGGCGAGTCCTCGATCACCAGGGCCTTCATGCGCTGTGCCTGTCGAGTGCTCATGTTCAGATCCTTGCCATTGATTTGAGGCGCAGCGTGATGCGGGCCAGCGGCACCACCTCGTCGATGGCGTGCCGCTCGATGGCCGTCTGCGGCATGCTCGGTGCCACGCAGGTGGCCGGGCTCTGCGCCAGGGTCACGCCGCCGGCGCGGCGCAGCGCCACCAGGCCGTCGGCGCCGTCGTCGCCCATGCCGGTCAGCACCAGGCCCAGCGCATGCCGGCCGCAGCTGCGCGCCACCGACTGGAAGAAGGGCGTGGCCGAAGGCAGGTGCCGGTTCACCGGCGCGCCGGCCAGCAGCTGCGCGCGCAGCCGGGTGCCGGTGCGTACGACCAGCAGGTGGTGGCCGTCCGGCGCGAGGTAGATGCGGCCGGCGGTGAGCACCTCGCCGTCGGCGGCCACGCCGCAGGCCATGCGGGCCTTGCCGTCCAGCCATTCGGCCAGCCCCCCGATGAAGCCCTCGGCGATGTGCTGCACCACCACCACCGGCACCGGGAAGTCCGCCGGCAGCGTGGCCAGCACGTCGGCCAGCGCCTGCGGGCCGCCGGTGGAGGCGGCCACCGCGACCAGGTCCAGCCGGTCCGGGATCGGGGCGAAGCCCATCATCGGCAGCTGCTCGGCGAAGCCGGTGTCGGCGAAGCCGGGCCGGCCCGGCAGCAGGAAGTCGGGGCTGGGCAGGGTGTCGCTGAAGTCGCGGGCTTCCAGGCTGCGCGGCGGCGCGTCGTCCTCGCGGGCCTCGCGCTCCTGCTGGGTCAGCGCGCGGCGGCGGAAGACCTTGATCGCCGACATCGCCCGCACCGTGTCGATCAGGTCGCGCGCCACCGCCTTGAACTTCGGGCTGCCCGGCCCCGGCGGCTTCTGCAGCACCGCCAGCGCGCCGACCTCCAGCGCGCGGAAGCCGATCTGCGAGCGCTCGTCGCCGGCCGCGCCGCGGCCGAGCACGCCGCCGAGCGGGTCGTCCACCAGCGCGCTGACGACCACCACCGGCGTCGGCGTGTCCTGCATGATGCGCCGCGTCGCCTCGATGCCGTCCATCTCGGGCATGCGCACGTCCATCGTCACGATGGCGGGTTTCAGCTGCGCGCACAGCTTCACCGCCTCCGCGCCGTTGGTGGCGTGGCCCACCACCTCCATGTCCGGCTGCGCGTCGAACAGCGTGCGCAGCAGCAGGGCCGTGGAGGGCGAGTCGTCGGCGATGAGGATGCGGATCATCGTCTGCTCGGGTAATCCGTTAGATCAGCTGACCGACTGCGTCCAGGAGCACCTGGCTCTCGAACGCGCCCTTGACGATGTAGGCATCGGCGCCGACCTCGATGCCGCGGCGGCGGTCCTCGTCGCGCGCCAGCGAGGTGACGACGATGACCGGGATCTGCGCCGTCTGCGGCGTGCGGCGGATGCGTTCGGTCAGCTCGAAGCCGTTCATCACCGGCATCTCGATGTCGGTGATCACCAGGTCGAAGCGGTCCTGCTGCAGCAGCTCCCAGCCGCGTGCGCCGTCCACCGCGATGCTGACGCGGTAGCCGCGCGCCTCCAGGATGCCCTTCTCCAGCGTGCGGGTGGTGATCGAGTCGTCGACGATCAGGATGTGCGGCGGGCCGGCCGGCGCCGCGGGGGCCGGGGCCGCCGGCGCATCCGCCGAGGCGAAGCCGGTGCGGCCGGCCTGGCGCTGGGCGGAGTCCACCAGGTCGGCCACGTTGAGCACCATCATGATCTCGCCGCTGCCGGTCAGCGTGGCGCCGCTGATGTGCGGCACCGCGCGCAGCGGCGGCAGCAGGCGCTTGACGACGATCTCGCGCTCGCCCGCCACCTCGTCCACGACGAAGGCCACCTGCGTCCAGCCCTTGCTGACGATCACCACCGGGATGCGCTCGCTGCGGCCCACCACGCGCGGCGGCAGCGCCAGCGTGGCGGCCAGGTTGCGCAGCGCCACCGCGCGGCCGCCCACCAGGATGGCTTGGCTGCCGGCCACGTCGATCACCTGGGCCGCGTCGATCTCCAGGATGCGCTCGACGGCGATGCTCGGGATCACCATGTCCTCGCGGCCGGCGCGCACATGCAGGCCGCGCTCGGTGGCCAGCGTCAGCGGCACGGTCAGCGTGAAGCCGGTGCCGCGGCCGGGCAGGGTGTCCACCCGCACGGCGCCGCCCAGCTGCCGCACGTTGACGGCCACCACGTCCAGGCCCACGCCGCGGCCCGACAGCTCGCTGACCGTCTCGCGCGTGGAAAAGCCGGGCCGGAAGATCAGCTCCAGCTGGTCCTGCGGCGACATCTGCGCCAGCTCCTCGGCCAGCACCAGGCGGCGGGCCAGGGCGGCGGCGGCCACCGCCTCGGCGTCGATGCCGCGGCCGTCGTCCTGCACGACGATGCGGATCTGCCCGCCGGCGCTGGCGACCGAGAGCGCGATCGTCGCCTCCTCGGGCTTGCCCGCGGCGCGGCGCTCGGCC
The DNA here is from genome assembly GCF_001984095.1 of Pelomonas sp. KK5. Taxonomy (GTDB): domain Bacteria; phylum Pseudomonadota; class Gammaproteobacteria; order Burkholderiales; family Burkholderiaceae_C; genus KK5. Next base: position 4,552 of record NZ_LYVQ01000119.1, read on the forward strand.
GCCGGCTCGATGCCGTGGTCCACCGCGTTGCGCAGCAGGTGCATCAGCGGGTCGCGCACGCTGTCGATGACCGAGCGGTCCAGCTCGATGTGGTCGCCGCTGACCTCCAGCCGCGCGGCCTTGCCGAGCTGCCGCGCCAGGTCGCGCACCAGCCGCGCCATCGGCCGCAGCGTGGCCGAGATCGGCACCAGCTGCAGCATGCGCACGTCGCCCTGCAGCGAACCGGTGAGGATGGCCATGCGGCTGCTGGTGCGGCGCATCGACTTGCCGAGGGCGCCGGCGGTGGCGCGCAGGTCGCCCAGGTCGCGCAGGCCCTCGTTGAGCTCGGCCAGCTGCTCGGGCGTGAAGATCGCATGGCGCGGCACCGGCCGGGCGCCCACGGTGGAGCGCAGCAGCGGCCGCAGCGCCTGCAGCCGCTGCTCGAGCCGGGCGATCTGGCGGTTCAGGCCCTGCGTGGCGGCGAAGTGCTCGGCCATCGCGATCTTGGCCACCTGCAGCTCCTCGGTCAGCGCGGAGACGCGCTGTAGGCGGGCGGCGGGGACGCGGATCGCGTCGGGCGTCTCGGCGCGGGGCTCGCTGCGTTGCTCGGTCGGCTCGGGGTTCGGCGGCGGCGGTGCTGCCGGCGCGGCCTGCGCCGCTTCCGCCGCCGCTTCGAGCTGCTGCAGCAGCGAGGCCTTGTCGTACGCCGGCGGCCGTTCCTCGCGCGCCGCGGCGGCGGCTTCGCGGATGTGATCCAGCGTGCGCAGGCTCAGGTCGATGGTGGCCGGCGTCAGCGCCAGGCGGCCGGCCCGCCAGGCCATGAACAGCGACTCCAGCCAGTGCGAGAGCTCGGCCACCTCCAGCGCGTCGACGCCACGGGCCGCGCCCTTGACGTTGTGGGCGGCGCGGAAGATCTCGTTGAGCGTGTCGCTGCGGCGCGGCTCCGATTGCGCATCCTTCTCCAGGCGCAGCAGCCCGTCGGTGATGCGCTGCAACTGGTCGCCCAGCTCCGTGCTGAACGTTTCCAGCATCAGGGCCATGAAGTCGGAGTTCAAAGCCATGGCGATCTCAGTCACCCAAGCGGTAGCTGCGAATGCTGTCCCGCATCTCCTGGGCCATCGCATCGAGCTTCTGCACCGCGGCCTTCGTCTGCTGCGTCGAATCGACCGCCTGCCGCGTGGCGCCGTTGATCTCGCGCATCGCGGTGGCGATCTGATCGATGCCGATGCCCTCCTGGCGCACCGCGGCGACGATGTGCTGGCTGGCCAGCGAGGCCTCGCGGATCGCCTCGACCAGGCCCTGCATCGCGTCGCCCACCTGCTGGACCATCAGCGTGCCGCGGTCCACGCTCTTGGAGCCTTCCTCGGTCACCATCACCGCCTTGTCGGTGGCGCGCTGGATGTCGTGCAGGATCGCGTTGACCTGCACGGTCGCCTGCTGGCTCTGCTCGGCCAGGTCCTTCACCTCGGCGGCCACGACGGCGAAGCCCTTGCCGGCCTCGCCGGCCTTGGCCGCCTCGATGGACGCGTTCAGCGAGAGCATCTTCAGCAGCTGGGCCAGGCCGTTGACGGTGCCGGTGATCTCGCCGATCTGCTGGGTCTGCTCGGACAGCGCCATGATCTTCTCGGCGATGTCGCCGACCTGGGCGCGGATCGTGTCCATGCCGGAGATGGTCTTGTCCACGATCTCGGCGCCGCGCTCGCCGCTGGCGCGGGTGCGCTCGGCCACGATGCCCAGCGCCTCGGCCTTCTCCTGCGTCTGGCGCGAGATCGCGCGGATCTCCTCCAGCGTGCTGGTGGTCTGCGTGATCGCGGTGGCCTGCTGGCTGGCGCTGGAGCTCTGCACGCTGACGGCCTCCAGCATCTCCGCCACGGTGAGGCTCAGGCCCTGGCTGGCGTTGCCGGTGCGGCTGGCCATCTCGCCGAGGCCCGCGGTCATCTCGTTGAGCCGCGCGCCGAGCCGGGCCAGGTCGGAGTTGGCCGGCAGCTGCACCCGCACCGACAGGTCGCCCCGCGCCACATGCTCGACGAAGCCGGTGTAGGCGGCCATCGCGCTGTTCAGCTCGGCGGTGACGCCGTGCACATAGGTGTCGATGGCGAGCTGCGAATCGAGGCTGATGATCTTGTTCAGCGCCTCGATCATGCGGTCCGCCTTGCCGGGGCGGAAGCGGTGCCGGCGGGTGATCAGCGGCACGATCATCCGCGCATAGCCCGCGTAGCTGCCGAGGTACCACTGCGGGCCCAGGCCGATGCGGTTGTGCACCACGCCGATCAGCAGCCGCTGGTTGAAATAGGCCTCCCCGTACTCGCCGGAGAACATCTCCAGCGGGTAGCTGCGCTGCTTGGCCTTGAGCCGCTCGACGCTGGAGCCGGCGCGGGTGATCACGTCCAGCAGCGCGGGGACGGTGGCGAGGTTGGTGTAGAAGTTGTCGACGATGCGGTCGGCATGGGGCTCCACCAGCGGCAGGATCTCGCGCAGCAGCCGCGCGTCCGCGTCGGTGAAGTTGATGAAGCGCAGGCGGTTCTGCCGCTCCTCGGCGGAGATGGTGAAGCTGCGCGGGCCGCTCATGTCGTTCATGGATCGGGGTGTCCTCGTCGTCAGGATGTCGGGGCCTGGAGGGCCGGGTCGGAGAGCAGGGCCTGCATGTCCAGCAGGCTGATGCGGCCGTGCAGCAGGCCTTCGATGTAGCCGCGCCTGCGGGTGCCGTCGGAGGGCAGGGCCTCGCCGAGCTGGCCGGGGCGGAAGCTGGCATTGCCCAGCAGCGCATCCACCCGCACGCCCACCAGCAAGCCGGCGGCCTGCACCACGATCACGTCGATGGCGCCGGGCGCCGGCAGCTCCGCGCCGCCGTGCAGGAAGCGGCGCAGGTCCAGCACCACCAGCATCTCGCCGCGCCGGTTGATCACGCCGGCGATGGCCGGCGGCGCACAGGGCACGCGGGTGATGGCGGGCACCTGCATCACCTCCTCGACGAAGCGGTAGGCGATGCCGTACTCCTCGCTCGCGCCGATGCGGAAGTGGACGAAGGACTCGGCGCTGGCCAGGTCCTCGGGGGCCTCGGGGCGGCGGGCCAGGACTTCGGCGCGCTGGCTCAGCACCTGGGCGGCATCGCCGCGGGCGGCCAGTTCGGCGAGGGCGCGGGCCGGGCTCATCCGCCGTCCTCCCGCAGCTCCAGCTCATGCCGCAGGATCTCGATCAGCTGCGCGATGCTGAGATCCGGGTCGCCCAGCAGGCGGCGCGTCGGCGGGCAGCGCTGGGCCAGCGACAGCGCGTTGGACAGGCTCTTCAGCGCCGGGCCGCCCTGGCCCTCAGTGCGCAGCAGCATGCCCAGCTGGTAGTGGGCCTCGAGGAAGGCCGGGTCCAGGAACAGCGCGCGCTTCAGTGCGGTCTTGGCGCTGGCCGCATCGCCGGCCTCCTGCAGCAGCAGCGCCTGCAGGAAGTGCAGCTGCTTGTCGGTGGCCGCGAGCTGCAGCGCCTGGCCGCAGCGCTGCAGCGCCTCGGCGTGGCGGCCCAGGTTGCCGTAGGCGGTGGCCAGCAGCTGAAGTTCGCCGGCGCAGCCGCCGGGCGGTCCGGGGTCCAGCGCGACCACGTCCAGCCAGCGGCGCGCGGCGCTCAGCGCGCGCAGGCGCTCCAGCAGCGACGGGGCCTGCGCGAGCGCATCGGCCGCGGGCGCGGCTGGCGGCCGCTCGGGCAGCGGCTTGCGGTAGAAGAACATGCCGCTGCGCTGCCCGGCCTGCAGGCCCTCGATCCGCGTGTCGACGATGTCCGACGGGCCCAGCAGCAGCACCCCGCCCGGGGCCAGGCATTGCACCAGCCGCGCCAGGATGCGGCGCACCAGGGCCGGGTCGAAGTAGATGAACACGTTGCGGCACAGGATCAGGTCCATCGTGTGCGTGTCCGTGAGCACCGAGGGGAAGGTCTCGCTGGCCAGGTTCAGCCAGGCGAAGCGGGTCATCGCCTGCACCGCCGGATCGACCCGCCAGGCCGCCGGCTGCCCCTCGGCCTGCCGCCGCTGGAAGTGGCGCTCGCGCTGGGCCGCGTCCACGCCGCGCAGCGACCACTCGCGGTACTCGCCGTGCAGCGCGGTGGCCAGGCCCTCGGTGTTGATGTCGGTGCCCAGCAGGTGCAGGTTCCAGCCGGCGGTGCGGCCATCCAGCAGCTGGTGCAGCAGCATCGCCACCGAGTACAGCTCCTGCCCCTGCGCGGCGGCGGCGCTCCAGACGCGCAGCGTGCGCCCCGCGGCCTGGCGCTCGCGCAGCAGGGCCGGCAGGAACTCCTCGCGCAGGAAGGCCATCTGCGCCGCATCGCGGAAGAAGAAGCTCTCGCCGACGGTGACGCGCCCGACCAGGTAGTTCAGCTCCGGCGCCGCGTCGTTGAGCGCGGCGAAGCTGTCGGCCAGGTGGCGGGCCGAGGCATAACCGAAATGTCCGGCGGCATCGGCCAGCGCCTGCTCCAGGTCGGCATGCAGGTGCTCGGGGATCACCAGGCCCAGGCGCTGGCGGATCAGCGGCGCCATCGATGCGGCCAGCGCGAGGCCGCTGCCCCGCTCGACCGGATGGCCCGCCGCGCCGGTCATCGCGGCCCGGCCCCCTGCAGCAGGGCCCCGATGTCGAGCATGAAGCTCAGGCTCTCGCCACGCTCGAACACGCAGACGAAGGGCGACCCCTGCTCGCCGGCGGCCAGCGGGCGGCCGCGGCGGTCGGCGTCGTCCAGCGGGCCCACGCCGTCCACCCGCTGCACCAGCAGCCCGGCGCTGCGCCGGCCGTCGCTGCACAGCAGGACCGGCGTGTCGAGGTCATAGGCATGGGCGGGGCGCTGCAGCCACAGGGCCAGGTCCAGCACCGGAAGGATCTCGCCGCCCAGGTTCAGCAGGCCCAGGACCCAGGGCGGGGCCTGCGGCAGCTCCTGCAGGGCCATGATCGGCAGCACCCGGGTGACGCACTCCAGCGGCAGGCACAGGTGAAGACCTGGCACCGCGAAGTGCAGGGCCTGCGACGAGGCCGCGCTGCGCGGGCGGCGCCGGCGTTCCGCAGCGGGGGCGAGGATGGCGGACATCGAAACTCGGCCGGGCGGCCCCGCAAGGCAGCCCGTTCTCCCTCGTGACTGAAGCTGCTTTTCGCTGTGGCGGACCGTCGGCAGGACCGGTCCGGCTTGAGGACATCATCCCCTCACATAACGATCTATGTTAGCGGCATCGGATCAGGGTTATCCCCCTTTTTTCGGGCGGGGTGCGCCCTGCCGCGAGGGCGCTCGCGAATGCTATTGTTCCGGCTCGCCTGCGTCCTCGCCCTTGATGGAAGAAGTCATGCAAGACCTGCAACGGAATCTGGACAGTTCGGTGCAGCGCACGCTGCGGCTGGCGCTGGCGGGACTCTCCTCGGTGCTGTTGCTGGCGGTGGCGATGCTGCTGTTCGGCTCGCAGTACCAGGGCGACCGGCTGGACACCTTGCAGGCCGATCGCGCGGCCCCGCTGCGGGCGCTGCAGCGGGTGGGCTACCTGCTCAACGTGGCGATGCCCGCGGCCCTGAACGAGTCAGGCGGCAGCCCGCAAGTGCCCGAGCCCCCGGCGGCCGAAGGCTGGCGCGAGGTGGACGCGCTGTGGCAGGCCTTCCTGGCCGGCTACCTGAATGCCGACGAGGCCGCGCTGGCGCGCCAGGCCACGGCGCAGATCGACGAGCTGCGGCGACAGGCGCCGCAGCACTATCGCGAGAAGCTGGCTCCGCTCAATGCGAGCCTGGACAAGCTCGGCGAGGCGAAGCTGCGCGCGGGCGAGACCGCGCTGCTCGAAGCCCGCGCGGCCAACCGCTGGGCCTGGATCTGCGGGCTGGCGCTGGGCCTGCTGGGGCTGGCGCTGATCGCGCTGGTGGTGCACCTGGTGTCCGTGCGGGTGGTGATCCCGATCCGCGACAGCGCGCGCGCCATCGCCGCGCTGGCCGACGGGCAGACCGGGCTCTCGCTGGAGTCGCTGCGCCTGCGCGGCGAGTTCGGCAATGTGGGCGAGCAGCTCAAGCGCCTGCAGGCGCTGCTGGTCGAGCGCTCGCGCCTGCTGGCCGAGGAGCAGGAGGCGCTGCGCATGCTGCGCAGCGCGCAGGCCGACCTGATCGAGGCTGAGAAGCTGGCCTCGCTGGGCGGTCTGGTGGCGGGCGTGGCGCACGAGCTGAACACGCCGCTGGGCGTGGCCGTCTCGCTCGCGAGCAGCCTGCGCGACCGCAGCCGGCACCTGGCCGCCGACGTCGAGACCGGCCCGCTGCGGCGCTCGCAGCTCGACGACTTCGTCGCCGCCGTGAGCGAAGCCTCCACGCTGATCGAGAACAATATGGTCCGCGCGGCCGAGCTGATGCGCAGCTTCAAGCAGGTGGCCGTGGACCGCACCGGCATGCAACGCCGGCGATTCGATCTGGGCACCATGGTCGGCGAGGTGGTGGCCTCGTTGAAACCGGCCTACGGGCGCAACGGCGTGGAGCTGATCAACGAGGTGCCCTCGGGCCTCGGCCTGGAGAGCTACCCCGGCGCGCTGGGCCAGGTGCTGAGCAACCTGATCATCAACGCCGTCGTGCACGGCCTGAACCGCCGCAACGGCCGGGTGCGCATCGCGCTGGCCAGCGCGGCGGACGCCGATCCGCTGAGCCTGAGCGTCAGCGACGACGGCGCGGGCATGAGCCCGGCCGTGCAGGAGCGGGCCTTCGAGCCCTTCTTCAGCACCCGGCTGGGCCAGGGCGGCAGCGGCCTGGGCCTGGCCATCGTGCGCAATATCGTGATCTCGATGCTGGGTGGCCAGGTCGAGCTGCAAAGCTCGCCGGGCCAGGGCACCTGCTTCACGCTGGAGCTGCCGCTCGTGGCGCCGGACGCCGCCGCCGAACTGGACCTGATGCCCAAGGTGATGTTCGCCCACGAGCCGGTGGCGCTGGCCTGAACCAAGCAAAAAGCCGCAGCGGCTGCTGCGGCTTTTGTTCGGAAGGCGACCCGATCAGTGGGTCTTGCGGCGCCGTGCCACCCAGCCGATCACGCCCAGGCCCGCGGCCAGCATCGCGTAGGTGCCGGGTTCCGGCACCGCAGTGGCGAAGTTCACCGAGCCTCCGCCCTGGCGGATCAGGAAGCCGCCGGCGAAGGTCTCCACCTGCGAGCTGGTGTTCGAGAAGGCGGTCGAGGCCAGGTTGTAGAAGTCCGTCGGCGACTGGAAGAAGGCGGTGCCGGCGGGCAGCACGCTCAGGGTCAGCTTGGCGCTGCCGGAGGGCGTGAAGGTGCCGTCGCCGTTCGGAATGGTGACGGCGCTGCCGCTGATCAGGTTGCCGGTGGCCAGGGCCACCGGGTTGGCGGCGGTGGTCGTGGCGGTGCTGCCGCTGAAGTCGAAGGTGGCGGTGCCGCTGTAGCCGTAGATCGTGTAGCTCAGCGTGCTGAAGCTGGCCTTGGTGATGTCGGTCGTCGGGTCGCCGGTGGGCGTCGTGCCGGTGCCGGAGAACTGGATGTAGAAGCCGTAGCTGCTGTTCAGGCCGGCCGGCGTGAAGGTGCTGTTGGCGGTCTGCGCGGAGCTGATGCTCAGGTAGCCGGCATCGGTGAAGGTGCCGTTGCCGTTGAAGGTGATCGACGAGTAGTCGGACACCAGCAGGTTGTTGGCGGTGAAGACGGGGCTGGAGACGCCGGGGATGGCGCTCGGGTTCAGCGTGAAGCTGGGCAGCGTGGCGGCGCCGGCTGCGCCCGCGGCCAGCGTCACCAGCAGCGCGGCCGGGATGCGCAGGGACAAGGAGGTGTTCATGTGTTCGAGGCTCCTGGATCGATCTGGGGGATCCCCGGCAGGATGTGCCAAGTTTTCCGCCAGCCATCATCGATAGGGATTGTGTTGGCCGCATGACAGGCGGGCAAGTCTGGTTGGCCCTGCCCCCTGCGACTGGGGGGTGGACAGTGAAAACCCCAGCAACTAGAGACTGCTGACAAGGAACGCAGCGGTCGTGCCTGGCGCAGCGCCGAGAATGCCGCCCATGAATCTCGCAAGCCTGCTGCGTCTGCTGACGCTGGCCGCCATCTGGGGCGGCAGTTTCCTGTTCATGCGCATCGTCGTGCCGGCCCTTGGCGCCGTGCCCACCGCCTTCGGCCGCGTCGTGCTCAGCAGCGCCGGGCTGCTGGCGCTGATCGGGCTGATGCGGGTGCCGCTGGCCTTCCACGGCAAGTTCCGCTCGACGCTGCTGCTGGGCGCGGTCAATTCCGGCATGCCCTTCCTGCTGTTCTCGCTGGCGGCGCGGGTGCTGCCGGCCGGCTACAGCGCGATCCTGAACGCCACCGCGCCGCTGATGGGCGTGGTGATCGGCGCGCTGGGCTTCCACGAACAGCTGACGGTTGCCAAGGCGTCCAGCGTGCTGATCGGCCTGGTGGGCGTGGCGGTGCTGGCGCAGGCGGGGCCGGTCACGCCCGACGCGGCGCTGGTGCTGGGCGTGGGCCTTTGCCTGGCCGCCACCGCCTGCTACGGGCTGGCCACCTACCTGACGCGGCGCTGGATCAGCGAGCGCGGCGGGCTGGACAGCCGCATCACCGCCCTGGGCAGCCAGCTCGGCGCGGTGCTTTCGCTGCTGCCCTTCGCTGTCTGGAACCTGGCCAGCCGGCCGCCCGCGTGGAGCGAGGTCAGCGGCCAGGCCTGGCTGGCGCTGGTGGCGCTGGGCCTGGTCTGCACCTCGGTGGCCTACATTCTCTACTTCCGCCTGATCGCCGACCTGGGCCCGCTGAAGGCGCTGACGGTGACCTTCCTGATCCCGGCCTTCGGCGTGCTGTGGGGCTGGGCCTTCCTGGGCGAGCCGGTCGGGCTGGCGCACCTGGCCGGCGGCGGGCTGATCGGGGTGGCGCTATGGCTGGTGCTGCGGCCGGCTCGCTGAATCGAGGGCGGCGCGCAGCATCGACAGGTAGGGCTCGTGTTCCTGCAGGTCGTTGTGCGCGGCGCCTTCGATCAGGGCCAGCTCGCCGCGGCGGGCCAGCGGCAGCAGGCTCTCGCTGTGGCTGGGCGGGATCAGCGTGTCCAGCGTGCCATGCAGCAGCAGCACCGGGCCCTCGATGCGCGGCAGGTCCCGGTCGCTCCTGAGCGGATAGCGCAGCACCCGGCGCGGCACGTAGGGGAAGTGCAGGTCGGTCACCGCCTGCATGCTGAGGTAGGGCGAGACGAGGATGGTGAGCGCCGGCTGCACCTCGGCGGCGAGGCCCGTGGCCAGCCCGGTGCCGAGCGAGCGGCCGTAGATCACCCGGGGCGCGTCGCCGTAGCGGGGCGCGATGAAGTCCCAGGCGGCGCGCACGTCGGCGCGCAGCTCGGCCTCGCTGCGGATGCGGCCGCTGCTCTTGCCGTAGCCGCGGTAGTCGATCATGAACAGGTCCCAGCCGGCCTGGCGGTAGAAGTCGGCGTTGACGAACCAGCGCTCCAGGTTGCCGGCATTGCCGTGCAGGTAGAACACCAGGCCCCTGGGCTGCGCCTGCTTCAGGTGCAGGGCCGACAGCGTCGCGCCGGGCACCGGCACGCTCACTTCCTCGACATCGGCTGCCAGCATCGAGAAGCGATGGTCCGGCGGCAGCGGCTCGGCCTCGAACAGCGAGCGCTCCTGGTGGAAGTACAGCCAGGCCACGGCCATCAGCACGCCGGCGACGAGGGCGCCCAGCAGGCCGAGGATGAAGGGCAGCGTGCTCACCGCGGCGCCAGCAACTGCGTCTGGCCGATGGCCAGCGTGAAGAACTCGTCGTCCGGCAGGCCGAGGGCGCGGCGCTGCGCCTCGAGCTGGCGCGGTGGCTCGTCCAGCGGCTCGTCGGTCAGCTCGAAGGTGCCCCAATGGATGCCCAGCGAGCGCTTGGCGCCGAGGTCCGCATGGATCTTCAGCGCCTCCTCCACGTTGACGTGCTGCTCGGTCATGAACCAGCGCGGCTCGTAGGCGCCGATCGGCAGCAGTGCGATGTCGAAGCCGCCGCCCTGCGCGGCCGTCTGGCGGCCGGCCAGGTGGCGGCGGATGTCGGCGAAGTCGCGCGAGTAGCCGGTGTCGCCGGCGAAGAACAGGTGGCAGTCCGGCGCCAGCAGGGCGAAGCCGCCCCACAGCGTCTTCATCCGGTCGCCGATGCCGCGGGCCGACCAGTGCTGGGCCGGCACCAGCATCAGCTCCACCGTGCCGGCCGAGGTCTGCATCATGTGGCTCTGCCACCAGTCCAGCTCCACGAAGCTCCGGATGCCGCGCCGGCGCAGCCAGTCGCCCAGGCCCAGGGGCACGGCGAAGCAGGGCGGGCCGCCGCGCTGGCGGGCCAGCACCTCCACCGAGGCTTCGTCCAGGTGGTCGTAGTGGTTGTGCGACACCATCACCAGGTCGATGCGCGGCAGCTGGCTCAGGCTCAGCGCCGGTGGCTGGTGCCGCCTGGGGCCGATGAAGGACAGCGGCGAGGCCCGCTCGGAGAAGACCGGATCGGTCAGCACATTGAGCCCGCCGAGCTGGGCCAGCACGGTCGAATGGCCGATCCAGGTCATGGCCGGCTGCCGCGGCGCGGCGATCAGCGCGAGATCGGGCGCCACCTGCGGGATCGGTGTCGTCGGCGGCTTCGGCCTGCCGGCCGCGGCCGCCTCGCGCCGCCAGCGCAGCACCTCGGCGAGGCTGCGCGGCTTGAACTCCAGGTAGTTGTTCTGGAAGGTGCCCTTGCGATGATGAGACGGCCGGCTGCTCATTCAACGCAGCATAGCGTCAGGTCTTGACGACCAGCTGGTCGCGCCGCGCCATCTCGCGGAAGCGCCAGGCCCACAGCCCGGCCACCGCCATCGTGCCGACGCCGCCCAGCACGACCGAGCCCACCGGCCCCAGCAGCGCCGCGGTGGCGCCCGACTCGAACTCGCCCAGCTGGTTGCTGGCGCCGATGAAGATGGACGTTACGGCGCTGACCCGGCCGCGCATCGCGTCGGGGGTCTCCAGCTGCACCAGGGTCTGGCGGATCACCACGCTGACCGTGTCCGCCGCCCCCGAGACCGCCAGCGCCAGCATCGAGACGGCGAAGCTGTGCGACAGGCCGAAGACCACCATGGCCGCGCCGAACAGGGCGACCGCGCCCAGCAGCTTGGGCCCCGCATGCCGGCGCAGCGGCCGCCGCGTCAGCGCCACCGACATCGCCAGCGCGCCCACCGCCGGCGAAGCCCGCAGCAGGCCCAGGCCCCAGGGGCCGGTGTGCAGGATGTCCCGGGCGAAGATGGGCAGTAGCGCGGTGGCGCCGCCCAGCAGCACCGCGAACAGGTCCAGCGAGACCGCGCCCAGGATCACCTTGCGGTGCCAGACGAAATCCACCCCGGCGAATACCGTCTTCAGCGACACCGGCTCCGCCTTGCGCGGCGCCTTGACGTAGTGCACGCGCAGCATCTGCACCGCCGCCGCGCCGAAGCACAGCGCGCAGAAGGCCTGCACCGCGCTGGCGCCGGCCACGTAGAGCAGGCCGCCCAGCGCCGGGCCGGCGATCGTCGTGACCTGCATGCCGGCGGTGCTGAAGGCCATGCCCTGGGGCAGCAGCGCGGGCGGCAGCAGCATCGGCGTGAGCGCCTGGCTGGCCGGTTGCTGGAAGGCGCGGGCCACGCCCAGCAGCACCGAGACCACCAGCAGCAGCTCGCGGGAGACCCAGTGCCCCTCGGTCGACGCCATCAGCAGCAGTGCGCAGGCCGCCTGCAGCAGCAGGCAGGCGCCGACGATGCGGCCGCGGTGCAGCACGTCGGCCACGTGGCCGGCCACCAGCGTCAGCAGCAGGGCCGGCGCGAACTGGTACAGGCCCACCAGGCCCAGGTCCCAGGCGCTGCCGGTCAGGTCGTACATCTGCCAGCCGATGGCCACCATCAGCATCGCGCTGCCGAGCGAGGAGCCGAGCCGGCCGAACCAGAAGCGGATGAAGTCGCGCTGGCGGAGGATGTCTTGCAGGGAGGAGGTCGGGGCGGTAGTGCTGCCGGTCATGCTACGAACGTCTAGGAAGGCGGGCGCAAGTGTCGTTGAATCCGCGCCTAACCGCTAAAGTCAGCGCATGCCGGAGACCCCCGACATCATCCCCGAACTGGAACGCCGCCTGCGTGCGCAGACGGCCGGCGAGGTCCATGCCGATGCCGCCGGACGTGGCCGTTATGCCACCGACGCCTCCATCTACCAGCTGATGCCGGCCTGCGTGCTGGTGCCGCGCAGCGAGGACGACGTGGCCGCCGCCATCGCCGTCTGCCGCGAGCTGCAGGTGGCCGTCGTGCCGCGCGGCGCGGGCACCGGCGAGGCCGGCCAGGCGCTGGCGGCGGCGCCCGGCAACACGCTGGTGATCGACTGCAGCCGGCACCTGAACCGCCTGCTGGCGCTGGACGAGCAGGCCCGCACCGTCACCGTCCAGCCGGGCATGACGCTGGCCGCGCTGAACGAGCAGCTGCGCCCGCGGGGCCTGTGGCTGCCACTGGACATCGACTCCGCGTTCGAGGCCACGCTGGGCGGCATGGCCGGCACCGATGCGGCCGGGCCGCGGGCGCTGGGCTATGGCTCGATGGCCCAGCAGGTGCAGTCGATCTCGGCCTGGATGGCCGACGGCGAGCTGCTGGACTTCGGCCCGGTGGCCGGCCTGCCCTCAGGCGGGCGGGCCGCCGCGCTGGCTGCCCGGCTGCGCGCGCTGACGGGCGCCTGCGCGGCCGAGCTGGAGCAGCACTGGCCGCGGGTGTCGGCCGGCATCGGCGGCTACCGCCTTGATCTCTTCGACAACCGCCGGCCGCGGCCCACCGCCGCCGGCAGCCATGTCGGCGAGGCCAACCTGGCGCACCTGCTGGTCGGGGCCGAGGGCTCGCTGGCCTTCGTCCGCAGCCTGACGCTGCGCCTGCGGCCGCTGCCGGCCGCGCGGGTGCTGGGGCTGATCAGCCTGCGCACGCTGGCCGGCGTGCTGGAGCTGGTGCCGCCGCTGCTGGCCCAGTTCAAGCCGACCGCCTTCGAGCTGCTGGAGCCGGCCGCCTGCACGCCCGGTGCCGACCCCTTCACGCTGCTGATCGAGCTCAGCGGCGACGACCCCGCGCAGCTGCAGACGCGCCTGGCCGAGATGGCGGTGCTGCTGCGCGAGCGCAACCTGCCGCCCGGCTGCATCGTGCGGGTGACGGACGAGGCGCAGCAGCAGGCCGTCTGGGCGCGCCGCCGCGCCGCGCTGATGGCCCGCCGCCGGCCCGCCGGCCCGGCGCGCCCGACCTCCTTCATCGACGGCTGCGCGGTGCCCGTCCCCCAGCTGCCCGCCTACGTGGACGCGCTGGACAAGCTGCTGCGCCGGCACGGCATCGACGTCGAGGGCTGGCATGGCCCGGTGGGCCTCGGTCAGCTGCATCCGCGGCCGCGGCTGGACATGCGCCAGCACGGTTCCAAGGGCGGCACGGCGGTGATGCGCAAGCTCGCGGAGGAGGTCTCGGTGCTGGTGCGCCGCTTCCGCGGTTCCTACGGCAACGGCGGCCTGGTCGGCGGCGAGTGGCTGGACTGGCAGTTCGGCAGCAAGCTCAACGAGGCCCTGCGCGCCGTCAAGAACGAGTTCGACCCCGGCTTCCTGTTCAACCCCGGCAAGATCGTGCGGCCGGGCAAGATGGACGATCCGGCGCGGCTGCGATTCCCGCCGCGCGGCGCGCCGCGGCCCTACAAGATCATGGAGATCAAGCCGGCGCTGGCCTGGGCGGAAAGCGGCGAACTGCCCGGGCTGGTGCAGGCGGTCGAGGCCTGCGACGGCCTGGCCACCTGCACTGCCGCCGGCGTCTGCCCCAGCGAGCAGGCGCTCCAATCGGAGACCCATGGCGTGCGCGGCCGTGCCAACACGCTGCGCCTGGCCCTGTCGGGGCAGCTCGATGGCGGCCTGGGTGGCCCGGCGGTGCAGGAAGCGCTGGCGACATGCACGGGCTGCAAGGCCTGCCGCAGCGGCTGCCCGAGCGGTGTGGACATCGCACGGCTGCAACTGGAGGCCGCGGCCCAGCGCGCCGCGGCGCGGCCACCCACGCGGCGCGAGCAGCTCTATGCCAGCCTGCCGGCCGACGTGCATTCGGGCCTGCGCGCCTGGCTGGTGCGCCAGCGCAACCGCTCGCCCTGGCTGGCGCGTCTGGCCGAGAAGCATCTGCAGCTGAGCCCGCGCCGCGCGTTGCCCGAGTGGCGACCGGCGGAGACCTTCTGGCGCAGCGCCGAGGGGCTGGACAGCCTGCCCGCCACGCTGGCCGCGGCGCCCAAGGCGGCGGTGCTGTTCGTCGACACCTTCAACGGCGCCTTCGAGGCGGCCAACGCGCGCGCCGCCGTGCGGGTGCTGAAGGCGGCCGGCTACACGCTGCACAGCCCGGCCGCGCCCGCCAAGGCGGGCCACCTGTGCTGCGGGCGCACGGCGCTGGCCGTCGGGCAGGTGGCGCTGGCGCGCAGCCGGCTGGCTGCGCTGCTGGCCGCGCTGGCGCCAGCGGCGCAGGCGGGCCTGCCGATCGTGGGCCTGGAGCCGGCCTGCCTGCTGATGCTGCGCGAGGAGGCGCAGGCGCTGGGCCTGGGCGATCAGGCCGCGCAGGTCGCGTCGCAGGCCCTGCTGTTCGAGGAGTTCATCGCCCGCGAGGCACGCGCGGGCCGCTTCGCGCTGAAGCTCAAGCCCGCCGAGGCGCCGCTGCTGGTGCACGGCCATTGCCACACCAGAGCCGCCGGCGCGGTGGCGCCCATCCTCGAGGTGCTGCGGATGATCCCCGGGGCCGAGCCCGCGTTGGCCGAGGCGGCCTGCTGCGGCATGGGCGCCGGCCTGGGCTTCGAGGCGGAGCACGAGGCCGCCTCGCTGCAGATCGCCGAGCAGGCGCTGCTGCCGGCGCTGCGGGCACGGCCCGAGGCCCTCGTGCTGGCCGACGGCTGCGCCTGCCGCCGGCAGATCGCGCACGGCGCGCAGCGCGAGGCGCTGCATGTGGCGCGGCTGCTGGAGCGGCAGTTGCTCAGCTGACGGCGGGCTTCAGCGGCGCGGGCTGCTTCTCGCTGCGGGCCAGCCCTTCGTCCAGGCAGGCCCAGCCGGGTGCGCTGGCGGTCCAGATATTGGCGCTGGGCTTGACCGAGGACGGATCGTCGAGCGTGCCGACGCGCACGACCGTCAGGCCCGGCCGGCCGGTCGAGTCCGCGAACAGGTGGCTGCCGCAGTTCGCGCAGAAGCGCCGCGTGACCTGGTTGCCGCTGTCGGCGCCGCTGGTGTAGGCCGCCGGCGTGCCGGTGATCTCGATCGCCTCGCTGGGGAAGATCACGTTGACGGTGCCGTTGGACGAGAGGTGCTGGCAGTCGCGGCACCAGCAGATGCGCGAGACGACGGGGTCGGCGCCGATGGCGTAGCGCACCTGGCCGCAGAGGCAGCCGCCGGTTCGGGTCGTGGTCATGATGAAGATGCTCCAGCCTTCCTGAAGGTGAGGTTGATGCGTTGCCGCCCGGTCAGCGGGTGCGAGCCCTCGGCCAGCGGCAGCACGCCGTGGAAACGCAGCCGCGAGGGGCCGCCCCAGACGACGACGTCCCCGTGTTCCAGCGGCAGCCGCGCCGGCCGCTCGCTGCGCGCCAGCCCGCCGAACAGGAACACCGCCGGCAAGCCCAGCGAGACGCTGACGATCGGCTGTGCGTAGTCC
>NZ_LYVQ01000120.1 GCF_001984095.1 Pelomonas sp. KK5
CGGCTGGCGCTGCGGCCGGAGCGCGGGCCAGCGGCGGCAGCGGGGCGCCGGCAGGCTCGGGCGCGGCCGTCGGCACCGCCGGAGAAATCGCCGGCGCGGTGGCGACCGCGGGCGGCGCCACCACCGGCTTGGGCAGGCTCGGCGGATCGAACAGCAGCGTGTATTCGCGCACCAGGCGGCCGCTGTTCCAGCTCAGCTCCAGGATCACGTCGATGAAGGGCTCCTGCACCGCGCGGTCGCTGCTGACCCGCAGCACATTGCGGCCACCGACGCTCTGCACCTGCACCTGCGTGCCGGACAGCACGCTGTTGTATTCGACGCCGTTGCTGCGATAGAGCTCCGGCGGCGCGATGCGCACCTTGAGCGTGCCGGCCTCCTCGGTGCTGAGGCTCGTGATGTCGATCTCGGCCTTGAGGGTCTCACCCAGCGCCGACTGCACCGTCAGCCGCCCGAGGCCCAGACCCCATGCGGAACTGCTGGCGATGGCACCGAGCGCCAGCACCGAGGCGGCCGCGATATGGCTCAGGGCAAAAGCACCCCGTTCTTGCCCCTGGGCCATCGGAGCGCGGTTTTCTTTTTTCAAGGCGTTCCCCAAAGCAACAAGGCGGGCACCAACCGGTGTCCGCCTGTTCTGACAGTTATGTTTCTTGCGATCGTTGTTACCACGATGCTGCCCTCAGCGGTATCACTTGCCGTCGATCCCTATGGCGGAATCGCAACGGCATCAAGCATATACGCTCCAACGCTCATGCAAAGCGTGAATAGCGGACGCCTGGTCCGTCATTCACGCCCCGTTACCGGCGCCTGTCGCTCGCCGGCAACGCCTGTGGGTGGTTTCACTGATCCAGCAGGATGCGCAGCATGCGACGCAGCGGCTCGGCCGCACCCCACAGCAGCTGGTCGCCGATCGTGAACGCGCCGACATACTCGGGGCCCATCGCCAGCTTGCGGATGCGGCCCACGGGGATCGTCATCGTGCCGGTCACGGCCACCGGGGTCAGGTCCTTGATCGTCGCCTCACGGGTGTTCGGCACCACCTTCACCCACTCATTGTCGGCGGCGATCATCGCCTCGATATCGGCCAGCGGCACGTCCTTCTTGAGCTTGAAGGTCAGCGCCTGGCTGTGGCAGCGCATCGCGCCGACACGCACGCAGAAGCCGTCGACCGGGATCGCGCCCGAGCCGAGGATCTTGTTGGTCTCGGCCATGCCCTTCCATTCTTCCTTGGATTGGCCGTTGCCGAGGTCCTTGTCGATCCACGGGATCAGCGAGCCGCCCAGGGGGACGCCGAAGTTGGCCGTCTCCTCGGCGGACAGCGAGCGCTGCTTCGCGATCACCTGGCGGTCGATCTCAAGGATCGCGCTCTTCGGGTCGTCCAGCAGGTTCTTCACCGAAGCGTTCAGCGTGCCGTACTGCGTCAGCAGTTCGCGCATGTGCTGCGCGCCGCCGCCGGAGGCCGCCTGGTAGGTCTGCGTGCTCATCCACTCGACCAAGCCCGCCTTGTACAGCGCGCCCACGCCCATCAGCATGCAGCTCACGGTGCAGTTGCCGCCGACCCAGTTGCGGCCGCCCTTGGCGAGCGCGTCCTTGATGACCGGCATGTTGACCGGGTCCAGGACGATGACCGCGTCATCGGCCATGCGCAGCGTGGAGGCGGCGTCGATCCAGTGGCCGTTCCAGCCGGCGGCGCGCAGCTTGGGGAAGACCTCGGTGGTGTAGTCGCCGCCCTGGGCGGTGATGATGATCTCGCAGCGCTTGAGCTGCTCGATGTCGTACGCGCTCTGCAGCGTCGTCTCGTTCCTGGCGAACGCCGGGGCGGCGCCGCCGGCGTTGCTGGTGCTGAAGAACAGCGGCTCGATCAGGTCGAAATCCCGCTCTGCCGCCATGCGGTCCATCAGCACCGAGCCGACCATGCCGCGCCAGCCCACCAAACCAACCAATGTCGTCATCGCTCTTTCCTTTATCGCCTACAAAAACAAACCCTCGGGTTCTTCTTGCCCCGGCTCGGTCGCCGGGTTTGTAGGGGCGAGACGAACCGGAGCTGAACTAGCCCTTAATGGTTTTGGTCGTCGTGGTGATGGCGGCAACGACCGCATCACCCATCTCGCGCGTGCCCACCTTCTGGGTGCCCTCGCTCCAGATGTCCGCGGTGCGCAGACCTTGGGACAACACAGCGTCCACAGCCGCTTCGATTCGAGCGGCTGCTTCGGGCTGGTTGAGGGAGAACTTGAGCATCATGGCAGCGGAGAGGATTGTAGCCAGGGGATTGGCAATTCCCTTGCCGGCGATGTCCGGCGCGCTGCCATGGCTGGGTTCGTACAGGCCCTTGTTGTTCTTGTCCAACGAGGCCGAGGGCAGCATGCCGATCGAGCCGGTCAGCATTGCGGCGGCGTCGCTGAGGATGTCGCCGAACATATTGCCGGTGACCATCACGTCGAACTTCTTCGGTGCCTTGACCAGCTGCATCGCGGCGTTGTCCACGTACATGTGGTCCAGCTCGACGTCGGGATACTGCTGGTGAACCTCGGACACCACGTCCTTCCAGAACTGGAAGGTCTCCAGCACGTTGGCCTTGTCCACCGAGGTGACGCGCTTGTTGCGCAGGCGTGCGGCCTGGAAGGCGACATGGGCGATGCGCTCGATCTCGGGCTTCGAGTAGCGCATCGTGTCGAAGGCTTCATCGGCGCCAGGGAAGTGGCCGTCCACCGCGGTACGGCGGCCGCGCGGCTGGCCGAAGTAGATGTCGCCGGTCAGCTCGCGGATGATCAGGATGTCGAGACCCGCCACCAGTTCGGGCTTGAGGCTGGACGCATGCGTGAGCTGCGGGTAGCAGATTGCCGGTCGGAAATTGGCAAACAGGCCCAGGTGCTTGCGCAGGCCCAGGATCGCCTGCTCGGGGCGCAGCGAGCGCTCGAGCTTGTCGTACTTCCAGTCGCCGACGGCGCCGAACAGCACCGCATCGGCGTCCTTGGCCAGTTGCAGCGTCGACTCGGGCAAGGGGTGACCCTTGGCTTCGTAGGCAGCACCGCCGACCGGGGCGGTCTCCATCTCGAACTTCAGGTCGAGCACGTTCAGGACCTTGACGGCCTCGGCCATGATCTCGGTGCCGATGCCGTCACCGGGGAGGATTGCGATCTTCATAGTCATGTCAATTCATCCAGCGAGTCGGTTGCCCAGCCAGGGCTTGGTGGCGAGGCGTTCGGCCTCGTAGGCCTTGATCTTGTCGGCGTGGCGCAGCGTCAGGCCGATATCGTCGAAGCCGTTCAGCAGGCAGTACTTGCGGAACGGTTGCACGTCGAAGGGCAGCTCCGCGCCGTCCGGCTTGACGACGACCTGGCGCTCCAGGTCCACCGTCAGCTGGTAGCCCGGGAAGGCGAAAACCTCGTCGAACAGCCGCGCCACCTGCGCCTCCGGCAGCTGAATAGGCAGCACGCCGTTCTTGAAGCAGTTGTTGAAGAAGATGTCGGCGAAGCTCGGCGCGATGATGGCGCGGAAGCCGTACTGCTCCAGCGCCCAGGGCGCATGCTCGCGGCTGGAGCCGCAGCCGAAGTTGTCGCGCGCGATCAGCACCGAGGCGCCCTGGTAGCGCGGCTGGTTCAGCACGAAGTCCGGGTTGGGCTTGCGCGAGGCCGGATCCTGCCCCGGCTCGCCGTGATCCAGGTAGCGCCATTCGTCGAACAGGTTGGGGCCGAAGCCGCTGCGCTTGATCGACTTCAGGAACTGCTTGGGAATGATCGCGTCGGTATCGACATTGGCGCGATCCATCGGGGCGACGAGGCCCTTGTGAATGGTGAACTTGTCCATGATTACGAGATCCTGCGGATGTCGACGAAATGGCCTTCCATGGCCGCAGCAGCAGCCATGGCGGGGCTGACCAGGTGGGTACGCCCGCCCTGCCCTTGCCGGCCCTCGAAGTTGCGGTTGCTGGTCGAGGCGCAGCGCTCGCCCGGCTCCAGCCGGTCGGCATTCATCGCCAGGCACATCGAGCAGCCGGGCTCGCGCCACTCGAAGCCCGCGCCCTTGAAGACCTCGTCCAGCCCCTCGGCCTCGGCCTGCTGCTTGACAAGACCTGACCCCGGCACCACCAGCGCCAGCTTGACGTTCTTGGCGATGCGCCCGCCGATGCGGCGCACCACGGCGGCGGCCTCGCGCATGTCCTCGATGCGGCTGTTGGTGCAGGAGCCGATGAAGACCTTGTCGATCGCGATGTCGTCGATCGCCTTGTTGGGCTCCAGGTTCATATAGGTCAGCGCGCGCTCGATCGCGTCGCGCTTGACGGCGTCCTTCTCCTTGTCGGGATCGGGCACGCGGTCCTCGATGGACAGCACCATCTCCGGCGAGGTGCCCCAGGTCACCTGCGGGCGGATCTGCGCGGCGTCCAGCTCGACCACCTTGTCGAAGTGCGCGCCGGCATCCGAATGCAGCGTGGCCCAGTAGCGCACCGCCTGGTCCCACTCGACGCCGGTCGGTGAGAACGGGCGGTTCTTGCAATAGGCGATCGTCGTCTCGTCCACGGCGATCAGGCCGGCGCGAGCGCCCGCCTCGATCGCCATATTGCAGACGGTCATGCG
Organism: Pelomonas sp. KK5; assembly: GCF_001984095.1. Taxonomy (GTDB): domain Bacteria; phylum Pseudomonadota; class Gammaproteobacteria; order Burkholderiales; family Burkholderiaceae_C; genus KK5. Next base: position 4,572 of record NZ_LYVQ01000120.1, read on the forward strand.
GCCTTCCATGCTCAGCGCGCGGATCGCCGAGCCGGCGAACTCGATCGTGTAGCCGGTGCCGCCGGCGGTGCCGATCCTGCCGATGATCGCCAGCACGATGTCCTTGGCGCCGACGCCGCGCGGCACCTGGCCATCGACCTTGATCAGCATGTTCTTGGCCTTCTTGGCCAGCAGCGTCTGCGTGGCCAGCACATGCTCCACTTCAGAGGTGCCGATGCCGTGCGCCAGCGCGCCGAAGGCGCCGTGCGTGGACGTGTGGCTGTCGCCGCAGACGACCGTCATGCCCGGCAGCGTCGCGCCCTGCTCGGGGCCGATCACGTGGACGATGCCCTGGCGCACATCGTTCATCTTGAACTGCGTGATGCCGACGCGGTCGCAGTTGGCGTCCAGCGTGTCCACCTGCAGCTTGGAGACCGGATCGGCGATGCCGTGGCGGCGGTCGGTGGTCGGCACGTTGTGGTCGCTGACGGCCAGGTTCGCCGACAGGCGCCAGACCTTGCGGCCGGCGATGTCCAGGCCCTCGAAGGCCTGCGGGCTCGTGACCTCGTGGACCAGATGGCGATCGATGTAGAGGACGGTGGTGCCGTCGTCTTCCGTGTGGACGACGTGCTCGTCCCAGAGCTTGTCGTAGAGGGTGCGTGCAGTCATGGCTTGTGGCTTTCAGCAGTGGGGGTGGGACACAGGGCGTCGACGAAGCGCTGCACCACGGCGGGCAGGCGCTCCTGGCGCAAGACGCCCAGGCAGTAGTCGCGCGCGGCCCAGTCCTCGTCGAGGGCGACGGTCTGGACCGCGAACACTTTGGAGAATCGTTCGGCCGGCGCGGACGGCAGCACCGCGACGCCCAGGCCGGCCTCGACCAGTTGCGCGATCGCATCGAAGCCGCGCACCTGCAGGCGCGCGTTGAGCGTGCGGCCGCGGGCCTGGGCCTGCTCGCGCATCAGCTCCTGCGCCGAGGCGCCGGCATGCAGGCCGATCAGGTCGTAGTCCAGCAGGTCGGAGAAGCTGACCTTGGCCCGCTTGGCCAGCGCGTGGCCCTTGGGCACCAGCACGGCCAGGCGGCTCTTGGCGTAGTTCCAGGTCTGGATGCGGTTGTCCAGCAGCGGCGGGGTGAACACGCCGATGTCCGCCCGCCCTTCGGCCACGGCCGCCTGCGCCTCGGCGCTGGTCGTGTCTTCCAGGCTGATGCGGATCTGCGGATGCGCCTGCGAGAAGGCGGCCAGGTCCGGCGGCAGGCATTCGGCGATCGAGCCGGTGTTGGCGGCGATGCGCAGATGGCCCTTGATGCCGCGGGCGAACTCGACCACCTCGCTCTCCAGCGCATGCAGCGAGGCATGCAGCGAGCGGATGTGGCGCACCAGCGCGCGGCAGGCCTCGGTGGGCTCGACGCCGCGGGCACGCCGCTCGAAGAGCTGGACACCCAAACGGGCCTCCAGGTCCGACACCCGCTTGCTGGCCGCGGCCAGCGCCAGGTGTTCGCGCTCGGCCCCGCGCGTGATCGAGCGGGTCTGCTCGATCGCGAGGATCAGGTTCAGCGTGGTGAGGTCGAGGCGCATGGCGAGCTGATTATGGTTTCGCGTAGAGAGGCGAATTTACCGCAAATACCAAGCTAGCGTTCGTTCGGCACGAATCCATCGCGTGGGCGCACGCTGTAGCAAAACAAGCACATCCACGCGCACAGATTCTTGACACGCAAGCACCGGCTGGCGGATGCTGCGCGCCATGTAACCGGTTTCAGAAACCGTTTACATCGAACAAGAACGATGGAGACAAGGAACCAAGCGATGCCCGCCACGATTCGTGACGTCGCCAAGGCCGCCGGTGTGTCGGTAGCCACCGTTTCGCGCGCGCTCAACGGCACCGAGAAGGTCCTGCCCGAGACCCGCGAGCGCATCGAGGCCGCCGCCAAGGCGCTGCGCTTCGTACCCTCGGGCGCGGCGCGCAGCCTCTCGACCCGCAGCACGCAGACCATCGGCGCGATGCTGCCGGACCTGCACGGCGAATACTTCTCCGAGCTGATCCGCGGCATCGACCTGGCCGCCCGCGCCCGCGGCCTGCACCTGCTGCTGTCCAGCTCGCATGGCGACGCTGACGAGGCCGCCGCCGCGATGCGCGCGATGAACGGCCGGGTGGACGGCTTGCTGCTGATGTCGCCCCACGTGGACGAGGACTTCCTGCGCGGCAACCTGCCGGCCGACCTGCCCGTCGTGCTGATGAACACCACGCTGGCCGGACGGGCGCACCCGACCTTCCGCGTGGACAACTACGGCGGCGCGCGCCGCATGGTCGAGCACCTGCAGGCCAGTGGCCGCCGCCGCATCGCGCTGATCGCCGGCCCGGCCAGCAACCCCGAGGCGCTGGCCCGCCAGCAGGGCTACACCGACGCGGTGCAGGCCGCGGGCGCCGCGCCGCTGGTGCAGCCCGGCGATTTCACCGAGGCCGCCGGCTGGCGCGCCGGCCAGGAACTGCTGGCGATGACGCCGCGGCCCGATGCCGTCTTCGCCTGCAACGACATGATGGCCATCGGCCTGATCGCCGCGCTGCGCGAGGGCGGCATCTCCGTGCCGCAGGACATGGCCGTGGCCGGCTTCGACGACATCCCGATCGCCCGCTACCTGAGCCCCACGCTGACCACCATCCGCGTGCCGGTGGTGGGCCTGGGCACGCTGGCGGTCGAGGCGCTGGTGCAGCAGATCGGCGAGCCGCAGGCCGAGCCGGTGCTCGACCAGTTGCTCAACGTCGAGCTGATCGTGCGCGATTCCAGCGCGCCGCAGCCGCCCCCTTCGCGAGGCGCACCACCGCGCCACTGACCCCTTTCCTTCCCCCGGTTGAACGCGTCCATAAACACAGCAGCACACAGGAGACAAAGCGCCATGACGACCGACACCCAAGCCCCGCGCACCAAGCCGCGCGCCCTCACCCGCCACCTGCTGGCCGCCGGCCTGCTCGGCGGCCTGCTCCTCGCCGCGGTCCCGCCGGCGCTGGCGCAGATGTCCAGCGCCACCGTGCGCGGCACGATCACCGCCGCGGGCGCCAAGGCGCCGGCCGGTACCGATGTGCTGGCGATCAACAAGGCCAACGGCAACACCTACCGCACGAAGACGCTGGGCGATGGCAGCTATGTGTTCCCGAGCCTCCAGCCCGGCAGTTACGAGATCCGCGTCGGTGGCGGCACCAGCGGCAGCACGATCTCGGTCAGCGTCGGCGAGAACGCCACGCTGGACCTCGCCAGCGGCAGCAACCAGCTGGAGACCGTCGTCGTCACCGGCAACGCCCAGCGCCAGGGCGTGATCGACTCGCAGGTCGGCATGTCCGTCTCCAACCGGATGATCGAGGCGATCCCGCAGGCCACCCGCAACTTCCTCTCCGCCGCCGACTTCGCGCCCGGCGTGCGCTTCGACACCGACTCCAGCGGCAACACCCGGCTGCGCGGCGGCTCGCAGAACATCGACGCGGTCAACGTCTTCATCGACGGCGTGGGCCACAAGAACAACATCCTGCGCGGCGGCGTCGTCGGCCAGGACACCAGCCAGGGCAACCCATTCCCGCAGACGGCCATCGCCGAGTACCGGGTGCTGACGCAGAACTACAAGGCCGAGTTCGACCAGGTCTCCAGCGTGGCGATCGCCGCGGTGACCAAGTCCGGCACCAACGAGACCCATGGCAACGTCTACGTCAACCGTACCGGCAGCAACTGGACCTCGCTGAGCCCGGTGCAGGAACAGGACAAGGCCAACGGCATCCCCCCGCCCTCCTACAAGCAGATCGAGGCCGGCTTCAGCCTCGGCGGCGCGATCAAGCAGGACGTGCTGCACTACTTCGTCGCCTACGACAACAAGTCGATCGAGAAGCCGCGCCAGCTGACCATCGGCCCCGACACGCTGACCTCGGCCCACTACCCCGGCCTGCCCGGCGTGTCGCAAGCCATCCTCGACCAGCAGGGCTCCTTCAAGGGCCAGTTCAAGGAACACCTGCTGTTCGGCAAGCTCTCCGCGGAGATCGACGACAGCCAGAAGCTGGACCTGTCGATGACGCTGCGCAAGGAGACCAGCTACTCGGTCGACGGCGACCGCTTCGCCCCCAGCACCGCGATCAACAACAACAACAACGAGTACCGCATCGACCTGAGCCATGAACTGACCCGCGGCCCCTGGCTCAACGAGGCCCGCATCGGCGCGGAGAACTCCAAGTGGAACCCGCAGTCGGACTCGACCGATCCGCAGGTCCGCTACAAGTACTCGCCCAGCAACTCGCTGAACAACGTCCAGGACATCTTCTTCACCGGCGGCTCGCCCAACTCGCAGGACCGCCGCCAGAAGGGCATCTACCTGAAGGACGACCTGACCTTCACCGGCGTCGCCGGCCATGTGGTCAAGGGTGGCGTGCAACTCAAGGCGATGAAGTACGAGCTCAGCGGCACCGCCTTCCGCGTGGCGACGATCAACACCGTGCTCGACTCCGTCACCGGCCAACCCTATTTCAGCGGCCTCACCTGCACCGGCACCAACATCAGCAACAACGGCCTGAAGAGCGACCAGTGCGAGATCCAGCCGGCCATCCCGTCGGCGTCCGCCAACTTCAAGAACAAGCAGTACGGCATCTACCTGCAGGACGACTGGAAACTCACCAAGCAGCTCGAGTTGAACCTCGGCGCCCGCTGGGACTATGAAGACAATATGCTGAACAACGACTACGTCACGCCGGCCGACCGGGTGGCGGCGCTGCGCGGCATCGACGGGCGCACGATCAACGGCATCGTCGCGCCGGCCGGCCAGACCTACGCGCAGTCGCTGGCCAAGGGCGGCGTCAACATCGAGGACTACATCTCCGACGGCAGCTCCCGCAAGCCCTTCAAGGGCGCGCTGGCGCCGCGCCTGGGCGCGTCCTACGACGTGCTGGGCGACAAGGCCACCGTGATCTACGGCGGCTGGGGCCGCAGCTACGACCGCCGCATGGCCAACAACGCACTGGACGAGTTGCAGAAGAACGCCCAGGCCGGCGGCGAGATCTGGATGATCAGGAACAAGTTCAAGATGCCCTTCGCCGACCAGATGAGCATCGGCCTGCGCCAGGCGCTGGGCAGCTGGAACATGGACGTCGCGCTGTCCAACATCCATGCCAAGAACCAGTTCATCTGGTTCGGCGGCAACCGCGATCCCAACGGCGGCTGGGGCACCCAGAGCCCGATCGACCCGCTGTGGGGCGGCCCGAACGGCTACGGCACCCTGGTGCTGGGCGACTTCGTCGGCGAGAACAAGGCCAGCAGCCTGTTCCTCTCGCTGGAGAAGCCCTACACCCAGGCCAGCGGCTGGAGCATGACTGTCGCCTTCACCCACACCAACGCCCGCACGACCAACAACGACTGGTCCGACGGCATCTTCGACTGGACCTACGGCAAGACCACCCACACCTTCCACCCGACGCTCGACGCCGAGAAGAACCGACTGGTCGTCGGCGGCCTGACCGACCGCCTCCCGTGGGGCCTGCAGCTCTCCGGCAAGCTGACGCTGGGCAGCGGCCAGCCGCGCAAGGTGACCGACTGCCACCTCGGCTTCGCCAACGACACGACGGCCGGCTCCTGCGTCAACGTCGAACGCGACTCCGAGAACTTCAAGCAGTTCGACATGGCCATCGCCAAGAACTTCAAGTCGCTGGGCGGCGAGTTCCAGGTGCGGCTGGACGTGCTGAATCTGTTCAACACGGCCAACTGGGGCTTCTACGACGACTGGGTCGGCGGCCCGTCGACGCCGCCGGCCAACGCGCTCGGTGGCGACAATGCGCACTTCGACACCAAGACCGGCGTGCGCGGCCCGATGCGGCAGTTCAAGCTGGGCCTGAGCTACACGTTCTGACCCGACGACACGATGCTTGAACTCACCAGGCGCCAACTGGTCCTGGCCGGTGGCGCCGGCCTGCTCGACGCCGCCCTGCCGGCGTGGGCAACCACGCCGGCCGCCGCCTTCCTCGACGAACTCGAACGCCGCACCTTCGACTTCTTCTGGGAGACCACCCCGAAGAACGGCCTCGCCCACGACCGCTGGCCCAGCGAGAGCTTCTGCTCGATCGCCGCGGTCGGCTTCGCGCTGACGGGCTACCTCGTCGGCGCGGAGCGCGGCTGGGTCGCTCGCGAGGCGGCGCGCGAGCGGGTGCAGACGACGCTGGACTTCTTCCTCACCGCGCCGCAGGGCAAGGAGGTCGAGGGCCGCGCCGGCTACAAGGGCTTCTTCTATCACTTCCTCGATGCGAAGACCGGCACCCGCTTCGCGCGCACCGAGCTGTCCACCGTCGACACCGCGCTCTTGCTGGCCGGCATGCTGGCCTGCCAGAGCTACTTCGACGGCAACACCGCCGCCGAGGCCAAGATCCGCAACAGCGTGGACGCGATCTACGAGCGGGTGGACTGGAACTGGGCGATGGTGCGCCCGCCGCTGGTGAGCCACGGCTGGCATCCGGAAGGCGGGTTCATTCCCTGGGACTGGCGCGCCTACGACGAGTCGCTGCTGGTCTACCTGGTCGCGCTCGGCTCCCCGCGCGGCACCGTCAAGGCGGACAGTTATGCCGCCTGGGCCGTCGGCCTGCCGGAAGCCTGGGGCACCGAGTGGGGCCAGACCTTCGCCCGCTTCCCTCCGCTGTTCGGCCACCAGTTCACGCAGTGCTGGTTCGACCTGCGCGGCGTGCAGGACGAGTTCTTCCGCGGCAAGGGCATCGACTTCTTCGAGAACTCGCGCCGCGCCACGCTGGCCCAGCGCGCCTACGCCAGCGCCAACCCGCAGGGCTGGAAGGGCTACGGCCCCGACTGCTGGGGCATCACCGCCTGCGACGGGCCGGCCGACGTCAAGCGCAAGGTCGACGGCCGCGAGCGGGAGTTCCACTCCTACGCCGGCCGCGGCGTCGGCGGACGCACCTGGGACGACGGCACGCTGGCCCCCTACGGCGCCGGCTCGTCCATCGCCTTCACGCCGGAGGAGTCGACCCGCGCGCTGCTGCACATGCGCGAGACCTATGGCGAACACCTGTACGGCCGCTATGGCTTCGTGGACGCCTTCAACCCGAGCTTCACCTTCACCGACGTGAAGCTGGACAAGGGCAAGGTCGTGCCGGGGCTGGGCTGGTTCGACACCGACATGCTGGGCATCGACCAGGGCCCGCTGCTGGCGATGCTGGCCAACAAGCGCGACGGCCTGGTCTGGCGCATCTGCCGGCGCAACGAGCACCTGAAGCGCGGGCTCAAGGTGGCGGGCATGCGAGGGGGCTGGCTTTGACGATCCGCCGACGCGAGGCGCTGCTGGCTGGCACTGCGGCCCTCGCGGGCTGCGGCCGCAGCGGCACCGAGCCCTTGCGCTTCTGGGCCATGGGACGCGAGGGCGAGGTCGTCGAAGACCTGCTGGAGGACTTCCGCCGCGAGCAGCCCGGCATCGAGGTACGCATCGAGCAGCTGCCCTGGACGGCCGCCCACGAGAAGCTGCTGACCGCCTTCGCCGGCGACGCCACGCCCGACATCGCCCAGCTCGGCAACACCTGGGTGGCCGAGCTGGCGGCGCTGGACGCGCTGAGCCCGCTGGACGAATTCGTCGCCGGTTCCCGCACCGTCGACATGACGGATTACTTCGACGGCATCTGGAGCACCAACGTCATCGGCGGCAAGCTGCTGGGCCTGCCCTGGTACGTGGACACGCGGCTGCTGTTCTACCGGCGCGACCTGCTGGCGAAGGTGGGCTTCGATGCGCCGCCGCGCGACTGGGCCGAGTGGACGGCGCAGATGCGCAGGCTGGCCGCCGGGCCGGTGAAGCAGCCGCTGATCCTGCCCAACAACGAGTTCGAGCCGCTGCTGGCGCTGGCGCTGCAGCAGGGCGAGCCGCTGCTGAAGGACGCCAACACCCGCGGCAATTTCTCCGGCGCGGGCTTCCGCCGTGCCCTGGGTTTCTGCCTCGAACTGCTGGGCAGCGGCCTCGCGCCGATCGAGTCGAACCAGCAGATCGCCAACGTCTGGCAGGAGTTCGGCAAGGGCACGTTCGCGTACTACATCTCCGGGCCGTGGAACATCGGTGAGTTCAAGCGCCGCCTGCCGCCGGAGTTGAAGGACGCCTGGTCTACCGCGCCGCTGCCCGGGCCGAACGGGCCGGGCGCCTCCACCGCCGGCGGCTCCAGCCTCGTCCTCTTCAAGCGCTCGCGCCGCCGTCCTGAAGCCTTCAAGCTGATCGAGTTCCTGAGCCGGCCCGAGGTGCAGGCCCGCTTCTATGCGCTGACCGGCGACCTGCCGCCGCGCAAGTCGGCCTGGGCGGCGCTGGATGCCGATGCGCGCACCCGCGCCTTCGCCGCGCAGCTGGAGCGCGTGCGGCCGACGCCGCCAGTACCCGAGTGGGAGCGCATCGCCAACGAGATGCAGCTGTTCGCCGCGCGTGCGGCGGCCGAGGGCCAGAGCGTGGATGCGACGGTCCAGGCGCTCGACGAGGACGTGGATCGCATCCTGGCCAAGCGACGCTGGCTGCATGAGCGAGGCCGCGCATGATGAAGGCAGGTATCGGCTTCGTCCTGCCTGGCCTGGCGGTCATCGGCCTGTTCTTCGTCGCGCCGGTGCTGATCGGCCTGGCCCTGAGCCTCACCGACTTCGACCTCTACGCCCTGGTCTCGCTGAAGAACCTGCGCTTCGTCGGCCTCTCCAACTACTGGGACATGCTGCAGCAGCCGCTGTTCTGGAAGGCGCTGGGCAACACGGCCTACTTCGTCGCGGTGGGCGTGCCGCTGTCGATCGGCCTGTCGCTGTGGATGGCGGTGCTGCTGCAGTCGCCGCTGGCCCGCTTCAAGCCGCTCCTGCGCACCGCCCTGTTCGCGCCGGTGGTGACCACGCTGGTGGCCGTGGCCGTGATCTGGCGCTACCTGTTCCACACCCGCTATGGCCTGGTCAACGAGGCGCTGCAGACGATCGGCCTCAACCCGGTCGACTGGCTTGGCGACCCGCACTGGGCGATGCCGACGATCATCCTGTTCGCCGCCTGGAAGAACTTCGGCGGCAACATGATCATCTTCATGGCCGCGCTGCAGGCCGTTCCCACCGACCTCTACGAAGCCGCCGACCTGGACGGCGCCCGCAGCTGGATGAAGTTCCGCCACATCACCCTGCCCTCGCTGGCGCCGACGCTGTTCTTCGTGGCGGTGCTGACCACCGCCGGCTACTTCCAGCTCTTCGCGGAGCCCTATGTGATGACCCAGGGTGGCCCGCTGCAGAGCACCGTCTCGGTCCTCTACCTGATGTACGACCAGGGCTTCAAGTGGTGGAACCTGGGCCAGGCCTCGGCGGTGGCCTTCCTGCTGTTCGGGCTGATCGTCGTGGTGACGCGCGGGCTGATGCGGATGGCGAGGACGGCCGAGGCATGAAGAGCATCGCCGTCAATGTCGTGCTTGCGCTGGCCGCGCTGCTGGCCATCTCGCCCCTGCTGTGGATGGTCTCCGTCTCGCTGATGCGCCCCGGCGAGGCCAGCAACTACCCGCCGCCGCTGCTGCCCGCCGAACCGAGCCTGGCCCGCTACACCGAGCTGCTGAAGACGGGCGGCTTCGGCCGCGCCTTCCTCACCAGCCTGGGCCTGGCCAGCGCGGTCACGATCATCTCCACGCTGCTCAACGCGCTGGCCGGCTACGGCTTCGCCAAGCTGCAGTTCGCCGGGCGCGACCGGCTCTTCGCGCTGCTGCTCGGCGCGCTGGTGATCCCCGGCCAGGTGGGCATGCTGCCGCTGTTCCTGATGCTCAAGGGCCTGGGCCTGGTGAACACCTGGGCCGGGGTGATCGTGCCCTCGATGGCCAGCATCTTCGGCATCTTCCTGGTGCGGCAGTACGCGCTGGGCCTGCCGGGCGAGCTGATCGAGGCCGGCCGGCTGGACGGCGCCAGCGAGTGGCGCATCTTCGTCTCCATCGTGCTGCCGCTGATGAAGCCGGTGCTGGTCACGCTGGCGGTGCTGACCTTCCTGGGCAACTGGAACGATTTCATGTGGCCGCTGATCGTGCTGACCGACGGGCGCCTGTACACGCTGCCGATCGCGCTGGCCGCGCTGGCGCGCGAGCATGTGGTGGACGTTGAGATGATGATGGCCGGCGCGGTGATCACCGTCGCGCCGGTGCTGCTGCTGTTCCTGGCCTTGCAGCGCTACTACATGCAGGGGCTCTTGATGGGTGGGGTGAAGCAATGATCGGGGCGTTGGCATTGGCCGTCGCGGCCGTCGCGGGCGTGGACCTGCGCCAGCCCTGGCGGGCCTCGGCCTCCGACCAGGTCCAGGCGCAGGTGGTGGCGCGCGCCGGCGGCGGGCAGTGCCTGCGCTACGACTTCGGCAGCGTCTCCGGCTACGCGGTGATGCGCCGCGAGCTGCCGCTGGACTGGCCGGAGGAGTTCGAGCTGAGCGCCACCGTGCAGGGCACGGGCGAGCCGAATGCGCTGCAGCTGAAGTTGGTGGATGCCAGCGGGAACAACGTCTGGTGGATCAACAGGCCCGGGTTCCAGCCGACTGCGCAGGGTCAGGTCTTGCGCGCCGGCCGGCGCGGCATCGCCTTCGCCTGGGGGCCGGCCGAGGACAGGACGCTGAAGCGCACCGCCGCCGTCGAACTGGTGGTCGCCAGCACGGGCCCCGGCGCCAAGGCCGGGCGCGGCGAAATCTGCCTCACTGCGCTGAGCCTGCGCCCGCGCACGCCATTGACCACGCCGCCATCCCGCCCCGTGCTCATGAAGGCGCAGGGCACGCAGCTGCAGGTCGACCTCGGCCGCGAGCGCGACTTCAGCGGCCTGCTGCTGCGCTGGGCGACGGCGCCGAAGCGCTTCTCGGTCAGCAGCTCGATGGACGGCCACCACTGGACCCAGCTGACGCTGGCCCGCGACGCCACCGCGCTCGACGCCTTCTGGCTGCCCGAATCCCAGGCCCGCTGGCTGCGCATCGAGGGCAGCGAACGCGGCTTCGAGCTGGCCGAGCTGCGCCTGCCCAGCCCCGAGCCCGGCGCCGATCCGGACTGGCCCGACCGCAACGCGATGCTGGCCGGGCTGGCACGCCGCCTGCCCGCCGGCACCCTGCCCCGCGCCTTCGGCGGCCAGCAGAGCTACTGGACCGTGGTCGGCGTGGACGGCGGCGCCGAGCATTCGGCGCTGATCGGCGAGGACGGTGCGCTGGAGATCGGCCGCGGCGGCCCGAGCGTCGAGCCGCAGATCCGCCTGAGCGATGGCCGCTGGCTGGCCTGGGACGGCGCGGCCATCGGCCAGTCGCTCGGCGAGGGCTGGCTGCCCCAGGTCCATCTCGCCTGGCCGGGATTGCAGCTCGACATCCGCGCCGCCGCAGACGGCCCGCGCGAGGCCCCGCGCCTGCTGGCCCGCTACACCCTGCGCAACACCGGCCGCGCGCCGCTGACGCTCGACTTCAGTCTGCTGCTGCGCCCCTTGCAGGTGAACCCGCCCCAGCAGTTCCTCAGCACCCCCGGCGGCATCAGCGCGATTCGCCAACTGGCCTGGAATGGGCAAGACCTGACCCTGGGGAACCAGCCCCTGCTGCGCGCGGGCGCGCCGCTCACCGTCCGCGCCCTGCCCTTCGCCGCCGGACTGGACCGCGAGGCGCTGTTCCGCGCCACGCCGCTGCAGGGCGAGCTGTACGACCCGGACGGCCTCGCTTCCGCCGCCCTGACCAGCCCGACGCTGACGCTGCAGCCGGGCGAATCCCGCTCGCTGGACTACGCCTTCGCCCTGTCGCCCGACACCCGGCTGGGCGCGCCCCCCGACCTCGACGCCATCGCCCGTGCCTGGCGCCAGCGCCTTTCGCGCGTGAAGCTCACACTGCCGCCCGGCCACGAGGCGCTGGCCCGCACGCTGGCCACCGCCACCGCGCAGATCCTGCTCTCCCGGGAGGGCCCTGCGCTGCGCCCCGGCACCCGCAGCTACGGCCGCAGCTGGATCCGCGACGGGGCCATGATGGTCGAGGCACTGCTGCGCATGGGCGAGACCGATGCGGCGCGCGACTTCGTCGACTGGTTCGCCCCGCAGATCTTCGCCAGCGGCAAGGTGCCCTGCTGCATCGACCGCTTCGGCGCCGATCCGGTGGCCGAGAACGACGCGCACGGCCAGTTCATCTTCGCCGTCGCCGAGGTCTGGCGCTACACGCACGACAAGGCCTGGCTGGCCCGGCACTGGCCGCGGGTGAAGCAGGTCGTGGCCTACATGGACGGCCTGCGCGCGCAGACACAAGGGCCGGACACGCCGCCGCAGGCGAAAGGCCTGATGCCGCCCTCGATCAGCCACGAGGGCTATTCCGACAAGCCGGCGTACTCGTTCTGGGACGACTGGTGGACGCTGCGCGGCTACAAGGACGCGGTCCAGATCGGCCAGGCCCTGGGCGAGGACACGGCGCTCGTCGAACGGTCTCGCGACGGCTTCGCCCGGGACCTGGCGGCCGCCGTGCGCAACACCGCCCTGGCCTTCCAGCTCGACGTGCTCAGCGGCGCCGCCGACCGCGGCGACTACGACCCCACCTCGTCGACGATGGTGCTGGACCCGGCACAGGGCGCCGAGCTGGTCCCGCCCGCGCTGCTGCAGAAGACCTTCGCCCGCTATGCCGAGTCCGCCCTGGCCCGCGCCGCAGGCACGCAGCCGCAGCGCGACTACACGCCCTACGAGCTGCGCAATATCGGCGCGCTGGTGCGCCTGGGCCGCGCCGCCGACGCGCAGGCGCTGCTCGCCTTCTTCTTCAAGGACCAGCGCCCGGCCGCCTGGGGCCAATGGGCCGAGGTGGTGGTGAACGAGCCCCGCACGGTGCAGTTCCTCGGCGACATGCCGCATGCCTGGGTGGCCTCGGACTACCTGCGCTCGGCGCTGGACCTGTTCACGTACTCGCGAGAGAGCGACGGCGCGCTGGTGCTTGGCGCCGGCATCACCGCCCCGCTCCGCAATGCCGGCGAGGTCGGCATCGCCGGCCTGCAGACACCGAAGGGCCCGCTCGCCTGGCGCCTGCTGCGCACCAGCGCCGGCTGGCGTCTGGCCATCGAGCAACGCCCCGAGGGCACGCCGCTGCGCCTGGCCTGGCCCGACGGCGAGCTGCCGCTGGCCCGCCTGAACAACCAGCCGATGAAATGGGAAGGCCGCGAGCTGCCGATCCCGCCCGATGCCCGCAGCATCGAACTTGGAGTTGCCGAATGATGAACCGCCGCCAGACCCTGCTGACCCTCGCTGTCACCACGCTGCTGGGCGCCTGCGCGACGCCGCGCCCGCCGCTGCCCGCGGGCCTCGCCGCCGGCCGGCAACTGCCGATGAAGATCGACGACGGCCCGCTGAACCGCATGTGGGTCTGGCTGCCGCCGGACTACGAGCAGAAGGCCGAGCGCTGGCCGCTGGTCGTCTTCCTGCACGGCTCCGGCGAGCGCGGCACCGAGCTCGACGCCGTGCTGCGCAACGGGCCGCCGATGCATGTGGCCAAGGGCGAGGCCGCCTACCCCTTTGTGCTGGTCAGCCCGCAGCTGCGCGAGGACCGCGAGTGGGAGCCGGCCGAACTGCACCAGCTGCTGCTGGCGCTGCAATCGCGCTTCTTCGTGGACACCGACCGCAGCCTCGCCACCGGCCTCTCGCTGGGCGGCCACGGCGTGTGGAACTGGGCCACCGCCTATCCCGGCGACCTGGCCGGCATCGCGCCGGTCTGCGGGCATGGCGATCCGTCCCGGGTGGCCGCGATGAAGCGCGTGCCGGTGCGCGCCTATCACGGCGACCGCGACGACGTGGTGCCGCTGGCCGGCCAGCAGGCCTGCATCGATGCACTGCGTGCAGCCGGCGATCGGGACATCGAATTCATCATCTACCCCGGCGTCAACCACGGCTCATGGATCCCCGCCTACAAGGATCCGCAGCTGACGCCCTGGCTGCTGTCGCACCGCCGTACCTGACATCATGACAAACCCCTTGCACATCCTCCGCAACAGCGCCGGCCTCGCGCTGGAACTGCACGCCGGCCACGGCGCCGCGCAGCGGCTGCTCTCCGGCCCCGACGACGCGCCGCTGATGCTGAACCTGTTCCCCGGCAATGCGCTGGAGGGCGGTCCGGCCAATCTGTGGCTGCGCCGACGCGACGACGCGAATGGCGACTGGCAGGCAACGCCGCTGCTGGGCCCGCGCTCGCCGCTGGCGATCCTCGCGGCCGAGGCCGATGCGCTGACGCTCGGCGGCGAGTGGCAAGGCCTGACGGTGCGCCTGCAGTGGCGGCTGGCGGCCGGCGCCGCCGCCTGGTTCTGGCATGTCGAGCTGCGCAGCGCCGCCGCCTGCCAGACCAGCCTGATGCTGGCCCAGGACGTGGGCCTGGCCAGCCCGCAGACGGTGGCGATCAACGAGTTCTACGTCAGCCAGTACATCGACTGGCAGCCGCTGGAGCACCCGCAGCACGGCTGGCTGCTGGCCGCGCGCCAGAACCAGGCCCAGGGCGGGCTCAACCCCTGGCTGATGATCGGCTCGCTGGGCCGCGCCGCGTCCTTCGGCACCGATGCGCTGCAGTTCTTCGGCCACGCGCTGCACGAGGACCAGCCGCCGCCGGCGCTGGCGCAGGGCCTGCCCGGCAAGCGGCTGCAGCACGAGCACGCCTTCGCCTTGCTGGAAGATGCGGCGCAAGACCTGACCCCAGGTGCAAGCTGGCGCGGCGGCTTCTTCGCCGCGCTGCTGCCTCATCACGAGGCGGCCAGCAACCCGAACGACCTGGCCGTGGCGACCGGCACGCTGGCGCTGCCCGAGGCGACCGGCGCCCGGCTTCCCGCCGCCGAGTCCGCAGCACCGATCGTGGCCGGCCCGCTGGCCGCGCTGCCGATGCTCCCGACCCGCGAGCTCGACGACGCGGCGATCACCGCCGCCTTCGGCCCCGATCGCCTGCACGCCGAGCACGACGCCGCCGGCCGCCTGATCTCCTTCTTCCAGCCCGGCGCCCGGCACGTGGTGCTGCGCGCCAAGGAACTGGCCGTCGCCCGCCCGCACGGCCATGTGCTGCGCGCCGGCGAGCATCTCACACCGGACGAACGCGCGCTCACCAGCACCTGCTGGATGGGCGGCGTCTTCCACTCGATGCTGACCCAGGGCCATGTGAAGCTGGGCCGCATGCTGAGCACCCAGCGCGGCATGCTGGGCTTCTACCGCAGCCAGGGCCTGCGCGCCTGGATCGGCTCTGCCCAGCACGGCTGGCAGCTGCTGGGGCTGCCCTCGGCCTTCGAGATCGAGCCGCAGGGCTGCCGCTGGCTGTATGCCCATGCGCTGGGCCTGCTGGAAGTGCGCAGCACCGCCGGCCCCGAGCCCGAGCGGATGGGCCTCGCGCTGCGCGTGCTCGAAGGCCCGCCGCTGGCCATCACGCTCACCTTCGACGCCCGCTGCGACGACGACGATGCCGGCCCCGGCCTGCCACTGCAGCCGCTCGCCTGCCCCGGCGGCTGGCGCCTGGCCGCGCTGGCCGGCAGCTCGCTGGGCCGCCGCCTGCCCGGCGCGGCACTGCGGCTGGAATTGCCCACGCCCGCCGAGGCCGTCGACCTGCAGGGCC
>NZ_LYVQ01000121.1 GCF_001984095.1 Pelomonas sp. KK5
TCGTCGCTGAAGACGGAGAGCTGGTGGCTGCTGAGGCTCATCAGCTGGGTGGAGATCAGGTCGTCGAGCTGGTCCGGCGCGAGCGCGCGCAGCGCGGCGTCGCTGAGGCCGCGGATCGCGCCGCTGGCCAGCGCCTGCAGCTGCTCGGCGCCGAGCTGGCCCACGTCCGCGGCCGACAGGCCCAGCAGCTGCGTGCTGGTGAGCGAGTGGATGGCGGCGGTGGAAAGCTGGCTGATCGCGTCGGACGAGAGCTGCGAGAGCTGCAGGCTGGTAAAGCCCAGCAGCTGGCGGCTGTCCAGCACGGCCAACTGCTCGCCGCCGAGCGCGCCGATCTGGTCGCCGGAGAGCTTGGCGATCTGGCTGCTGAGTAGCGCGTCGACCTGCACGGCCTCGAGGCTGGCGATCTGCGCGGCCGTCAGGCCCTGCACCTGCTTGGTGGTCAGCGAGGCGATCTGGGTGCTGGTCAGCGCGTTCAGCTCGTCCGCCGACATCTGGTTCAGCAGCGCCACCGGCAGCGCCTTCAGCGCCTGGGTGCTCAGCAGCGCGAGTTGGTCCAGGCCCAGGGCGTTGATCTGGTCGGAGCCCAGCGCGGCGCCCTCGTCGGAGCTGAGGCCGTGCAGCGCGGCGGTCGAGAGGCTGGCGAACTGGGCCGGGGTGAACTGCTGGAACTGGTGGGTGCTGAGGCCGTTGACCTGCAAGGAGCCGAGCGCGTTGATCTGGTCGCTGGTCAGCGCCTGCAGCTGCGCGTCGGCCAGCGCGCGCAGCTGGGCAGTGGTGAGGCCGGGCAGGGCGGTGGGGTCGATGGAGGCGACCTGCTCGGCGCTCAGCGCGCGCAGCTGCTGCGTGCCCATGCCGTGCAGGGCGGTGCTGCTGAGGGCGCCGATCTGATCGTCCGACAGCGTGGCCAGCACGCCGTTGGACAGGCCGACGATCTGCCGGGATCCCAGCTGCGAGAACTGGTCGGCCGACAGCGCGTCGACCGCGTCCGACGAGAGCTTGCCGAACTGCGCGCTGGTGAAGGCGGCCAGCTGGGCGCTGCTGAAGGCCGACAGCTCGGCGCCGCTCAGCGAGGCGATCTGGGCCGAGCTGAGCGAGGCGACCTGGATCGTGCTGATCGCCTGCATCTGCTCGGGGGTCAGGCTTTGCCACTGCGCGGTGTTCAGCGCCGCCAGCGCCTGCGTGGACAGCGCGGCGAACTGGTCGCCGCCCAGCGCATTCAGCTGCTCGGCGGACAGGCCGGCCACGCCGCCGCTGGCCAGCGTATGGAGGGCCTGGGTGTCCAGCGCCTGGATCTGGTCGGTGGCCAGCGCGGCGACCTGGCTGCTGCCCAGGGCCGAGAGCTGGCTGCCGGTCAGGGTGGAGGCCTGGTCCGTGCTGAGCGCCTGGAGCTGGTCGGTGGCCAGCGCGCTGATCTGCTGGGTGGACAGCGCGTGAACCTGGTCGGTGCCCAGCGCGGCGATGCCGGCGGTGGAGACGGCGCCGAGCTGGTCGGTGGTCAGCGCACGGACCTGCAAGGTGCTCAGCTGGCCCAGGCTGTCGGTGGTGATCGAGGCGACCTGGCCGGTGCCCATCGCGGCGATGGCCTGGGTGGCGATGGCCTGGACCTGGCTGCCGCTCAAGGCGTCCAGCACGTCGCCGGTGAGGGCGGGCGCCTGCCTGCTGGTCAGCGCGTGCAGGCCCTGGGTCGTCAGGTTGGCGAGCTGGTCATCGCTCAGCGCGGCGAACTGCGTGCTGCTGAGCATCGGCATCGTGCGCGCGCCCAGGCCGGCGATGGCGCCGAGGTTGATCGCCATCACCTGATCGGTGGAGATGGCCGACCAGCCGGCCGAGGAGATCGCGGCAATCTGCGCGCTGCCCAGCAGGGCCATCTGGTCCGTGCCCAGGGCGGCCCAGTCGGCAGTGCCGAGCGCGGCGACGGCCGCAGTGGACCATTGGGAGACGGGAGAGGTGGGCAGGGGCATCGCTAAAAAGACTCCGGACATTCGCGGCCTCGGGAAGGGCCGGGAATGTCCGGGGGACTCTAGCGACGGGTCGGAAAACTTAAGCCGGAACTAAGGGGTGTTTCCCCCGCTTATATGTCGCGGGGGAAACATAGTCCGCATCACTGTGGCTGTTGCGAAGGCAGCGGATACAGAAGACCCTGGGCGGCGCCCGACACGTTGTCCGCGCCGAACAGCATCACCCCGAGGGCCGGCGTGTTGGCCTGCTCCGCGGTGACCGAGAAGGTCTGCGAGCCGCTGCCGTTCACCGGCACCACCGGCGAGCCGCCGAAGGTGACGGCCGGGGTGAAGGCATTGAACCAGCCGAGGCCAGGCATCTGCGCGCCGCCGCCGTCCGGGCCGAAATAGGTCAGCACGTACTTGATGCGCGGGTTGGCGGAAGTCAGGCCGAGGGCTGCGCGGGTGACGGGCAGCTGCAGCGTCGAGTTGTCGGTCGGCTGGGTGACGGTGAACAGCACGGTGCCGCTGCCGTTGATGTTGCAGTTGGCGTCGGTCGGGAACACCGCGGTGGCGAACTGGCCCTTGGTCAGCGAGCTGGTCAGCAGCGAGCCGTTGATCCCGATCAGGATCTTGTTCGGCGTGAAGCTGTTCGGGTTGCCCGAGGTGTCGATGCAGATGTCGTACTCCTGGAAGCCCAGCGTCGTCGACGTACGGTTGTGCGTGTTGATGCCGAAGATCAGGTTGGTGCCCGAGGCGCGCACGCCGATCGCCCGCACGTCGTTCTGCTGGATGCCCTGCGGCGTCGGCTGGTACTGGCCCAGCACGAAGGGCACCGGCTGGCTGGACAGCTGGCCGCCGGCGTTCGTCAGGTTGATCGTCGTGCCGCTCTGCGAGCCGGCCAGGTTGGCGCGGCTGTGGGCCACCAGGTAGTAGGGCACGCTCAGCTTGACGTTGCCGTTCAGGCGCGAGCTGGACGGCGTCAGCTGGATGTAGCCGCCGATGTCCTGGAAGCCCGTGCCGCCGCCGACTGCATTGGCGGGCACCTGCAGCGTCACCGGGAAGGAGGCGTCCGCATTGGCGTTGACGATCACCGAGGCCGGCACGGTGGTCTTGGTCACGCTGATGTTGAACTGCACCGCCTTCGGGCCGGTGTTGTGGACGGTGACCGTCTTGGTGCCGTTGAAGTCGGTCAGCAGGTCGGCGAAGCCGAAGGAGACGCTCTCGTCGGGCGTGCGCACGATGGCCTGGGTGGCCACCGCGTTCTGCGCCTGCACCAGGCCCGCGCCCTCGTTGCGCTGCAGCAGGTCCTGCATCATCGACGGGTTGGCCGTCTGCACGATCGCCGCGCGCAGGTCTGCCTGCGACCAGGTCGGGTGGGCCTGCTTGGTCAGCGCGGCCACGCCGGCCACGCCCGGGGTGGCCATCGAGGTGCCCGAGAGGATCTGGAAGCCGTTGCCGGTGCCGGAGGCGGTGGACACCACCGAGACGCCCGGAGCGGTGATGCCGGGGCGCAGCACGCTGTCGCCGATGCGCGGGCCGCCGGACGAGAAGCTGGCGATCTTCTCGAAGCTGGCGTTGGCGGCGATGCCGGTGTTGGTGGCGGTGGCGCTGGCCACGGCCGGGCCGCCGGTCGGGCCGCTGACGGTCGGGCCGTCACCCAGCGCGATGCCGAAAAAGGGGATCGTCACCGGCTCGTAGACGTTGCCGGAGGCCGGGTCGGCAGCGCCGCCAGGGATCGGTCCTTCATACGGCGGCAGGCTGGCCGCGTTGTTGATCATCGCGGCAGCCGCGGCGCCGAAGTGCTGGGCCGCTCCGGCGCGGTAGACCCGCGCGCAGGTGCCGCGCGCGGTCACGACCATCTTGCCGGCCAGGCTGACACCGGTCACGGCCGGGTCGTACTCGTTCGGGTCGCAGCCCAGCGAGACCGAGCCGTCCGCGTTGCGCAGCACGCGCACCGGGTACGAGGTCGGGCTCGGGTAGCTGGCGCCGTTGGCGTTGATCACCGAGATCTGGGCGCCGCCGGACAGCGCGAGCTTGGCGGTCGGGATGCCGGCCAGCGCGTCGGTGGCCGCCACGGAGATGGCGCCCTCGAAGACGGCCGGTGCGCTGGTGATGTACGGGATCTGGCCGGAGTTGCCGGAGGCCGAGATCACCAGGATGCCCGCGGCCGCGGCGTTGGCCACGGCCTGCGCCTCGGCCAGGCTGCCGGCATCGCCGTTGCCGATGTTGCCGAAGTCCGAACCCAGCGACATGTTGATCACGTCCATGCCGTTGGTGACGGCCCAGTCGATCGCTTCGGCCACCACATTGGTGTTGCCGCTGCAGCCGAACACGCGCACGGAGTAGAGGTCGGCCAGCGGCGCGGCGCCGGGGCCGATGGAGAAGGCGCCGGGCGTGTAGGCCGCGGCCGTGTACGGGCCGGTGTAGCGCGCGCCGGCGGCGGTCACGCCGAAGCCGGCGGCGGTGCCGGCCACATGGCTGCCGTGGCCGGAACTGCCGGAGGTGTAGACGCAGTCCAGCGGGTTCGGGTCGGGCACCGGGGTGTTGGCGCCGGTGTAGTTGTCGCCGACCAGGTCGATGCCGCCCTTGACCTTGGGCGCGGCCGGGCCGAACAGCGCCGGGTCGGCCGGCAGCGTGTTGGTGGCCTTGGCCGTGTTGTAGGCGGCCACCGTGCCGGGGCCGCCGAAGTTGGCGTGGGTGTAGTCGATGCCGGTGTCGATGACGGCGATCTTGATGCCCTGGCCGAGGAAGTTGCCGCCGGCGGATTGCCAGGCCTGCGGCGCGCCCATCAGCGGGATCTCGTTGACATTGACCCGCTCGTAGGTGCCCACGCGCTTGACTTCGACGACGCCGGGCAGGCGGTTCAGCAGCGAGACGCGGTTGGCGGCGATCTTGATGCGGATGCCGTTCAGCGCGCCCTGCATGCGGCCGACGACCTGGCCGCCCAGCGCCTGGATGGACGGCTCCATGCCCTGCTGCTCGGCGCGGCGCTGGGCCACGATGGAAGCGCGTTCGCCGGCCTCCAGCTTGCGGCCGAGCCGGGCCTGCACCTTGGCGACCGAGTCGCCGCGCAGCAGCACGACCACATGGGCCGGCTTCAGCGCGCGCTGCACGAAGGAGGGGTTGATCGCCGTGTCCGCGGCGACGGGCTGGAATTCATCCGCGGCGGCGGCTAGGCCGGCGGTGCCGATCAATGCGGCAGTGAGCGCCAGATGGCGCAGGCAGTGTTCCATGTCTCGCTCCGGTAAATGCCCGTGCCGGCCAGGGGGCCGGTCGGCGGGAGAGTCGAACTAGAAAGGAAGGGCGCCTATGGATCCGGCGCCGGGATGTTGTCGTGCCGTGCTCAGGGCGACGGGGGCTGCGCCTTGCGACGCCGGGTGCCCGCCATCAGCGCGCCGGCCAGGCCGACGAGTGCGAGGCTGGCCGGTTCGGGCAGCGTGACCGTGACCGAATCGAAGTCCCAGAACGCGGCGGTCTGGCTGAACGCGAAGCTCAGGTCCACGTTGCCGCCGGTGCCCTCGAAGCCGATGACGTACTCCGTGTAGCCGAAGCCCGGGGCATTGGAGAGCGACATCTGCGTGGTGCCGCCCACGCTGGCGCCGAAGCTGTTGGGCGCCGCGTTGCCGGTGACGTCCGCTTCGTTCTGGAGCCAGAAGCTCACCAGGTACTTGCCGCCGGCGACGGTGCTCAGCGACGTGCTGATCGTGCTGGTGCCGCCCGGGTTGCCGAAGAAGGCCGCGAAGTTGCCGGCTTGCGGCGCCAGGCCGTCGACCCCGTCCCAGACGGCATTGGTGCCGTCCGTCCAGGCGCTGAAATCGCCGCTCTCGAAGCCATCGCTGAAGACGACGACGCCGGCCTGTGCACCTGGGCTGCACGCCAGCAGGGCCGCGGCGGCAAGCGCGCCGGCGATGGATGGAATGTTTTTGATACGCATACCTGACCCAACCCCTCGAAGGCCCGCTGCGCGGTCAGCAAGCAGATTTCTGATCGTTGCCGTTGGACGTCCGCATCGTCTTTTTCAACAGGTCCGTGGCTTCGATCCTAGGGGGTGTGACTTTTTGCACGGATGACGACTCCTCCTCAATGTTGATGAAAGCCCCCCATCTGAGTGGCCGGGTTTCCATCAGGTCCGGCGGGTGGCGACCAGGGTCTTCACGGATCCGGCCTGCAACTGCGGGCGATCGGTGTCGAGTTCGGCCAGCGGCTGCACCTCCTGCAGCGAGGCCTGGCAGCGGCGGGTCAGCTGCTGGTAGGTCTCGGTGCCTTCGAGCTTCCAGCGCATCTCGTCCTCGCTCAGCGGGCGCAGCACCTTGGCCGGGAGGCCGGCGATCAGCGATTTCTCGGGCAGCTTCAGGCCCGCGCGCACGAAGGCGCAGGCGGCCACGATGCTGTAAGCGCCGACCTCGGCCTCGTCCATCACGACGGCATTCATGCCGACCAACGCGTCGTGCCGCACGACGCAGCCGTGCAGCACCGCGCCGTGGCCGATGTGGCCGTTCCTCTCGACCACGGTCTCCGAATCGGGGAAGCCGTGGATGACGCAGGTGTCCTGCACGTTGACGCCCTCGTGCAGCACGATGCGGCCGAAGTCGCCGCGCAAGCTGGCGCAGGGGCCGATGTAGCAGCCGGGGCCGACGATGACGTCGCCGATCAGCACGGCGGTCGGGTGGACGTGGGCGCTCGGGTGGACGACGGGGATCACGCCGTCGATGGAGTAGCAGGGCATGGAAGTCTCCTTGGGGAAAACCCTTTGATGGATTTTTCTTGCAATCGAACGGTTGGCACCTTACGATTTACCGACCGGTCGGTCAAGAATGTTTTCGAGAGGCGGATATGGAGACAACAACAGAGATCCTGGTCAGCAACGAGGGCGCGGTACGAACGCTCACGCTGAACCGGCCCCAGGCGCTGAATGCGTTCACGACGTCCATGATGACGGCCTTGCGCGCCGCCCTCGATGCGGCCGCGGCCGATGCCGGCGTGCGCTGTGTGGTGCTCACCGGCGCCGGCCGCGGCTTCTGCGCCGGGCAGGACCTGTCCGATCCGGCGATCAGCCCCAGCCTCGACCCGGCCGATCCGCCCAAGGACATCGGCAAGCTGATCGACGACTACTACCTGCCGCTGGCGATGACCGTGCGCCAGATGCCGATCCCGGTGATCGCCGCCGTCAACGGCGTGGCCGCTGGTGCCGGCGCCAACCTGGCCCTGGGCTGCGACCTGGTGCTGGCCGGCGCTTCGGCCTCCTTCATCCAGGCCTTCTCCAAGATCGGCCTGATCCCCGACTGCGGCGGCACCTGGCTGCTGCCCCGCCTGGTGGGCCGCGCCCGCGCGCTGCAGCTGGCGCTGCTGGGCGACAAGCTGCCCGCCGCCGAGGCGCAGCAGATCGGCCTGATCTACCGCTGCGTGGCCGATGAGGAACTCGCCTCCGCTGCGCAGGCGCTGGCGCAGAAGCTGTCGGCAATGCCGGTGCGCGCGTTGGCCGAGACGCGCCGCGCGATGGACGAGGCCTCGCTGCTGGACTTCGAGGATGCGCTGAAGCTGGAGTCGGTGATGCAGGCCGAGCAGGGCCGGGCGCATGACTATCTGGAAGGCGCCGCGGCCTTCCTGCAGAAGCGCAAGCCGACTTTCACGGACCGCTGAATGAGCATGACGCCCCAACAGATCGCCGAAGCCGTTCGCGACGCGATGTTCGCGAACGATCGCGCCAGCAAGGCGCTGGGCATGGAGATCCTGGCCATCGGCCCCGGGACCGCGACGCTCACGATGACCATCCGCGAGGACATGCTCAACGGCCTGGACATCTGCCACGGCGGCGTGGTGACGACGCTGGCCGACTCGGCCTTCGCCTTCGCCTGCAATGCCTACAACGAGGCGACCGTCGCCTCCGGCTTCAGCGTGGACCTGATCGCGCCCGGCCGTCTTGGCGACCGGCTGACGGCGACCGCCGGCGAGGTGGCCCTGGCCGGCCGCACCGGCGTCTACGACATCACCGTACGGAACCAGCGCGACGAACTGGTAGCCGTTTTTCGAGGCAATTCCTATCGGCTCAAGGGCCGCAAAGTAGTGGAGACATTGGAATGACTGTCAAAGTTCCCGCCCCCGGCGACCTCGAGCCCATCGAGCGCGCCAGCCGCGACGAGCTGCAGGCGCTGCAGCTCGAGCGCCTGCGCTGGACGCTGACCCATGCCTACGACAACGTGCCGCACTACAACGCGGCCTTCGACGCCAAGGGCGTGCATCCCTCGGACCTGAAGACCTTGGCCGACATCGCGAAGTTCCCCTTCACGACCAAGAAGGACCTGCGCGACAACTACCCCTTCGGCCTCTTCGCCGTGCCGCGCGAGCAGGTCTCGCGCATCCATGCCTCCTCGGGCACGACCGGCAAGCCGACCGTCGTTGGCTACACCGCGCGCGACATCGACACCTGGGCCAATCTCGTCGCCCGCTCGATCCGCGCCGCCGGCGGCCGGCCCGGCGACATCATCCACATCGCCTACGGCTACGGCCTGTTCACCGGCGGCCTGGGCGCGCACTACGGCGCCGAGCGCGCCGGCTGCACGGTGATCCCGATGAGCGGCGGCCAGACCGAGAAGCAGGTCCAGCTGATCCAGGACTTCAAGCCGGACATCATCATGGTCACGCCCAGCTATATGCAGGTGGTGATCGAGGAGTTCGCCCGCCAGGGGCTGGACGCGCGCGAGTCGTCGCTGAAGGTCGGCATCTTCGGCGCCGAGCCCTGGACCGAGGCGATGCGCGCCGAGATCGAGCACAAGGCCGGCATCGACGCGGTGGACATCTACGGCCTGTCGGAAGTGATGGGGCCAGGTGTTGCCAGCGAGTGCATCGAGAGCAAGGACGGCCCGGTCATCTGGGAAGACCACTTCTACCCCGAGATCATCGACCCCGAGACCGGCGAGGTGCTGCCCGACGGCTCGGAGGGCGAACTGGTCTTCACGTCCCTGTCCAAGGAAGCGCTGCCGATCATCCGCTACCGCACGCGTGACCTGACGCGCCTGCTGCCGCCCACGTCGCGCTCGATGCGCCGCATGGGCAAGATCGTCGGCCGCAGCGACGACATGCTGATCATCCGCGGCGTCAACCTGTTCCCCACGCAGATCGAGGAACTGGTGCTGAAGATGCCGGAGCTCTCAGGGCAGTACCAGCTGGTCGTGACGCGCGACGGGCACCTCGACGAGATCGAGGTGAAGTGCGAGATGGGCGCTGCCGGTGGTGATGCGAACGCTGCGGGCCGCCACCTGCAGGAGCGCATCAAGACGCTGTGCGGCGTGACCACCAAGGTGACGATCGGCGCGCCCAATTCGATCGAGCGCACGCTGGTGGGCAAGGCCCGCCGCGTGGTCGACCTCCGCAAGAAATAGGAGTCAGCAAGCATGTATACCCAGGCAATGTCCGTCGGCGCGCAAGAGACCGCCGGCGTGGAGGACGCGGCGCTGCAGGCGGCTTTCGACGCCCGCATCGACGCCGGCGACTTCATCGAGGCCAAGGACTGGATGCCCGAGCACTACCGCAAGACGCTGGTGCGGCAGATCAGCCAGCATGCGCACTCGGAAATCGTCGGCATGCTGCCCGAGGGCAACTGGATCACCCGCGCGCCGACGCTCAAGCGCAAGGCGATCCTGCTGGCCAAGGTGCAGGACGAGGCCGGCCACGGCCTCTACCTGTACTCCGCCGCCGAGACCCTGGGCACCAGCCGCGACCAGATGGTCAACGCGCTGCACACCGGCAAGGCCAAGTACAGCTCGATCTTCAACTACCCGACGCTGAGCTGGGCCGACATGGGCGTGATCGGCTGGCTGGTGGACGGCGCGGCGATCATGAACCAGGTGCCGCTGTGCCGCTGCTCCTATGCGCCGTATGCGCGGGCCATGATCCGCGTCTGCCGCGAGGAGAGCTTCCACCAGCGCCAGGGCTACGAGGCGCTGCTGGTGATGATGAAGCAGGGCACCGACGAGCAGAAGGCCATGGTGCAGGATGCGGTCAACCGCTGGTGGTGGCCCTCGCTGATGATGTTCGGCCCGGCCGACAAGGATTCGCCGAACTCCGAGCAGAGCATGCGCTGGGGCATCAAGCGCATCAGCAACGACCAGCTCCGCCAGAAGTTCGTGGACGCGACGATCCCGCAGGCCGAGATCCTCGGCGTGACGGTGCCGGACCCGGACCTGAAGTGGAACGAGGAACGCGGCGAGTACGACTTCGGCGCGATCGACTGGGCCGAGTTCTGGCGTGTCGTCAATGGCGACGGCCCGATGAACCGCGAGCGCCTGGCCGCCCGCGTGAAGGCCTGGGACGAGGGCGCCTGGGTGCGCGAGGCGGCACTCGCCCACGCGAAGAAGCAAGCAACGAAGAAGGAAGCAGCATGAGCACGCAGAACGAATGGCCCCTGTGGGAAGTCTTCGTCCGCAACAAGGCAGGCCTGGACCACAAGCACTGCGGCAGCCTGCATGCGGCCGACGCCAAGATGGCGATCCAGCTGGCGCGCGACGTCTACACCCGCCGCCAGGAGGGCACGAGCATCTGGGTCGTGCTGAGCAGCCAGATCGTCGCCTCGGACCCGGGCGAGAAGGGTGCCTACTTCGACCCGATGGAAGACAAGGTGTACCGCCACCCGACCTTCTACGAGCTGCCCGACGCGCTCAACCACATGTGATCCACAGGCCGTTCGGGCTGAGGTATCGAAGCCCCCATGAGAGACGCTCGAATGGGCCCTTCGATACCTCAGGGCGAACGGGTGATTGGCTGGCACGAACGAAAGTCGAATCGATGAGCACCTCATCTATCAAGGTGGGCGCAAGCCCCGAAGTGCAATACCTGCTGCGCCTCGGCGACAGCTGCCTGATCCTCTCGCAGCGCATCGCCGAGTGGTGCGGCCACGGCCCGATCCTCGAGGAAGACCTGGCCCTGTCCAACATGGCGCTGGACCTGCTGGGCCAGGCCCGCGCGCTGCTGACCCATGCCGGCACGCTGGACGGCCAGGGCCATGACGAAGACCAGTTGGCCTTCCTGCGCGAGGAACGCCAGTACCTGAACCCGGTGCTGATGGAACTGCCGCGCGGCGATTTTGCTTTCACGCAACTGCGCAACTTCGCGGTGGCGACCTGGCTGCTGGGGCTGTGGACGCGGCTGGAGAAGTCGACTGACATCGAAGTCGCCGCGATCGCCGGCAAGGCCGTCAAGGAAGCGCGTTATCACCAGCAGCATGCGGCCGACTGGGTCGTGCGCCTGGGCGACGGCACCGAGGAATCGCACGGCCGGATGAAGGCCGCGCTGGCGACGATGTGGCCCTACTTCAACGAGCTGTTCGAGGCCGATGCGGTCGATGCGGCGGCGAGCGCGAAGGGCCTCGGCCCGGCCTGGTCCGAGCTGAAGGGCGACTGGACCGAAGTCTTCGCCTCAGTGCTGGAAGAAGCCGGCCTCGCCCTGCCCAAGCCCAGCGCCTACCAGAGCGGCGGCCGCCGCGGCGTGCACAGCGAGCACCTGGGCCACATGCTGCCGACGATGCAGTACCTGCAGCGCGCCTACCCGGGCGGCGTCTGGTGATTGCCATGGACCAGGCCTGCACCCGCCTCGAAGCCGCGTGGGAAGTCCTGCGCCAGATCCCGGACCCCGAGGTGCCGGTGATCACGCTCGACGAGCTGGGCATCGTGCGCGACCTGCGCGAGACCGCGGGCGGGCTCGAAGTCGTGCTGACGCCCACCTACAGCGGCTGCCCCGCCACCGAGCTGATCCAGGACGACGTCAAGGCCGCGCTGGCCCGCTTCGGCGAGATCGAGATCACGATGCAGCGCGCCCCGGCCTGGACCACCGACTGGATCAGCGACGAGGGCCGGCGCAAGCTGAAGGAATACAACATCGTGCCGCCAGGCCGCGTCGAGGGATCGCAGCCCCTGCGCCTCGTCCACCGCAACGCGTTGACGAAGCTCGCCTGCCCCCGCTGCGGCAGCGAGCACACCGAAAAACTCTCGGCCTTCGGCTCCACGGCCTGCAAGGCGCTGTACCGCTGCCTCGCCTGCCGCGAGCCCTTCGAATACTTCAAGCCACTATGAGCAGCCTCCACTTCCATCCGCTCAAGGTCCGCGAGGTCAAGGCCGACACCGACGAGGCCGTCCTCGTCAGCTTCGACGTGCCCGCCGAGCTGGCCGAGACCTTCGCCTTCAAGCCGGGGCAATACCTGACCCTGCGCAGCGATATCGCCGGCGAGGACCTGCGCCGCTCCTATTCGATCTGCGCCGGCATCGACGACGGCTGCCTGCAGGTCGGCGTGCGCAAGGTCGATGGCGGCAAGTTCTCCACCTGGGTCAACGACGAGCTGAAGGCCGGCCACGAGATCCAGGTCTATCCGCCGCAGGGCCGCTTCCATGTGAGGCCTACCCGCGAGCGCAACCGGCACTATGTCGGCATCGCCGGCGGCTCCGGCATCACCCCCGTGCTGTCGATCATGAAGACCGTGCTGGCCCACGAACCGCAGAGCCGCTTCACGCTGATCTACGCGAACCGCCGCATCGCCTCCACGATGTTCAAGGAGGAGATCGAGGACCTGAAGAACAGGCACCTGACGCGCCTGTCGGTCCATTACGTGTTCTCGCGCGAGGCGGTCGATTCGCCGCTGCATGCAGGCCGGCTGGATCTCGCCAAGGTCAAGGAGTTCGTGCAGTCGCTGATCCCGGCGGACGGCATCGACCAGGCCTTCATCTGCGGCCCCTTCGGCATGAACGAGGAAGCCGAGAAGGCGCTGCTGGAAGCCGGCGTTCCGGAGAACCGCGTCCATGTCGAGCGCTTCGGCACGCCCGAGATGCAGGCCGGCAAGCCCGCGCCGCACGAGACCCGGCCCGAGGATGCGGACGCCGCGGTGGTGACGGTGATTCGCGACGGCATCAGCCGCGAGATCGCGTTCAGCAAGCACGACCCGAGCATCCTCGACGCCGCCGCCCGCGCCGGCATGGACGTGCCCTTCTCGTGCAAGAGCGGCGTCTGCTCCACCTGCCGCTGCAAGGTGCTGGAGGGCGAGGTGCGGATGGACAAGAACTTCGCGCTGGACAAGGAGGAAGTCGCGGCCGGCTTCATCCTGAGCTGCCAGGCCCATGCGCTGACCCATCGCGTCACCATCTCCTTCGACGAGCGATAAGAATCCCATGGCACGAGGCCGCGCCGCCGATTTCGAATCTACCCGCGAGGAGATGCTCGCCGCGGCGGCGCAGCTGTTCGCGCGCAACGGCTACCCCGGCACCTCGATGAACGAGGTGGCGGTGGCCTGCCAGGTCTCCAAGCCCTCGCTGTACCACTACTTCAAGGACAAGCACGAGCTGCTGGTGCAGATCTGCGAAGGCCACCTGCAGACGCTGTCGAGCCTGGTCGACGACGTGCTGGCGCAAGACCTGGCCCCGGAGCCGCGGCTGCGCGCGCTGATCCAGGGTTTCGTGCGCGAGTACGGCGAATCGCAGTACCAGCACCGCGTGCTGACCGAGGACGTGAAGTTCCTGAACGACGAGGACCGCACACGGCTGCGCCAGGTGGAGCGTCGCGTCGTCGCGGCCTTCGCCGATGCGGTGGCCGCCGTACGGCCCGAACTGGCCGGCGCAAGACTGGAAAAACCCCTGACCATGTTGCTCTTCGGCATGATCAACTGGACCTTCACCTGGCTTCGCCCCGACGGGGAACTAAGCTACGAGGACGTGGCCCCGATGGTGGCCGACCTGTTCTTTGGTGGATTGGGGGCCGTCCGGACCTCCTCCGATAACGCGTTACTTCAGGAGACTGCGCAATGACGAAGAAGATCACGAAGCTGCTGGCGCTGGCCGCTGCGATGGCCGCCATGGGCTCGGCCCACGCCGACATCAATGTCGGCGTCACCGTGTCGGCCACCGGCCCGGCCGCCTCGCTGGGGATTCCCGAGAAAAACACCATCGCGCTGATGCCGACGACCATCGCCGGCCAGAAGATCAACTACATCGTGCTGGACGACGCCTCCGACACGACCCAGGCGGTGGCCAATACCCGCAAGCTGATCAGCGAGCACAAGGTGGACGTGGTGCTGGGTTCCACCGTCACGCCGAACTCGCTGGCGATGATCGACGCCGTCTCCGAAGCCAGCACCCCGATGATCTCGATGGCCGCCTCGGCCCGCATCGTCGAGCCGGTGGACGCCAAGAAGCGCTGGGTCTTCAAGACCCCGCAGAACGACATCATGATGGCCCTGGCCATCGCCACCCACATGCAGTCGCAGGGCGTCAAGACGGCCGGCTACATCGGCTTCGCCGATGCCTACGGCGAGGGCTGGTACAACGAGTTCAACAAGATCGCCTCGCTGAAGGGCATCACCATCATCGCCAACGAGCGCTACAACCGCACCGACACCTCGGTGACCGGCCAGGTGCTCAAGCTCGTCGCCGCCAAGCCCGACGCGATCCTGATCGGCGCCTCCGGCACGCCGGCCGCGCTGCCGCAGAAGACGCTGAAGGAACGCGGCTACACCGGCAAGTACTACCAGACCCACGGCGTGGCCAACAACGACTTCCTGCGCGTGGGCGGCAAGGACGTGGAAGGCACCTTCCTGCCCTCCGGCCCGGTGCTGGTGGCCTCCCAGCTGCCCAACGACAACCCGGTCAAGAAGAGCGCGCTGGCCTACATCGCCACCTACGAGGCGGCCAACGGCAAGGGCAGCGTCAGCACCTTCGGCGGCCACGCCTGGGATGCCGGCATGCTGCTGCAGGCGGCGGTGCCGGTGGCGCTGAAGAAGGGCGCCCAGCCGGGCACGCCGGCCTTCCGTGCCGCGCTGCGCGATGCGCTGGAGTCCACCAAGGACGTGGCCGGCGCGCACGGCGTGTTCAACATGAGCCCGACCGACCACCTGGGCCTGGACCAGCGCGCCCGCGTGATGGTCAAGATCGAAAACGGTGCCTGGAAGTACCAGCCCTGATTCATTGATTGATTGAAAGCAGAACTCTCATGCCGCAAGTCCTCCAAAGCCTGATCGCCGACCGCTGGGTCGGCAGCACCGCCGCCCGCACGCTGCACAGCGCCGTCAACGGCGCGCCGGTGGCCCGCACCCATGCCGAGGAGATCGACTTCGGCGAGAGCCTGCACTACGCCCGTGCCACCGCGCTGCCGGCGCTGCTGAAGCTGGACTTCCAGCAGCGCGCGGCCGTGCTGCGCGCGCTGGGCGCCTTCCTGAACGAGCGCAAGGAGTTCCTCTACGCGGTCTCGGCCCACACCGGCGCCACCCGCGCCGACAGCTGGATCGACGTCGAGGGCGGCACCGGCACGCTCTACGCCTACGCCAGCATGGGCGCGGCCGACCTGCCCAGCAGCAACGTCATGCACGAGGGCCCGGTCGCGCGCCTGGGCAAGCTGGGCCGCTTCGCCGGCACCCACATCCTGGTGCCGCGCCGCGGCGTCGCGGTGCACATCAATGCCTTCAATTTCCCGATCTGGGGGATGCTCGAGAAGTTCGCGCCGAGCTTCCTGGCGGGCATGCCCTGCATCGTCAAGCCGGCCACGGCGACCAGCTATCTCACCGAAGCCTGCGTGCGCCTGATCCAGCAGAGCGGCCTGCTGCCCGCCGGTGCCCTGCAACTGGTGATCGGCGGCAGCGGCGACCTGCTGGACCGGCTGGAAGAGCCCGATGTCGTCACCTTCACCGGCTCGGCCGACACGGCCTCGATGCTCAAGGTCAACAAGAACATCGTCCGCCGCAGCATCCCCTTCAACGCCGAGGCCGACAGCCTCAACTGCGCCATCCTCGGCCCCGACGTGACGCCGGACGATCCGGAGTTCGATCTCTTCGTCAAGGAAGTCGCCAAGGAGATGAGCACCAAGGCCGGCCAGAAGTGCACGGCCATCCGCCGCGCCATCGTGCCGGCGGCGCTGATCGACGCGGTGGCCGAGAGCCTGCGCGCGCGGCTGGCGAAGATCGTCGTCGGCGATCCTTCGATCGAAGGCGTGCGCATGGGCGCGCTGGCCTCGAAGGACCAGCAGGCCGACGTGGCCGAGCGCCTGGCCCTGCTGGCCGCCGGCAACGAGACCGTGTTCGGCGCGGCCGACGGCTTCGCGCCGAAGGGCGAGGGCGTCTCCGAAGGCGCCTTCTTCAGCCCGACGCTGCTGCTGTGCCGCGACGGCTTCGCCAATGACGCGGTCCACAACCTGGAGGCCTTCGGCCCGGTCAGCACGCTGATGCCCTACGGCACGCTCGATGAAGCACTGGCGCTGGCGGCCAAGGGCCGTGGCAGCCTGGTCGGCACGCTGGTCACCAAGACGCCCTCCGTGGCGATGGAGGCCATCCCGGTGGCTGCCGCGTACCACGGCCGCCTGCTGGTGCTGGATCGTGAAGCCGCCGAGGAATCGACCGGCCACGGCTCGCCGCTGCCGCTGCTCAAGCACGGCGGCCCGGGCCGCGCCGGCGGCGGCGAGGAACTGGGCGGCCTGCGGGCCGTCAAGCACTACCTGCAGCGCGCGGCGGTGCAGGGCAGCCCGACGATGCTGACGGCCGTCACCGGCGAGTACCAGCGCGGCGCCGCGGTGAAGGAGGACGCCGTCCACCCGTTCCGCAAGCACTTCGAGCAGATCCAGGTCGGCGATTCGCTGCTGACCCACCGCCGCACGGTCTCGGAAGCCGACATCGTCAACTTCGGCGGCATCTCCGGCGACTACTTCTACATGCACTTCGACGAGATCGCGGCGAAGGAGACGCAGTTCGGCAAGCGCATCGCCCACGGCTACTTCGTGCTCTCGGCCGCTGCCGGCCTGTTCGTCTCGCCGGCACCGGGCCCGGTGCTCGCCAACTACGGGCTGGACACGTTGCGCTTCGTCAAGCCCGTTGGCATCGGCGACACCATCCAGGCCCGCCTGACCGCCAAGCGCAAGATCGACCGCCCGACCAAGCGCGACCAGCAGCCGCAGGGCGTGGTGGCCTGGGACGTCGAGGTGACGAACCAGGACGGCGAGCTGGTGGCGAGCTATGACATCCTGACGCTGGTCGCCAAGCACGCCGGCTGAACAAGACCTGCTCGCTGCGGCGAGGGAATGCGCTCGGATCCAGCGTTAGCATCGGCACGCCGATAACAACGAGGGATCCCGCATGCAAGCGCGCCGCCTGTCCATCCAGTCCAAGCTCGTCGCTTCGCTGGGCCTGTGCCTGCTGGTCTTCGTGCTGATCTCCGGAGGCCTGAGCAACTGGCTGATCGGCCGCGCGGTGCGCGAGCGGGTCGTCGGCGACGAACTGCCCAACGCGGTCAACGCGATCCGGGCGGACGTGCAGCGCCAGCTGGCCGTGCCGCTCGCCGCGGCGCTGGCGATGGCGCGCAACAGCTATGTGCTGCAGTGGGAGTCCGAGGGCGAGCCGGATGCCGGCATGGCCGCCTGGCAGTCCTACGCCAATGCGGTGAAGGCCCAGCATAGGGCCGCGGCGGTGTTCTGGGTCTCCAAGGGCACCGGCAACTACCTCGGCGAGACGGGCGTCCAGCGCAAGCTGAGCGACAAGGACCAGTGGTTCTACGGCTTCCTGGACGGCGGCAAGCCCTACACGCTGGATATCGACCGCGAGGTGTCCAACGGCGTCTACATGATGTTCATCAACGCCCGCTTCGATGCGCCGGGCGGCAAGCCCGGCGTCACCGGCGTGGGCCTGGCGGTGGACGAGATCGCCAAGGCGATTGCCGCCTACAAGATCGGCCAGACCGGCACGGCAGCCATCGTGCGGGCCAACGGCACGATCCTGATGCACCGCGACCCGGCGCTGGTCGACGGCAAGCACCAGCTGAAGGACCTGCCGGGCATGAACGCCGAACTGGCCGGGCAGCTGCTCGGCGGCAAGGGTTTCGCCAACGCCAGCTACGAGGCAGCCGATGGCGAGCGCTTCATCGCATCGACGCCGATCCCCGAGCTGAACGCCTACGTCATCGCCGAGGTGCCGGCCGCCGAGCTGATCGGCCCGGTGCGCCGCGCGCAGCAGGTGGCCACCGGCGTGGCCGCGGTGATCGGCGGCGGCGTGGCGCTGGTGGTGATCCTGCTGATCGCCCGCGCGATCTCGGCACCGATCCGCCGCGCGGCCGACCTCCTGGCCGACATCGCCGATGGGCAGGGCGATCTGACCCGCCGCATGGTGGTGGAGACCGGCGACGAGGTGGGCCGCCTGGGCGAATCCTTCAACCGCTTCGTCGATTCTCTGGCGACGCTGGTGCGCCAGGTGCGCGCCAGCGCCGAGTCGATCGCCACCGGCTCTTCGGAGATCTCGGTCGGCAACACCGACCTCAGCCAGCGCACCGAGGAGCAGGCCGGCAATCTGCAGCGCACCGCGGCCTCGATGGAGGAACTGACGGCGACCGTGAAGCAGAACGCCGACACCGCAAGGTCAGCCGCGCAGATCGCCGCGCAGGCCAGCGGCGCGGCCACGCAGGGCGGCGCCGTCGTGGGCCAGGTGGTGTCCACGATGGACGAGATCAGCGCGGCGTCGCGGCGCATCAACGACATCATCGCCGTGATCGACGGCATCGCCTTCCAGACCAACATCCTCGCGCTGAATGCCGCCGTGGAGGCGGCGCGGGCGGGCGAGCAGGGGCGCGGCTTCGCGGTGGTGGCCGGCGAGGTGCGCACGCTGGCCCAGCGCAGCGCGCAGGCGGCCAAGGAGATCAAGGAGCTGATCGGGCGCAACGTCAGCACCGTGGACGGTGGCGCGCAGCAGGTGGCTTCAGCGGGCGCCGCGATGCGCGAGATCGTCACCCAGGTCACGCGGATGAACGACCTGATGAGCGAGATCAGCGTGGCCAGCGTCGAGCAGAGCCAGGGCATCGACCAGATCGGCGATGCGGTGGCCCAGCTGGACACGGTGACCCAGCAGAACGCGGCGCTGGTGGAGCAGAGCGCCGCGGCCGCCGAGAGCCTGAAGCATCAGGCGGCGAAGCTGAACGAGATGATGTCCGTCTTCAAGGTGGACTGAGCGGGCGTCAACAGCCGGCGGTGCAGACGCCGTTGGCATCGAAGCTCATCGTCTTGTCCGACAGCGGCACATGGGCCGGCACCTTGCTGGCCTTCAGGAAGGCCTCGGTCTTGCTGCCCGCGCGGACCTTGCCGTCGACCGTGCCCACCTCGTTGGCATGCGAGACGATCACCGAGGCCGGCTTCACCAGCTCGTTGATCACATAGGCGGCCTCGGCCGGGCCGGTGGTGAAGCCGTCGCCGATGTTCATCACCGCGAGCCTGGCGTGGTAGTAGTTGCGCACGACGACGTCCTGGTCGGCGACGATGCCGGTGTCGCCCGACAGGTAAGTCACCAGGCCGTTACTGAAGCGCAGCACATAGCCGGTTGCCAGGCCCACGTCGCCGGCGATGCCGGCCTCCTTCATCGCCTTGCCAAGCTCGCCGCCGATGTAGTCGGGGTCCAGGCCGTTGCTGTGCAGCGCGGTGACCGTGGCGATGCGCACGCCGCCCACCGTCACGCTGCCGCCGAAGCGGGCCAGCATCGAGTCGGCCGGGTTGCCGCCGTTGGCCTTGAGCTTGGCGGCGAAGAAGGGCGGCATCTCGCTGCCGGTGACGATCTTGGCCTTCTTGGCCAGCGCGATATTGACGGCGCTGGAGTTCGGCAGCGCGGAGACCGACATGTCCGGCTGCTCGCAGGAACCCGAGTTGGGCGCCTTGTTGTGGGCGTTGCCGAGATGGTCGCCATGCATGTGGCTGACCAGCACCACGTCGATGCGGCCCAGGCACGGATCGGTGGCGCCGGCCACCGTGCGGCCCGGGTCGTAGAGCAGGCGGGTGCCGTTCGGGTCCTCGAAGACCAGCGCGCGGTCCTGCGGGCAGAACTCGCCGGCGATGCCGCCCAGCGGCGTGACCTTCACGACGGCCGGCTGCGCGGCGGCGAACTGCATCGAGAGCATCAATCCCAGGGCGATCAGCGTCTTCCTCATGTCGTCTCCTCGTGCGGGCGCTGGCGAGTATCCGTCAGCTAACGGCGATACTGGACTGACCATGAT
>NZ_LYVQ01000122.1 GCF_001984095.1 Pelomonas sp. KK5
CATCGCCGCCAGCCCCGCCACCACGCCCACCACCACCCAGAGCAGGGCCTGCAGCATCTTGTTGGTGCGGCGCTGCTCGGCCAGCAGCTGCGCCAGGTCCGAGGCCTGGTGCGGCTGTTGCGTCTGCTGCTTGAGCGCGTCGTGCACCAGCCGCGGCAGCGCGGGCAGCAGCTGGGCGTAGCGCGGCGCTTCCTTCTTCAGCGAGTTCAGCAGCGCGCGCCAGCCCACCTGCTCGTTCATCCAGCGCTCAAGGAAGGGCTTGGCGGTGGCCCACAGGTCCAGCTCAGGGTCCAGCTGCCGGCCCAGGCCTTCGACGTTGAGCAGGGTCTTCTGCA
Source organism: Pelomonas sp. KK5 (assembly GCF_001984095.1). GTDB lineage: Bacteria > Pseudomonadota > Gammaproteobacteria > Burkholderiales > Burkholderiaceae_C > KK5. Next base: position 336 of record NZ_LYVQ01000122.1, read on the forward strand.
GCAGCACCAGCTGGGGCTGGATCTCGACGTTGAAGCGGCGCGAGGTCTGGAACAGGCGCATCAGCACCTGGCCCAGCGAGATGTCCTTCAGCGGCCGGTCGAAATGCGGCTCGCAGACGGTGCGTACCGCGCTCTCCAGCTCGTCCACGCGGGTTTCGGGCGGCACCCAGCCGGAGGCGATGTGCAGCTCGGCCACGCGCTTGTAGTCGCGCTGGAAGAAGGCGATGAAGTTCTGCGCCAGGTAGTCCTTGTCCACCTCGGTCAGCGTGCCCATGATGCCGAAGTCCAGCGCCACATAACGCCCGAACGTGGCGGGGTCCAGGCTGACCTGGATGTTGCCGGGGTGCATGTCGGCGTGGAAGAAGCCGTCGCGGAAGACCTGAGTGAAGAAGATCGTCACGCCGTCGCGCGCGAGCTTGGGGATGTCGACGCCGGCGGCCCTGAGCCGCTCCAGCTGCGAGATCGGCACGCCGTTCATGCGCTCCATGACGATCACCTCGGAGCTGCACAGGGCCCAGATCATCTCGGGCACCAGCACCAGGCCCAGGCCCTCCATGTTGCGTCGGAGCTGGGCGGCGTTGGCGGCTTCGCGCACCAGGTCCAGCTCGTCGTGCAGGTAGGTGTCGAACTCGGCCACCACTTCGCGCGGCTTCAGGCGCCGGCCGTCGGCCGACAGCCGCTCGACCCAGCCGGCCAGCGAGCGCATCAGCGACAGGTCGTCGTCGATGACGTCCAGCATGCCGGGGCGCAGCACCTTGACGGCCACCTCGCGGCCGTCCTTCAGCGTCGCGAAATGGACCTGGGCGATCGAGGCGCTGGCCACCGGCTCGGCATCGAAGGTGGCGAACAGGTCCTCGATGCGGCGGCCGAAGGCCTTCTCCACAAGCGCGCGCGACACCCCGGCCGGGAACGGCGGCACGCGGTCCTGCAGGCGGGAGAGCTCGTCGATGATGTCGGCGGGCAGCAGGTCGCGCCGGGTAGACAGCACCTGGCCGAACTTGACGAAGATCGGCCCCAGGTGCTCCAGCGCCAGGCGCAGGCGCACGCCGCGCGGCTGCTCCCACTGGCGGCCGACCCGGGTGGCGCGGCGCAGCAGGCGGAAGCGCTTGCGGCGCAGGCCCGACAGCGCCAGGTCATCCAGACCGAAGCGCAGGACCGTCCAGGCAATGACGAACAGGCGGGCCAGGAACCTCATGCAGCTTTGCCGCCGCCGCGCAGGGAACCCGCCGTGCGCGCCAGCGCCGCCAGCGCCTGCGCCGCCGCGCGGCCCAGGCGGGCGAGCTGATGGGCCGCGGCCGGGCCGACGATGGCCGACAGGTCGTCGGCGATGTCCCAGCGCAGGTTGGCCATCAGCCAGTTGATCTCACCGGCGAAGGCTGCGTCGCCCTGGACGGTGACGCGCGGCCGCTCGCCAGTCAGCGCCGAGAGCGCCATCAGCGCCGGGTTCGCGGCATCGACCTGGATGCGCAGCGCCTGCTCGGGCGCGGCCTCCAGCCGCTCCCACAGGCCGGCCGGCGTGACCGCCAGCACCAGGTCGGGTGCGGCCGGCAGCAGGCCCGGCCAGTTCTCCAGGTGCAGCACCACGGTGCGGCCGGCAAACGGCGCCAGGCGGGCCATGGCCACGCTTTCGCGCGAGATCACATGGTTGATGAGCAGCACCAGGCGGTCCTGCACCGCCGGCGCCACGAGGGAAGTCCATTCGTGCAGCATGACGCGGATTGTAGGAGGCTGTCGGGCTTCGGCATGGCCCCGCGCCCCTGCCTCCTGGGCAGCGGGCGATCGTGTTTCCGGGGGAAACGCGCGGAAGAGCGCCTGTCGAATTGAGAGAGAATCAGCGCCCACGACAGGGAGGACCGCCGTTGGGCGAGGCGTTGCGGCGCCGCCCGGTGGATACAGGACGCAGGAGCGATGTTCGAGGACCGAAGCTACAAGAGAACGTTTTACAGCGCACCGCAGTCGGTTGAATCCCTCGTCGCCGCGTTCCTCGAGCCCGGCCTGATCGTCCTGTGCTTCCTGTCCGTCAACGCCTGGTTCGGCGAGCCGGTGCTGCGCTCGACGCTGACCCTGTGCCTGCTCGTCTTCGCCCTCACCTTCCCCGGCCGCAACCGCTTCGCCGAGCATCCAGCCAGCGCCATCATCGACGTGCTGTCCTCCTGGGCGGTGCTGCTGATCATCCTCGCGCTGTGCGGCTACGCCACCAACAGCCTGGGCTACTTCGACGACAAGGTGCTGCTGTGGTGGGCCTGCCTGACGCCGGTGGCGCAGGCGGTGGCCGTCGAGATCGGCCGGCGCATCCGCCGCTGGCACGGCGCACGGCCGGCCACGCGGCGCTCGGCCGTGATCATCGGCGCCGGCCCGCTCGGCGCCAAGGTGGCCCATGCACTGCGTGACAGCCAGGCGGTGGAGTTCCTCGGCTTCTTCGACGACCGCTCCGAGAACCGCCTGCACCCCGAGAACACCGGCGAGCTGCGCGGCACGCTGGGCGAGGTCAGCGACTTCGTCCGCGCCAAGGGCGTGCGCGAGGTCTACATCACGCTGCCGCTGGGCTCGCAGCCGCGCATCGTGCAGCTGCTGGAGAACATCCAGGGCACCACCGCCTCGCTGTTCTTCGTGCCCGACGTGTTCGGCATCTCGATCATCCAGGGCCGGCTGCAGGACATCAACGGCGTGCCGGTGGTGGGCATCTGCGAGACCCCGTTCACCGGCACCAACGAGCTGGTCAAGCGCATCAGCGACGTCGTGATCTCCTCGCTGATCCTGCTGCTGATCTCGCCGATCCTGCTGTTCGTGGCCGTCGGCGTGAAGCTCAGCTCGCCGGGGCCGGTGATCTTCAAGCAGCGCCGCAACGGCCTCGACGGCGAGGAGATCGTCGTCTACAAGTTCCGCTCGATGCGCGCGCTGGACAACGGCAGCGCCGTCAAGCAGGCCACCAAGGGCGACCCGCGCGTGACGCCCTTCGGCGCCTTCATCCGCCGCACCTCGCTGGATGAGCTGCCGCAGTTCATCAACGTGCTGCAGGGGCGCATGAGCATCGTCGGCCCGCGCCCGCATGCGGTGGCCCACAACGAGGAGTACCGCAAGCTGATCAAGGCCTATATGGTGCGCCACAAGGTCAAGCCCGGCATCACCGGCTGGGCGCAGGTGAACGGCCTGCGCGGTGAGACGGACACCATCGAGAAGATGCAGGCGCGCGTCGAATACGATCTGGAGTACCTGCGCAACTGGTCGCTGGCGCTGGACCTGCAGATCATCGTGCGCACGGTGCGGCTGGTGGTCTTTGACCGGCATGCGTACTAATGCCGGGGTTCGGCCCACCGCACAGGGGCCGCGCCCCTCAGCCATGGGGGCCGCGAACGCTTGCGCGCGGCCCCCCGACGCCACACTGACGCGCGGCGACACCGCCCGCGAATGCACGAGGATGTTCATGGTTCAAGCACTGAGGAATGGGTCGAAACGCAGCGTCAGCCTGCTATGCCTCGGATTGGCCGCCGCCGGCAATGCCGCGGCGGAGGCCAGCCCGTACTACGTCGGCGGCTCGGTCGGGTTCAACCATGTGTCCAACGTCTATCGCACCCAGGGCAGCGGTTCCAGCGACAACGTCACCCAGTACAGCCTGCTGGCCGGCGTGGACCAGCAGATCGGCCGCGAGCACCTGGTCGTCGACGGGTCCCTACAGAGCAGCCGCTATGCCAAGAACACCGGCCTGAACAACAACGGCTATTCGCTGCGCGGCTCGCTGGACTGGGCCACCGCCGAGCGCATTTCCGGCACCTTCAGCACCAACATGAACCGGTCGCTGGCGAACTACAACTCGTCCACCAACATCCAGCCGGTGTTCGAGCGCAATATCGAGACCGACCGCCAGTACCAGGCCGTGGTGCGCGTGGGCCTGGTGACGCGCTACTCGCTGGAGGCCAGCTACACGCACTACAACCAGGACTACAGCCTGATCGAGTACAGCTCGCTGGTGTTCCACCAGAACGCGCTCTCGCTGGGCGTGGTCTACAAGCCGAGCGACCTGCTGCGCGTGGGCGTGGCCCTGCGTCACACCACCGGCGAATATCCGCGCTACCCGGACACCGTCAAGTACAACCCCGGCAGCCCCCTGCCCGTCTACATCTACGTAGACGACCAGTTCAAGCGCCGCGACCTGGACCTGACGACCGACTGGCAGCTCAGCGGCTCCACCCACCTGACCACGCGGCTCAGCTGGACCAACTCGACGCACGACCCGGTCGAGGCGCTGAACTACAAGGGCCTGACCGGCGCCATCGGCCTGGGCTACAACCCGGGCGGACGCTGGCGGGTCAACTTCCAGATGACGCGCGACACGGGCGAGCAGGTCGCCACGCTCGGCTCCAGCCAGAACCGCGTGGGCACCGGCTACCAGGTCGGCGGCAGCTACGACATCACCAGCAAGATCGCCCTGACGAGCACCGTGGCCACCCACAACGGCAACACCTCGACCAACACGGCGGCCGGCAACAATGTCCCCGGCCGCGACAGCGACCACACCGTCAGCCTGGGCCTGCGCTACGCCTATTCGCGCTCGGTGTCGGCGAGCTGCCAGGCCTACCGCAGCGGCCGGTCCAGCACGCCGACCCAGGCCAACTACAACTACGACGCCAACGGTTTCGGCTGCACGGCCCAGCTCTTGCTTTATTGAGCACGAAAGGATCCAACCCGCATGACGACCACCACGCCCGCCACCATCCTGCTCACCGGCGCCACCGGCTACATCGCCTCGCACACCTGGCTGGCGCTGCAGGCAGCGGGCTTCAAGGTCGTCGGCGTGGACGACTTCTCCAACAGCTCGCCCGAGGTGCTGAACCGCCTTGCCAGGCTGGGCGGCAGCGCACCGGTGTTCGAGGCGGCGGACGTCTGCGATCGTGACGCGATGCTGGCGGTGTTCGCGCGCCACCAGCCCGACGCGGTCGTGCACTTCGCGGCCTACAAGGCGGTGGGCGAGTCCACTGCCAAGCCGCTGGAGTACTACCGCAACAACGTCGGCGGCCTGGTCAACATCTGCGAGGTGATGCGCCGCCACAGCTGCCGGCGCATGGTGTTCAGCTCCAGCGCCACCGTCTACGGCGTGCCCGAGAGCCTGCCGCTGCGCGAGGACGCGGCGCTGTCGGCGGTGAACCCCTACGGCCAGACCAAGCTGATCGGCGAGACCATCCTGCGCGACCTCGGTGCCGCCGACCCCGCCTGGCAGACCGCCTGCCTGCGCTATTTCAACCCGGTCGGTGCCCATGAAAGCGGCCTGATCGGCGAAGACCCGCGCGGCACGCCCAACAACCTGATGCCCTATGTGGCCCAGGTGGCCGTGGGCCGGCGCCCGCGCCTGTCGGTCTTCGGCAACGACTACCCGACGCCCGACGGCACCGGCGTGCGCGACTACATCCATGTCGTCGACCTGGCCGAGGGCCACGTGGCGGCGCTGCGCTTCCTGCTCGACGGCAAGGCCTCGATCACCTGCAACCTCGGCACCGGCCGTGGCTACAGCGTGCTGGAGCTGGTCAAGGCCTACGAGCAGGCCAGCGGCCGACCGGTGCCCTACGACATCGTGCCGCGCCGCCCGGGCGACGTGGCCGCCTGCTATGCCGACCCGGCGCTGGCGCGCGAACAACTCGGCTGGGAAGCGAAGCACGACCTCGCCCGCATGTGCGAGGACAGCTGGCGCTGGCAGAGCCAGAACCCGCAGGGCTTCGAGGCCTAACTGCGAGAATGCACTGAACCGGCGGCCTGCGGGCCGCATTTTGCTTTTTTGAAGAGATCAGGGAGTGAAGCAACGATGACTGTCAAGATCCAGGTCCAACCCGTCATCATGGCCGGCGGCAGCGGCACGCGGCTGTGGCCGCTGTCGCGCGCCGGCTATCCGAAGCAGTTCCTGGTGCTGGCCGGCAACACCAGCCTGTTCCAGCAGGCGGCCACGCGGCTGGCCGCGCTGGCCAACGAGGAACTGGGCCTCGCCGGCCCGGTGGTGGTCGGCAACGAGGAGCACCGCTTCATGGTGCTCGATCAGCTTCGCGAGGTGCAGCTGGATCCCGCCGCCGTGCTGCTGGAGCCGCTGGGCCGCAACACCGCGCCGGCACTGACGCTGGCCGCGCTGCAGGCGCTCGAAGGCGGGCAGGATCCGGTGCTGGTGGTCACCCCGGCCGACCAGACCGTCACCGACGGCGCCGCCTTCACGGCCGCGCTGCGCAAGGCCGTCATCGAAGCCGCAGGCGGCGCCATCGTCATCCTCGGCATCACCCCCGACCGGCCGGAGACCGGCTACGGCTACATCCGTGCCGCCGAGGATGCGCAGGGCCTGTCCGTCGCCCAGTTCGTCGAGAAGCCCGACGCCGCCACGGCAGAGCGTTATGTGGCCGACGGCAGCTACTTCTGGAACAGTGGCATGTTCGTGCTGCGCGCCAGCACCTGGATGAAGGCGCTCGAGCGCTTCCGGCCCGATATCGCCGCCGCCACCCAGGCCGCCTGGACGCCGCGCCAGACCGACGCCAAATTCGTGCGCCCGGGCAAGGCCGAGTTCGGCGCCGTGCCGTCCGAGTCCGTGGACTATGCGGTGATGGAACGCTGCCCCGGCAGCGACTTCGCGCTGCGCATGGTCCCGCTGGACGCCGGCTGGAACGATCTCGGCGCCTGGGAGGCCGTCTGGCAGGTGGCAGCCAAGGACGAGGCCGGCAACGCGTCCAAGGGCGATGCCATCTTCAGCGACAGCCGCAACTCGCTGGTCCACGCCACCAGCCGCCTGGTCAGCGTCGTCGGCCTGGAGAACGTCGTCGTCGTCGAGACGGCGGACGCGGTGCTGGTCAGCGACCGCTCGCGCAGCCAGGACGTCAAGAACATCGTCAAGCGACTGGAGAGCGAGAAGCGCGGCGAGCAGACACTGCACCGCAAGGTCCACCGCCCCTGGGGCTGGTACGACAGCATCGACAACGGCCCGCGCCACCAGGTCAAGCGCATCATGGTCAAGCCCGGCGCCTCGCTGAGCCTGCAGATGCACCACCACCGCGCCGAGCACTGGATCGTCGTCTCCGGCACCGCCGAGATCACCAACGGCGACAAGGTGATGCTGCTGTGCGAGAACCAGAGCACCTACATCCCGCTGGGCCAGACCCACCGCCTGGCCAATCCCGGCAAGGTGCCGCTGGAAATCATCGAGGTACAGTCCGGCTCCTATCTCGGGGAGGACGACATCGTCCGCTTCGAAGACACCTACGGCCGCAAGTAAGAAGTCAACAGTTTCATGAGCATCATCGTCACCGGCGGCGCCGGCTTCATCGGCAGCAACTTCGTCCTCGACTGGCTGAAGGCCGGTGACGAGCCGGTCATCACGCTGGACGTCCTCACCTACGCCGGCAACCTCGAGAACCTCGCCGCGCTGGAAGGCGACGCGCGCCACACCTTCGTGCAAGGCGACATCTGCGACCGCGCGCTGGTCGACCGCCTGCTGGCTGAACACCGGCCCCGCGCCATCGTCCACTTCGCGGCCGAGAGCCATGTGGACCGCTCGATCAGCGGCCCCGGCGCCTTCATGCGCACGAATGTCGAAGGCACCTTCACGCTGCTCGAGGCGGCGCGCGCGTACTGGTCGGCGCTGGACGAGGCCGGCAAGGCCGCCTTCCGCTTCCACCATGTCTCGACCGACGAGGTCTACGGCTCGCTGAAGCCCGAGGACCCGCCCTTCGCCGAGACCAACGCCTACGAGCCCAACAGCCCCTACAGTGCCAGCAAGGCGGCCAGCGACCACCTGGTGCGCGCCTGGCACCACACCTACGGGCTGCCGGTCGTCACCACCAACTGCTCGAACAACTACGGCCCCTATCACTTCCCCGAGAAGCTGATCCCGCTGATGATCGTCAACGCCCTCGCGGGCAAGCCGCTGCCGGTCTACGGCGACGGCCAGCAGATCCGCGACTGGCTCTACGTCACCGACCACGCCAGCGCCATCCGCGCGGTGCTGGCCGGCGGCCGCCTGGGCGAGACCTACAACATCGGCGGCTGGAACGAGAAGGCCAATATCGACATCGTCAAGACGATCTGCGCGCTGCTGGACGAACTGCGCCCCAGCGCCGAAGGCTCCTACGCGCGCCTGATCACCTACGTGAAGGACCGCCCCGGCCACGACCGCCGCTATGCGATCGACGCGCGCAAGGTCGAGCGTGAGCTGGGCTGGCGCCCGGCCGAGACCTTCGAGACCGGCATCCGCAAGACGGTGCAGTGGTACCTCGACAACCCCGAGTGGGTGGCGCGCGTGCAGAGCGGCGCCTATCGCGAATGGCTGAACAAGCAGTACGGCGCCCGATGAAGATCCTCCTCCTGGGCAAGAACGGCCAGCTCGGCTGGGAACTGCAGCGCTCGCTCAGCCCCCTGGGCGAAGTGATCGGGCTGGACCGCCACAACGGCGGCGACCTCGCTAACGCCGAAACTTTGCTGACCACCGTGCGCGCCCACGCGCCCGACGTGATCGTCAACGCCGCTGCCTATACCGCCGTCGACAAGGCCGAGTCCGACGCCGACATGGCCCGCCGCATCAATGCCGAGGCGCCCGGCCTGCTGGCCCGCGAGGCCGCCGCCCTGGGCGCCCTGCTGCTGCACTACAGCACCGACTACGTGTTCGACGGCAGCGGCGAGCAGCCCCGCGACGAACAGGCCCCCACGGCACCATTGAGCGTCTACGGCCGCACCAAGCTGGAGGGCGAGGACGCGATCCGCGCCAGCGGCTGCCGGCACCTGATCCTGCGCACCAGCTGGGTCTACGCGGCGCGTGGCGGCAACTTCGCCAAGACCATGCTGCGACTGGCCGCGGAGCGCGAGCAGCTGAAGGTCATCGCCGACCAGATCGGCGCGCCCACCGGCGCCGACCTGCTGGCCGACATCAGCGCCCACCTGATCCCCGCGGCCCGGCCCGAGCTCTCCGGGACCTATCACGTCGCCGCCGCCGGCGCGACCTCCTGGCATGCCTACGCCAGCCATGTGATCGAGTTCGCGCGCAAGCGGGGCGCCGCGATCAAGGTGGCCCCCGAGCAGGTGCTGGCCATTCCCACCAGCGAGTACCCGACGCCGGCCCGCCGGCCGCTGAACTCGCGGCTGGCCTGCGGCAAGCTGGCCGCAAACTTCGGCCTCGTGCTGCCCCGCTGGGAGCAGGGCGTCGAGCGCATGCTCGAAGAAATCCTCTGAGGAGACAGACGACATGAACCGCAAGGGCATCATCCTGGCCGGCGGCTCCGGCACGCGGCTGCACCCGGCCACGCTGGCCATGAGCAAGCAGCTGCTGCCGGTCTACGACAAGCCGATGGTCTACTACCCGCTCAGCACGCTGATGCTGGCCGGCATCCGCGACATCCTGCTGATCAGCACGCCGCAGGACCTGCCGCGCTTCGAGGCCCTCCTCGGCGACGGCGCCCGCTGGGGTGTCAACCTGAGCTACTGCGTGCAGCCCAGCCCGGACGGCCTTGCCCAGGCTTTCATCCTCGGCAAGGCCTTCATCGGCGGCGCGCCCAGCGCCCTGGTGCTGGGCGACAACATCTTCTACGGCCACGACTTCGCCGGCCTGCTGCGCCAGGCCGACCACCGCACGAGTGGCGCCTCGGTGTTCGCCTACCACGTCACCGATCCCGAGCGCTACGGCGTGGTCGAGTTCGATGCCGACAAGAAGGCCCTGTCCATCGAGGAAAAGCCCAAGGCGCCGAAGAGCCACTACGCCGTGACAGGCCTGTACTTCTACGACGAGCAGGTCTGCGACATCGCCGCCGGCATCAAGCCCAGCCCGCGCGGCGAGCTGGAGATCACCGACGTCAACGCCCAGTACCTGCGCCAGGATCAGCTACAGGTCGAGATCATGGGCCGCGGTTACGCCTGGCTCGATACCGGCACGCATGACAGCCTGCTGGAGGCCGGCCAGTTCATCGCCACGCTGGAGAAGCGCCAGGGCCTGAAGGTCGCTTGCCCCGAAGAGATCGCCTACCGCGCCGGCTGGATCAGCGCCGAGCAGCTCGCCGCGCTGGCCGCACCGCTGGCCAAGAACGGCTATGGCCAGTACCTGCAAAAGGTGCTCAGCGAAACCGTGTACTGACAAGAAGAACGCGATGAAGGTCACTCCCACTACCCTGCCCGAGGTCCTGATCCTCGAACCCCGCGTCTTCGGCGACGCCCGCGGCTTCTTCACCGAGAGCTGGAACGAGAAGGTCTTCAACGAGGCCGCCGGCGGCGAGTTCCGTTTCGTCCAGGACAACCACTCGCGCTCCGCCCGCGGCGTGCTGCGCGGCATGCACTACCAACTGGGCGAGCAAGCCCAGGGCAAGCTGGTGCGCTGCGTGGCCGGCGCCGTCTTCGACGTGGCCGTGGACATGCGCCGCGGCAGCCCCCGCTTCGGCCGCTGGGCCGGCGTCGAGCTGAGCGCGGAGAACCAACGCCAGCTGTGGGTGCCGCCGGGCTTCGCCCACGGCTTCCTGGTGCTCAGCGAAAGCGCCGACTTCCTCTACAAGACCACCACCTACTACGCGCCGCAGGCCGAAGGCGCGCTGCGCTGGGACGACCCGGCGGTAGGCATCGAGTGGCCGCTGGACGGCATCACGCCGCTGCTGGCGGAGAAGGATGCGAAGGCGCCCTTGCTGGCGGACGCGAAGACCTACGACTGAGACGGCGTCACCGAGTCGCCACGGCCGATGCCGTGGTGCTCGATGCCGAGCGCCTTCATCAAGGCCGGCTCGTACTGGTTGCGCCCGTCGAAGACCACCGGTTGCTTCAGCGCGGCCTTGATGCCGTCGAAGTCCGGGCTCTTGAATTCCTTCCACTCGGTCACCAGCAGCAGCGCGTCGGCGCCCTGCAGTGCGGCATCGGCCGAGTCGGCGAAGCTGATGCCCTCGCGCCCCGCGAGCAGGCGGCGGGCCTCGTCCATCGCCACCGGATCGTAGGCGGACAAGGTCGCACCGCGGCGCAGCAGTTCGTCCACGATCACCAGCGCCGGTGCCTCGCGCATGTCGTCGGTATTGGGCTTGAAGGCCAGGCCCCAGAGCGCGAAGCGGCGGCCGGCCAGGTCCTCGCCGAAGCGGGCCACGACCTTGTCCACCAGCACGCGCTTCTGCCGCTCGTTGGCGGCCTCGACTGCCGTCAGCACCTGCAGCGAGATGCCCTCATCCTGCGCGGCCCGCACCAGCGCCTTGACGTCCTTCGGGAAGCAGGAGCCGCCGTAGCCGGCGCCCGCGTAGAGGAAGCTGTAGCCGATGCGCGGATCGGAGCCGATGCCCCGGCGCACCAGCTCGATGTCGGCGCCGACCTTCTCGGCCAGCAGCGCCAGTTCGTTCATGAAGCTGATGCGCGTGGCCAGCATCGCGTTGGCGGCGTACTTGGTGAACTCCGCGCTGCGCAGGTCCATCACCTGCATGCGGTCGTGGTTGCGGGTGAACGGCGAATACAACGCACGCATCAGCAGCGTGGCCTGCTCGTCGTCGGAGCCGACGATGATGCGGTCGGGCTTCATGAAGTCCTCGACCGCGGCGCCTTCCTTCAGGAACTCCGGGTTGCTGACGACGGCGAAGTGCAGGTCGACACCGCGCTTGCGCAGTTCCTCGGCGATGGCCGCCTTCACCTGGTCGGCCGTGCCTACCGGCACCGTACTCTTGTCGACGATCACCTTGTAGTCCGTCATCCTCCGGCCGATCGAACGGGCCGCGGCGATCACGTACTGCAGGTCGGCCGAGCCGTCCTCGTCGGGCGGCGTGCCCACGCCGACAAACAGGATCGTGCCGTGATGGACGGCCAGGTCTGCGTCGGTCGTGAACTGCAGCCGTCCGGCCGCCACGTTGCGGCGCACCACCTCCAGCAGGCCCGGCTCGTGGATCGGAATCTCGCCCGCGTTGAGCACGCGGATCTTCTCCGGGTTCAGGTCCAGGCAGACCACATGGTTGCCCATCTCGGCCAGGCAGGCGCCCGTGACCAGACCGACATAACCCGTCCCGATGGCGGTAACCTTCATCGACGCAAGCCTTCGCTACGAAGTTTCAAACCTTGTAATAGTCGCGATACCAGGTGACGAAGCGATGAATTCCTTCCGGCACCGGCGTAGCGGGGCGGAATCCGGTCCATTCGGCCAGTTCCTCGACGTCTGCATGCGTCGCCGGTACATCGCCGTCCTGCAGCGGCAGGAATTGCTTCTCGGCGGTGCGGCCGGTGGCCTGCTCGATCGCCTCGATGAAGCCCATCAGCGTGATCGGGTCGTGGTTGCCGATGTTGAACACGCGGTAGGGCGCGTTGGAACGGGCCGGGTCGCTCTTGATCGGGTCGTAGTCGGGGTCAGGCGTTGCCACGCGGTCCAGCACCCGCACCACGCCCTCGGCGATGTCGTCGATATAGGTGAAGTCGCGGATCATCTGGCCGTGGTTGAACACCTTGATCGGCTTGCCTTCGAGGATGGCCTTGGTGAACAGGAACAAGGCCATGTCCGGCCGGCCCCACGGGCCATAGACGGTGAAGAAGCGCAGGCCGGTGGTGGGCAGGCGGAACAGGTGGCTGTAGGTGTGCGCCATCAGCTCGTTGGCCTTCTTCGTGGCCGCGTACAGGCTCACCGGGTGGTCCACGCTGTGATGCTCCGAGAAGGGCATCAGCGTGTTGCCGCCATAGACGCTGGAGCTCGATGCGTAGGCCAGGTGCTGCACGCCGTTGTGGCGGCAGCCTTCGAGGATGTTGGTGAAGCCGACGATATTGCTGTCGATGTAGGCGTGCGGGTTCTCGATCGAGTAGCGCACCCCCGCCTGCGCGGCCAGATGCACGACGCGCTCGAAGCCGCCCTCGGCGAACAGCTTCGCCATGCCCTCGCGGTCGGCCACGTCCATCTGCACGAAGCTGAAGCCGGGCTTGCCGGTCAGTCGAGCCAGGCGGTTATGTTTGAGCGTGGGGTCGTAGTAGTCGTTCAGGTTGTCCAGGCCGACGACCTGGTCGCCACGCGCGAGCAGGATCTGGCTGACGTGCATGCCGATGAAGCCGGCAGCGCCGGTGACGAGTACCTTCATGATGTGTTCCCTCGAGCTTCGGAGAGTCGCCTCTGATTGCCGCGCATTGTCACTCAGGCCCGCCGCCAGGCGCGCGCTTGGCCGCCCCGGTTCCGGTGGGCGTGACATCTGCAACGCGCCACTAGAATCGCCCCCAGCCTTGACGGGCCGTCCCGCCGTCAATTCCCGTCTCCGCCGGATACTCTTCCCGGCCCCGCAGAATTCCGAGCCGCAGCATGGCCACCAAGCATTGCATCCATCGGGTCGCCGGTGCGCGATCGAACTTCATGATGACCCTCCTCACGGAGCCGCTGCAATGAGCGGTCACCAGCGCATCGAGATGATGGGCTGCGCCATCGACAACCTGTCGATGGAGGACACGCTGCAGGTCATCGAGGGTTTCATCGCCAGCGGCCGGCCGCATCAGCATGTGGTCGTCAACGTGGACAAGCTGGTCAAGGCCCAGAAGGACGAGGAGCTGCGCCGCATCATCAATGACTGCGCGCTGATCAACGCCGACGGCATGCCGGTCGTGTGGGCCTCGCGCCTGCTGGGCAAGCCGCTGAAGGAGCGGGTGGCCGGCGTCGACCTGTTCGAGGCGCTGATGGTGCGCGCTGCCGAGAAAGGCTGGCGCGTCTACCTGCTCGGCGCGCGCGAGGAGGTGGTGTCGCGCGTGCGCGAGGTCTACACGCAGAAGTTGCCCGGCCTGGTCTTCGCCGGTCATCGCAACGGCTACTGGAAGCCCGAGGAAGAGGCCCAGGTGGTCGAGCAGATCGTGCAGGCGCGGGCCGACCTGCTCTTCGTCGCGATCAGCTCGCCGAAGAAGGAGCAGTTCCTCGGCGCCTACCAGGCGCGCATGAAGATCCCCTTCGCGATGGGCGTGGGCGGCACCTTCGATGTGGCGGCCGGCAAGGTCAGGCGCGCGCCGGTGTGGATGCAGAAGGTGGGCCTCGAATGGTTCTACCGTTTCCTGCAGGAGCCGCGCCGCATGTTCCGCCGCTACTTCATCGAGGACATGGCCTTCTTCGGCCTGCTGTTCAAGGAACTGCGTCGGCGGTGATGAAGCCACGACAGATCTGGATGCTGGCCACCGCCCCCGCCGGCAAGGGTGGCATCGCCTCGGTGCTGCGCCAGTACGAGCAGGAAGGGATGTTCGACAACGGCGCGGTGCGCCTGCTCGAGACGCACCACGACCGAAATGCGCTCGGCCGGGTACTGCCCTTCCTGAAGGCTTGCGCGGTGCTGTGGTGGGCGCTGCTGCTCGGGCGCGTGGCGGTGATCCATGCCCATGTCTCGCACGGCGGCAGCTTCTGGCGGAAATTCCTGCTGACTGCCCCCGCGCTGGCTGGCGGCGTTCCGGTCCTGTCGCATCTGCACAGCGGCTCCTTCGAGGACTTTCACGAACGGGCCTCGCCCTTCACGCAAGGCTGCATCCGCTGGATGCTGGGCCGCTCGCTTCGCGTCATCACCCTCTCGGCAGCGCGTGCGCAGTGGGTGCATCGGGTGCAGCCGCTGGCGCAGACCGAGGTGGTGCTGAACTCGGCGGCCGCTCCCGCCACCGTGCAGCCGCTGCAGGATCCGCCCACGGTGCTGTTCCTCGGACGCATCGGCCCCAACAAGGGCACCTTCGACCTGCTGCAGGCCTTCGCCACGATCCACCGCGATCGACCGGACTGCCGACTCGTGGTGGGCGGTGACGGTGAAGCCGAGAAGCTGGTCGAACTGGTCCGCGCGCTGGGACTGCAGGACGCGGTGCACTACTGTGGCTGGGTCGATGCCGCGCAGAAGGCCCGGCTGCTGGATGCTGCATGGGTCTTCGCCCTGCCCTCGTACCACGAGGGCCTGCCGATGGCGATCCTGGAAGCAATGGCCCATGGCCGCGCCGTCGTCTCCTGCCCGATCGGTGGCATTCCCGAGGCGGTCGAGGCCGATGTGACCGGGCTGATGGTCCCGCCCGGCGATCTCGCCCGGCTCGTTGACGCGCTGCGGCGCATCCTCGGCGATAGCGGCTACGCCGCACGGCTCGGCGCCGCCGGCCGCGCCAGCTTCGCAGCACGCTTCTCCAACGAAGCCAACCTGCCCAAACTGGTCGCCTTGTACAAGGCCGCCGGCGCCGCGACGCTACCGCGGCTGAAGGCCGCGAACTAACGCACGGTTCCGACTGACAAGCGCGCGTGCGCCCACCCGTTCGCGCGGGTAAGCACGTCTCTGCGCCGTCATGGGCAGATGCAACAATCCTTGCAATATCAAGTTTTGTAAAGGCAATGCTCATGCCACCTTCACGAACACTTGGACTCCCCGAGCAAGACAGCAGAACCAGAACATGTGCGGCATCACAGGGCTCATCCACCCGACCGGCAGTACCGTCAATTCAGAGCAAGCCCTCTCGCTGTTGAGCCACCGCGGTCCCGATGCCCATGGCCAGGCCAGCATCGAGCTCGGCACCCGCACCGTCTGGCTGGGCCATACCCGGCTGGCCATCCAGGATCTCACCGAAGCCGGCGCCCAGCCCTTCACCAGCAGCGACGGCCGCTGGGTTCTGAGCTTCAACGGCGAGATCTACAACCACAATGAGCTGCGCCGCGAGTTGCGACGCAGCTGGCGCGGCCACTCCGACACCGAGACCCTGGCCGAGGCCATCAGCGAGTGGGGCGTCGAGCGCACCGTGCGCGAGCTCAACGGCATCTTCGCCTTCGCGGTGCTGGACCGCCACGAACGCCGGCTCTACCTGGTCCGCGACCCCTTCGGCGTCAAGCCGCTGTACTTCGCGGACACCCCGCAGGGCTTCGGCTTCGCGTCCGAGATCCGCAGCCTGTCGGCCGTCACCGGGCAGCGCTTCGGCATCGACACGCCTTCGCTGAGCACCTACCTGAGCCTGCGCTTCGTGCCCTCGCCGGACACCATGCTGGACGGCGTCGCGCGCCTGCCGCCCGGCCACCTGCAATGCCGCGAGATCGACAGCGGCCGCAGCACCACACGCTGCTACGTCGAGTTGCGCAAGGACCGCTTCCAGGGCTCGCTGGAAGAGGCCACGCAGGCCTATCGCAGCGCCGTCAGCGCCGCGGTGCAGCGGCAGTTGCTGTCGGACGTGCCGGTTGGCGTCCTGCTGTCCGGCGGCATCGATTCGGCTGTCGTCGCCGCCATGTGCGCGGACGCCGGCCTGCAGGCGCCCTGCTTCACCGTCGGCTACAACGATGGCAGCCCCGCCTGCGAGATCGACGACGCCGCCCACACGGCCCAGGTGCTGGGCCTGCCGCACCACGCGGTGCGGGTCGGCCACGAGGATCTCTGGCAGGCGATGCAGCTGGCCGTGCGCGCCACCGAGGAGCCGCTGGTCACCACCTCGGCGCTGCCGATGTGGGCGCTGTGCAAGCGGGCGCGCGAGGACGTCACCGTCGTGCTGACCGGCCAGGGCAGCGACGAGCTGCTGGGCGGCTACCGCCGCTACCAGGGCGAGCTGGTGCGCGACCTGCCGCTGTTCAAGCCCTTCATCCGGCTGTACCGGCCCATCCTGGAGCGCCTGCCCGGCGTGCCGGACCACGTGCTGCGCAGCGCGCAATCGGCCGGCATCGCCGGCACGGTGGACCGCTTCGAGAGCGAGTACTGCGTGTTCACGCCCGAGGAGCGCCTGGCCTTGGTCGGCCGCGCGCCGGCCCCTCGCGCCCATGAAGCGATCGAGCGCTGGCTGGCCTGGGCCGCCCAAGGCCCAACGCTGGCGCCGGTCGAGCAGATGATGGCGATCGACATGCGCCTGGGGCTGTCCGACGACCTGCTGCTGTACGGCGACAAGGTCAGCATGGCGCACAGCCTGGAAGCCCGCGTGCCGCTGCTGGATACCGATCTGGTCCACTTGGTCGAGTCCATGCCGGGTGAATACAAGCTGGCACTGCGCCGCTCCAAGATCGTCCACAAGCGCATGGCCGAGCAGTACCTGCCGGCCAGCATCATCAACCGGCCCAAGAAGGGCTTCCAGGTGCCGGTGCCCCAGATGCTGCGCGAGACTTGGCGCGAACGCTGCGAGGCCGTGCTGTTCGACTCGCCCGCGCTGGGCGCGATGGGCTTGTCCGGCCGTCCCGTGCGGGACCTGTGGAACCAGCATCAGCGCGGCTATTTCGACCGGTCCCGCGAGCTGTTCGCGCTGCTGAGCCTGGCCGTCTGGCACGGCACGATGCAGGACGTCCTGCGCTGACGGCGGCAGCCGACACGTTCACAATCCGGGCATCGCCGCCCCGGGATCGTCCGATCATGAACACGCCTCCTCCGATGCGCCACGCCCGCTTCAGCCTGCTGCTCCTGGGCGCCGTGCTGTTCAACGCCTGTGGCCAGGGCAGCGGCAAGGAGCCTCAGATTCCGCTGGCCGCCGTCACGGTGGCAGTGCCGCCGGCCGGGACGGTGCTCCCGGCCTCGCCCGTCGACATGCGCGACATCACGATCGACGTCAACGCCGAGGTCCCCCTGGAACGCCAGCAGTGGTACTTCGAGTGCCATGGCGTGTCGCGCCATGCCAGCTCGCTGGCCAGCCAGGTGCTGCCCGCCAACGCCGACGTGCCTTACGCCACCCAGCAGCGCATGGCCGTCGTGACGCCGCCCGGCAACCCGTTGCGCGGCATCGTGCTGCGCACCGCACAGGGCGACCCGATGACCAGCGGCGCCCCGCGCTGCGAGTTCACCTTCACCGCCAACGCGCGCAGCTTCCTGCCTGAAGCCAGCGACTTCTGGCAGGCCCAGAAGATCTGGGTGGAGGACTGGTCGCAGGCCGGCGACATGCAGCTCGTCTACCAGTGGCACGACACCGACTTCCCGCTGGCGCTGAACCCGCTGATGGCCTTGGTCGTGCAGGGCGGCACCGCCTTCCTGCAGGTGCGCTGGGAGACCAGCGGCAAGCCCACGACCGGCAAGTCCACCATCGCCACCAAGGACATCTGGATCGGCCCGGCCAACACCTTCACCGGCCGCTGGGCGACGATCGTCGTACAGGCACGCATCTCGCCCGACCCGGCCAGGCAGCCCTTCCTGAAATTCTGGATCGACGGCCGCTTGCTGGCCGACTACAGCGGCCCGCTGGGCTACATCCAGCCCGGCAAGCCGGTCTACGGCAAGCTCGGCTTCTACCACTGGCTGCAGGGCAATATGTGGGACCCGCGCTACCCGATCCGCTCGATCTACGTACGCCGGGCGGTCACTGTGCTGGATCCCAACCGGCGCTACGACGAGCCGATGCTGAACAGCCTCGTTCAGTGAAGCACTTCGGCGGCGCCAAAGCGCCACTCGATGCGCGTGCGCAGGTTCGCGCGCGCCGCGCGCCCCTGCCAGCGCAGCACCGCGCAGGGCTCCTTCTCGCCATAGGCGACTGAGTACCAGCCCAGCGGCGGATCCTGCTCGCCGCTGTGAACGCTGAGACTGCCCGCGACGTCGGCGCTGACGGTGAGCTTCACCTCGATGCCCGCGCGGCCGAGCGTCACCGTCTCGCCTTCCTGCCGCAGCAGATGCCACTGCGGCGAGACATGCCAGTGCAGCTGCAGCAGTTGCTCGCCCTCGCCCTGCACCCGGTCGCTGACCTCAAGCGTGGCGGCCTGCGGATCGAAGACCAGCCCCCGTTCGTGAGTGAACCCCTGCAGCCGCCGGTAGCCGTCGTGCGCGGCGCGCAGCGTCAGCGCATCGCCGTCGCGCGTCAGCGCCTGCAGCTGAGTGCGCGCCTTCTGCGTCCACATGAAGCGGCCACCGCTGAGCGACTGATCACGCCGCGCGATGCAGACCGTGTTGTGCGCCGAGGTGCCACGGAAATAGTCGCGCCACTCGACGCCCACGCCGTAGCCGTAGGTGCCCGGATCGACCAGCAGCGGCACGCCGCCTAGCGCCAGCCAGACCTGCAGCGCATCGGCATGGCCATGGGCCGCGATGCCCAGGTAGCCCAGCGGGCCGGCATCGAAGAGGCCACGCACCTCCCGCGGGCCGCCGGCGTCCGACTGGAACAGGTGATAGCCGCCGTCGCGGAAATCCAGGCCCGAGACACCCGCCTGGGGAACCACCGGCGCGGCTCTCGGAGCCAACCACCTCAGCTCGCTGCGCGATGCCGCGGCGCCACCGAGCCACTCGCCCTTGGCCAGCATCGACTCGAACGGGCAGCGCCCTTCGCGCGGATCCAGCCGCCACGCCTGGGCCCCGTCGGCATCGCCGATCATCGGCACCGCGCCGCTGCCGGTGCGCACGCTGCGGATGAAATGGCACAGGCCCATCAGGCGGCCCAGGTAGTCGCCGGACATCGGCCGACCCGCGGCCGAGGCCGCCAGCTCGACGATGAACAGCAGGTCGAAGACGAAGCTCGCGTACTCGAAGGCCTGCTCGCGCAGCACGCCGTCGCTGGCTACCTGCAGCCGGGCCTGTGCCTCCAGCTCGGCCCGCGCCCGTTCGCCCAGGCGGCGCAGGCCCGGCCACATCGGCCAGGTGCAGCTGGCGACGAACACGCCGGCCAGCTCGCCGATCAGGTGGTTGTTGGCCGAGGAGTGGCGCGAGTAGTGGCGGGCGATCGCCCGGGTATGGA
>NZ_LYVQ01000123.1 GCF_001984095.1 Pelomonas sp. KK5
CGTCTACACCGACCCGGCCCACTTCGATCGCGAGCGCGCCGCGCTGCTGCGCCGCGTGCCGCTGCCGCTCACTGCCTCGGGCTCGCTGGCGCGCAACAGCGTGTTCGCCAGCGATGACTTCGGCCTGCCGATCCTGCTGACGCGCGACGACGCCGGCGCCGTCCACGCCTTCCTCAACGCCTGCACGCACCGCGGCGCCAAGCTGGTGGACCCGGGCGAGACGCGCTGCACGCGGCGCGTGTCCTGCCCCTTCCACGCGTGGACCTTCAGCCTGGACGGCCGTCTCGTCGGCGTGCCACGGGCCGAGACCTTCCCGACGCTGGACAAGAGCACCCACGGCCTGCGCCGCCTGCCGGTCTGCGAGGCCGGCGGCATCATCTGGGTCGGGCTCGATTCCAAGGCCCCGCCCGATTTCAGCGAGGTCCAGGGCCAGCTCGCCCGCGACTTCGAGGCCTTCGGCATCCCCGCCATGCACGTCTACGGCCGGCGCACGTTCGACCTCGCGGCCAACTGGAAGCTGCTGATCGAGACCTTCCTGGAGACCTACCACGTGGCCCCGCTGCATGCGAAGACGGTGGCGCCGATGTTCGCGCCGGTGCCGACGCTGATGTCCCACTTCGGCCCGCACACGCGCCAGACGGTGGGCCGCTCGCACTTCACCCGCGAGATGCTGGACGTGCAGGTCGACCAGCTCCACAAGCAGGTCACCCACGCCTACCACCTGTTCCCCACGGCGATGCTGGTGACCAGCCCGCATCACATGAACTTCATCACCGTGATGCCGCGCGCGGTGGACCGCTCGATCGTCGTCTGCCACATGCTGACGCGCGACCTGCCCGAGACCGAGGAGCAGCGCCAGCGCTACGAGCGCACGCTGAAGTTCAACTTCGAGGACGTGTTCGGTGCCGAAGACTTCCAGGCCGCGCAGCGGGTGCAGCAGGGCCTGGCCAGCGGCGCGCTAGACGAGGTGCGCTTCGGCGGGCTGGAGGAGGCGTTGGCCACTTTCCACGCCAATATCGAGCGGGTGATGCAGCCATGATGAGCGTCGTCCTGCGCGACCTGCTGCAAGCGCGCGCCGAGCAGCACCCGCACAAACCCTTCGCCACCTTCGTCGACGGCCCGTCCTGGAGCTATGCCGAGACGCGCGCGCAGGGCCGCCGCATCGCCGGCGGCCTGCACGCTTTAGGCGTACGGGCCGGCGAGCCGGTGCTGTGCTGGCTGCCCAATGGCCCCGATGCCTTGCGCGCCTGGTTCGGCATCAACGAGCTGGGTGCCGTTCATGCGCCCTGCAACCTGGCCTGGCGCGGGCGTTCGCTGGAGCATGCGCTGCAGCTCAGCGGGGCGCGCATCGCCATCGTCCACCGTGACCTGTTGCCGCGGCTGGCCGAGGTGCCGCTGCACGGGCTGGGGCAGGTGATCGTGGCCGGCGGCCCGGCCGATCTGACGCTGGCGGTCCCGACCTTGTCCATCGACGCGCTGGACGAAGCCGAGCCGCCGCCGGTCGAGATCCAGCCCTGGGACGATATGCAGCTCGCCTTCACCTCGGGCACCACCGGCGCGTCCAAGGCCGTGCGCTCGTCCTACGTCCATGCGCTCCACTTCCTCGAATCCCCGCACGCCGACACCTTCGGCCCGGAGGCGAACTTCCTGCTGGTACTGCCACTGTTCCATGCCGGCGGCCTGGCCACCGTCTACGCGGTGCTGCGCGACGGCGGCAGCCTGGTCGTGCCGCCCGGCTTCCGCACGGCCGAGTTCTGGCCCTGGGTGCGCCGCTTCGGTGTGACCTCGACCACGCTGGTCGAGCAGATGGCCGCCTTCCTGCTTGCCCAGCCGCCGGATCCGGCCGACCGCGATCACCCGTTGAAGATCGTCAACATCGCGCCCATGGGCCCGGCAGCCTACCGCTTCATCGAGCGCTTCGGCCCCACGCTGTGGACCTCCTATGGCTCCACTGAGGTCGGCGCCGTGCTGCGCTGCGCGGCCGAGCCGCAGCGCCGCGGCGTGACCGGCCGGTTGCGCGAGGGCTACGAGGCCCGGCTGGTGGACGAGCACGACATGGAGGTGCCACCCGGCACGCCCGGCGAGATGGTGCTGCGGAGCCGCCGGCCCTGGGTCTTCGCCTCGGGCTACCCGGGCCATCCGGAGGCGGCTGCCGCGGCCTGGCGCAACGGCTGGTTCCACACCGGCGACGTGTTCACCGCCGACGCCGACGGCTGGTATCGCTTCCTCGACCGCCGCAAGGACGTGATCCGCCGGCGCGGCGAGAACATCTCGTGCTACGAGGTGGAGCAGGAGCTGCTGCGCCATCCGCGCATCCGCGCAGCCGCCGCCTACGCGGTGCCGGGCCGCGACTCGGAGGACGAGGTGATGGCCTGCGTCTGCATGCACGGCGATGAGGCGCCGGACTGGGCCGAACTGGTGGCCTTCCTGCGCGGCAATGCACCGCACTATGTCGTGCCGCGCTACTTCCGCCGGCTCGATGCGCTGCCGCTGACCGAGACAGGCAAGGTCCGCAAAGTGCTGCTGCGCGAAGAGGCCCTCACCGCGGACAGCTGGGACCGCGAGGCCGCCGGCATCCACCTGAAGGCCGAGCGCATCGGCCAGCGCTGATCGATCGATTCGTCGCAAGCGACGAGTCGCCGCCGTCGCGGCGCGTCTAATCTCGGTGCAGACGACAGACACGCCAGGAGACATCACATGCGAGGTTTGGGGGCCGACGAGGCCTACTGGAAGGGCCTGGCCGAGGGCCAGGTCAAGGTGCAGCGCTGCAGCCACTGCCATCACTGGCATGTGCCGGCGGTATTTCGCTGTGGCGAATGCGGTTCCTGGGAGCTGCAATGGCAGCGGGTCGCGCCGCGCGGGCGCATCTTCAGCTGGACGCGCACCTGGCACGAGTTCGGCGCGCCGAAGGAGCTGGGCCTGCCCTTCGTGTCGGTCGTCGTCGAGCTGGACGAGGCCGGCGGCCGCCGCCTGATGGGCACCCTGGCCGAGCCGATGGCCGAGGTGAAGATCGGCCAGCCGGTCGAGGCCGAGATCATCCAGACCACCTTCGAGGGCGAGACGATTCCCGCGCTTCGCTGGCATCGCACCGGAGCCGCGGCATGACGACGAAGCGCACACCTTTCTGCGGCGGCGTCTCCGTCGCCGGCCTCGGCCTGCGCCAGTACAAGCGCGGCACCGCGCCCATGTCCGAACAGGGCGTGCTGGTGCGCGCCATCGTCGATGCCTGCGAGGACGCCGGCATCAATCCCGCCGACGTGGACGGCTTCGTCGGCTACGGGGACGACCACAACGAGCCCGTGCGGCTGATGTCCGACCTGGGCACCAGGGACCTGCTGCTGAACACGCAGATCTGGGGCAGCGGCGGCGGCGGCATCGCGGCCACCTTCGGCGTGGCGGCGGCCGCCATCGCCACCGGGCAGGCAAACACCGTCGTCGTGTTCCGCGCGCTGGTGCAGGACAACAGCGGGCGGCTCTCGGCCGCCGTGATGCGCCATCACCTGAACGCACACATCGTCGGCGCCGGCGTGCTCTCGCCCGCGCAAGGCTGCGCGATCCGCGCGCAACGCCTGTTCGAGCACCATGGCGTGCCGCTCAGCGTGGCCGAGGAGCTGGTGCGTGTCTCCTATTTCCACGGCGCGCGCAACCCGGAGGCGATGTCCTACGGCAAGGACCTGGACCTCGACACCTACCGCAACGCCCGCAGGATCGCCGAGCCGTTCCGGCTTTTCGACTGCTCGCGCGAGAACGACGGCGCCGCGGCCATCGTGCTGACCTCGACCGAGCGGGCCAGGGATCTGAGGAAGAAGCCGATCCGCGTGCTCGGCGTCGCCAACGGTACCGAGAAGGGCTGGGGCGATCTGGCGGAGAACGACCTGAAGTACGGCAGCGCCGGTTTTGAACCGGTGGCGCGGCGGCTGTGGCAGCAGACCGGCCTCGGCCCGAAGGACGTGGACGTGGTGCAGCTCTACGAGAACTTCAGCGCCCAGGGCGTGATGTCGCTGATCGACCACGGCTTCTGCAACTTCGAGAACGTGGCCGAGTTCATCCGCTTCGAGAACCTGATCGCGCCCGGCGGCACGCTGCCGGTCAACACCTCGGGCGGCAACCTGGCGCACGGCTTCATCCACGGCTTCGGCACGGCGATCGAGTCGGTGCGCGTGCTGCGCGGCGAATCGGCCAACCCGGTACCGGATGCCAAGGTCTGCCTGCTGACCGGCGGGCCCGGCGCACCGACAGTCAGCTCGGCGCTGTTCGGTACGGACGACCTGTGATGGAGACCGGGGCGCTCTTCGGTGTCGCCGGCAAGCGGGTACTGATCACCGGAGCCTCCAGCGGCCTGGGCCTGATGATGGCCGAAGGCTTCGTGAAGGCGGGTGCGAACGTCAGCATCGTCGGCCGCCGCGCCCAGCCGCTCGAAGCGGCGCGCGAGGCGCTGGAGCGGCACGGCGAGGTCGATGCGATCGAATGCGACCTCGGCACGGCCGATGGCGTGGCCGCGCTCGTTGCCACGCTGCAGCAGCGCGACGAGCCGCTGCACGTGCTCGTCAACAACGCCGGCACCGCCGTGGCCGCCCCCTTCGACAGCTATCCCGACGACGCCTGGCCCGAGTTGATGGCGCTGAACGTGCAGGTACCCTTCATGCTGGCCCAGCGCCTGCTGCCGCTGATGGAGCGCGCGGCCAGCGAGGAAGACCCAGCCCGCATCATCAACATCGGCTCGGTCGCCGGGCTGAAGACGAGCAGCAGCAACACCTTCGCCTACGGCCCGTCCAAGGCCGCCCTGCACCAGCTGACGCGCAGCCTCGCGCGCGAACTGGCACCACGCCGCATCCTCGTCAACGCGATCGCGCCGGGCTTCTTCCCGTCGAACATGAGTGCGCCCTATCTCGCGGACGAGCAGCGCCGCCGCAAGATCGTGCAGGGCATACCGCTCGGCCGCACCGGCGAGGCCTCGGACATCTCGGGCCTGGCGATCTTTCTCAGTTCACGCGCCGGGGCTTTCGTCACCGGGACGGTGATTCCACTGGATGGCGGGATGAACGTTCTGTAGACATCCGGTGTCTCGAAGCGACCTGCGCGATGTCGTGGATATCGCGCGGCCAATCGACCACATCGGGCCGCGCCCGCCGAGTCGCCCGCCACGGCAAGCCCTCGGCCGGAGCAAGCCATGCAGTGGTTGGCGATGCTTCTTGAAATTGAAGGTCTCGGCCGTCCGTCGCCGTTCGCGGTCAGGCGAACAAGGTCTGGATGCTGTCCCTCAACCACACCATGGCAGCATCCTTGTGCGCCCGCCGGTGCCAGAACTGGTGAACCGGAATCACCGGTGCCGGCACCGGAGCATCGAAGATGCGCAGCTCCGCATAGCGTGAGCAGATGTCGGCCAGGTCGCGCGGCACCGTGGCGATCAGGTCGCTGGCCTCGATGATCGGCGGCAGGCTCATGAAATGCGAGATCTCCAGCGCCACTTCGCGCTTGAGCCCCTGCTGCTGCAGGTACTGCTCGAAGACATGGGCGCGCCCCTCCGGCCGCACGACGACGTGCCGCATCGCCAGATAGGCATCCACTGACAAGGCCCCGCGGCCGACACCGGGATGCCCCTTGCGGACGATGCAGACATGGCGGTTGTCGAACAGCTTGCGGCGGAAGAACTCGGCGCTGTCCAGGTCCGGGAAATAGCCCAGCGCCAGATCCGCGGCGCCGGTCGCCAGTGCCTCCGACGCCGCCAGCTTGGGCCGTGACACCACACGCAGCCGCAGCCGCGGCGCCACCGCCGCCAGATGCGCCAGCAGCGGCGGCACGAAGTGCATCTCGCCAATATCCGGCGTGATCAGCGTGAAGGTGCGTTCGCTGGTGGCGGGGTCGAAGGTGGCGCTGTTGAGGATGTCGGTCTTCACCGTGTCGATCACGCGGCGCACGTGCGGAGCCAGTTCCTGCGCGCGCAGCGTCGGCTCCATCGAGCTGCCGGTCTTCACGAACAGCGGGTCGCCGAACAAGGTCCGCAGGCGGTTTAGCGCCGCGCTCATCGCCGGCTGGCTGAGGCCGATGGCCTCGCCCGCGCGGGTCACGCTGCGGTGCTCGACCATCGCATCGAAGGTCACCAGCAGGTTCAGGTCGACGTTTGCTATATCCATTTGGTGGATTCTAAATATCCACCGCATCGTCTGGATGAATTTAAACCCGCTCCCTAGACTCGCCGCGAGTTCACAAGAAGACGAGGAGACGCGCCCATGTCCGCACTGACGCTGGCCCAGGCCAATGCACTGATCGCCGCCACGCTGGCGGCCGCGCGGACGGCGGGCCACGCCCCGATGGCCGTGGTGGTGCTGGACGAGGCGGGCCACTTGAAGGCAGCCCAGCGCGAAGATGGCGCCAGCATGTTCCGCATCGACATCGCCACCGGCAAGGCCTGGGCCGCCGTGGCGATGGGCGCCTCCAGCCGCGTGCTGGCCGAGCGGGCCAAAGGCAACCCGAACTTCTTCGCGGCGCTGGCCGACACGGCGCACGGCAAGTTCCTGCCCCAGCCGGGTGCCCTGCTGATCCGCGACGAGGCGGGCCGCATCATCGGCGCCGCCGGCGCCTCCGGGGGCAGCGGCGACGAGGACGAGGCCATCTGCGCCACCGGCATCCAGGCCGTCGGACTGCAGGCAGCATGAAGCTGCAACCCTGCGCCTGCGGCGGCATCGACGTGCATGCGCATGTGGTGCCGGAGCGGCTGCCCGACTACCTGGGCGCCCATATGCCCGCGCTCTGGCCCTCCTCCGTCGAGGCGCCGGCGCAGGGCGGACTCTGCCATCGCCACGTGATGATCGCCGGTCGCCAGTACCGCACCATCTCCGAGAAATGCTGGAGCACGCCGCGCCGGCTGGCCGACCTGCCGGGCATGGGCCTGAAGCACCAGGTGATTTCGCCGATGCCCGAGTTGCTCAGCTACTGGCTGGCGCCGGCCGACGCGCAGCAGCTGCTGCGCTACCTGAACGAGCAGACCGCCGCCATGGTGGCCGACAGCGAGGGGGCGCTGCTGGGCCTCGCCGCCGTGCCGCTGCAGGACATCGACCTCGCCATCGCCGAGCTGCGGCATGCCGTGCAGGCGCTGGGCCTCGTGGGCGTGGAACTCGGCAGCAACGTCAATGGCGTGCCCATCGGCGATCCCCGCTTCCTGCCCTTCTTCCAGGCCTGCGAGGCGCTGGACGTCCCCGTCTTCGTCCATGCGCTCAAGCCCACCGGCATGGACCGTCTGGTCGGCCCCGCGCCCTTGCAGCAGGTACTGGCCTACCCGAGCGACGTGGGCCTCGCCGCGGCCTCGGTGATCACGGCGAACCTGCTGCTCGCCTGCCCGCGCCTGCGCATCGGCTTCAGCCACGGCGGCGGCACGCTGGCGATGCTGCTGCCGCGGCTGCAGCAGGGCTGGCAGGTCTTCCCGGCGCTGCGCGAGCAGCTGCAGGCCTCGCCGGTGGAACAGGCGCGCCGCCTGTTCTTCGACACGCTGGTGTTCGACGAGGCGACGCTGCGCCATCTGGTCGAGCGTTTCGGCGCGAGCCAGCTGATGCTGGGCAGCGACTACCCCTTCGCGTTCCATGAGCGCGCGCCGGCCGAGCGGGTCGCGGCGGCCGGCTTCGACGCCGCCACCGTCAGCGCGCTGCTGCATGGCAATGCCGAGCGCTTCCTCGGCCTTCCCCACACAGAGACACAACGATGAGTTCACCCTGGATCAGCGGGCTGCGCAGCGTCGCGCTGGACGTGCCCGACCTCGCCCGCGCCGAGCGCTTCTACACCGAGGTCTGGCACCTCGCCGTGGCGGCCCGCAGCGCCGACGCGATCTACCTGCGCGGCACCGGCGCCGACCATCACCTGCTGGCGCTGCATCGGGCCGACCGGCTGGCGATCCGCAAGGTCACGCTGCGCGCCCGCGGCGAGGCGGCGCTGAAGGCGATCGCCGAGGCGGCCGGCGAGGCCCTGTGGCAAGACCTGGCCCCCATCGCGGAGCCCTCGGGCGGCCAGGGCCTGATGCTGCGCGACCCGGACGGACGCCTGTTCGAGGTCGTCCACGGCGATGCGCGCCATGCCGACACCACCGAGCAGGCCGACCGCCCGGTCCGCCTGGCCCACGCGGTGCTGAACAGCCACGCGCTGCCGGCCAGCCAGGCCTGGCTCGAGCGAACCCTCGGCTTCACGCTGGCCGACCGCAGCCGGATCATGGCCTTCATGAACTGCGACCGTGACCACCACACGCTCGCGCTGGGCGATGCCGACAACGACGCGCTCAACCACATCGCCTTCGTGATGCCCGACCTGGATTCGGTGATGCGCGGCGGCGGCCGCATGCGCGACGCCGGCCATGCGATCGAGTGGGGCCCCGGCCGCCACGGCCCCGGCAACAACGCCTTCAACTACTTCATCGGCCCCTTCGGCGAAGTCATCGAATACACGGCCGAGGTCGAGCAGATCGACGACAGCTACCGCCCCGGCGGCCCCGCCGACTGGACCTGGCCGCCCGGCCGCGTCGACCAGTGGGGCATCTCCCAGCCGCCCAGCGCCGCGCTGAAGGAAGCCCAGCGCCACGTCTTCTTCATTCCCACCTGAACGCCCTCCATGAAATTCACCACCTTCCTCGCCCCCGACGGCAGCACCCGGCTTGGTCTCCTCGACGGCGAGCAGCAGCTCATCGACCTGAACGCGGCCCAGCCCCAGGTGCCGGCGGACCTGCGCGCCGCGCTGGAAGCCGGCGTCGATCTCGCCGCCGCAGCCGCCGCCGCACGAGACAGCGCGGCGCCGCGCCTGGCCCTGCAAGACCTGACCCTCGCCCCGCTGGTGCCCGAGCCCGGCAAGACCATCTGCCTGGGCCTCAACTACTACGACCATGCCAAGGAAGGCGGCCGCGAGAAGCCCGAGTACCCGTGGTTCTTCTTCCGCGGCAAGAGCTCGCTGATCGGCCATGGCGCGGCCGGGCAGTTGCCCAGGGTCTCGGAGAAGTTCGACTACGAGGCCGAGCTGGCCCTGGTCATCGGCACGCGGGTGCCACGCCATGTGAGCCAGGACGAGGCGCTGCGCCACGTGTTCGGCTACACCTGCTTCAACGACATGTCGGTGCGCGACTACCAGAAGCGCACGCCGCAATGGACGATCGGCAAGAACTTCGACGCCACCGGCGGCTTCGGCCCGGTGCTGGTGACGGCCGACGAGCTGGCGCCCGGCGCCACCGGCCTGCGCATCCAGAGCCGGCTGAATGGCCGGGTGATGCAGGACGCCAGCACCACCGACATGATCTGGAGCGTGGCCGAGACGATCTCGCTGCTGTCCGACTGCATGACGCTGGAACCCGGCGACGTGATCGTGATGGGCACGCCGGCCGGCGTCGGCCAGGCCCGCACGCCGCCGGTGTGGATGAAGGACGGCGATCTGATCGAGATCGAGATCGAGCGCATCGGCATCCTCGCCAACCCGATCCGCCGCGAAGGGGCCTGAGCGATGGCGGAACCGCTGTACGACGTGGCCATCGTCGGCTTCGGGCCGAGCGGCGCCGTCGCCGCCGCGCTGCTGGGCCAAGCCGGCTTCAAGGTCCTGGTGATGGACCGGCAGCATGAGGTCTACGACCGGCCGCGCGCCATCGCGCTGGACCACGAGGTGCTGCGCGTCTTCCAGCAGCTGGGCGTGGCCGAGCAGATCGCGCCCTTCATCGAGCCCTTCACCGACTCCTGCTACTACGGCGTCGAGGGCGCGCTGATCCGCCGCATGACCATGGTGGAGCCGCCCTACCCGCAAGGCTACACACCGTCGGTGGTGTTCAGCCAGCCACCGGTCGAGCAGGTGCTGCGGCGCGCCGTGGCGGCCCTGCCCTCGGTCAACGTGCGCACCGGCCTGAACCTCGTCGACCTGCGCCACCAGGCCGGCGAAGTGATGCTGCAGTGCCAGGACGAGTCGGGCGCCGGGCACTCGCTGCGGGCGCGCTACGCGATCGGCTGCGATGGCGCCTCGAGCACCGTGCGCGGCCTCGCCGGCATCGAGCTGGAGGACCTGTCCTTCGACGAGCCCTGGCTGGTCGTCGACGTGCTGGCCAACGAGCGGGGCCTGGCCCGGCTGCCGCGCACCAGCATCCAGTACTGCGAACCCGAGCGGCCTTGCAGTTATGTGATCGGCCCGAAGAACCACCGCCGCTGGGAGATCTCGCTGAAGCCCGGCGAGGACCCGAAGGCCGTCGTGGAGGACGCGGCCACCTGGGACCTGCTGTCGCGCTGGATCACGCCGGACGAGGGCGCGCTGTGGCGCCAGGCCGCCTATCGCTTCCATGCGCTGGTGGCCGAGCGCTGGCGCGTCGGCCGGGTCTTCATCGCCGGCGACGCGGCGCACCAGCAGCCGCCCTTCCTCGGCCAGGGCATGTGCCAGGGCGTGCGCGACGTGGCCAACCTGGCCTGGAAGCTCGGCGCGGTGCTGCGCGGCGATGTCGGCGACACCGCCGCCGAGGCCCTGCTGGACAGCTATGGCGAGGAACGCAAGGCCCATGTGGTCGACCTGACGACCCGGCTGAAGGCGATCGGCGCGGTGATCTGCGAACGCGACCCCGCCGCGGCGCGCGAGCGCGACCGCCAGATGCTGGCCGAGGGCGGAGGCACCGTGCGGCCCACGCCACGCCAGGACATGCTGCCGCGCCTGCGCACCGGCCTGCTCGACCGCATCGAGCGCCCCGCGCGCGGCAGCCTGGCGCCGCAGCCCTGGCTGCGCCAGCACGACCGGCGCATCCGCATGGACCAGCTGCTCGGTTGCGGCTGGCGCCTGCTGCTGGCGGCTGGCAGCGCTCTCGACGAGGCCACGCCCGCCCAGGCGCAGGCGCTGGGCCTTCAGACGCTGCGCTTCGGCGCGGGTCCCGGCCGGGTCGCCGAGGCGGATGCCGTGATGGAGCGCTGGTTCCAGGCCCAGGATTGCAAGGCAGCGCTGCTGCGGCCGGACCACTATGTCTACGGCACGGCCGGCCATGCCGTGGAACTGGGGGCGCTGCTGGACGGCGCGATCCTGCACCTGCACGGCGGCCCGGATACTTGAAGCCATGACGACCCTGAATTCCGTTCCTCCGGAGATCGCCGCGCGCCTCGCGGAACTCGGCTCGGGCTTCAACCTGCCGCAGGTGCAGGCGCTGTACGAGCCGCTGCTGGCCCGCCAGCCCACCGAGGGCGTGCTGCGCACCGAGTCCCGGCCCTATGGCGACGACGAGCGGCAGGTGCTCGACGTCTACCAGCCGGCCTCGCCCGCAACGTCGCCGCGGCCGCTGCTGCTGTTCTTCCACGGCGGCGGCTTCATCCGCGGAGACAAGGCCCACAAGGCCAATATCGGCTGGCACCTGGCGCGCCACGGCGTCGTCGCGCTGCTGCCCAACTACCGGCTGGCGCCGGCCCACCGCTGGCCCGCCGGGCCGCAGGACGTGGCCGCCGCGCTGACCTGGGCGCGCGAGCAGGCGCCGGCGCTGGGGGCCGACCCCGGGCGCATCTTCCTGATGGGCGAATCGGCCGGCGCGGCCCATGTGGCGGCGGCCTGCCTGATGTCGCGCTTCGGCGTTCATGGCGTGCGGGGCGCGGTCCTCTGTTCCGGTCCGTACAACGCCCGGCTGGAACGGCTGTCCCGCGAGGCCCTGAACATCGCCACGCCCGACCCTCGCAACGACGCCTATTTCGGCACCGACGATCCCGAGGCCCTGGCCGCGATGAGCACGGCCCTGCAGGTGGATGTGGCCCCGTTCCCGCTGCTGATCACTCATGCCGAGCGGGACCTGCTGCAGATGCAGGTGCAGGCCGGCGAACTGTTCTCGCGCCTGGCCGGGCAGCACGGCTTCACGCCCGAGCTGCGCTGCATCCGCCACCACAACCACTTCTCGCAGACCCAGGCGGTGAACACCGGCGACGAGAGCCTCAGCGGCCCGGTGCTGGACTTCCTCGCCCGCCACGGCGCCTGAACGGAGCTGCCCATGAAGCGCCCGCCGACCCGCATCTTTTGCATCCACAGTTTGGATTCTGGAAATCCACTGCATCCCCTGGATGAATGGGAATCGAATCCCTAGACTGGGTTTCGACAGTTCAAAAAGGCCCGTCCGCACCCCACGAGACCGAGGCCGCACAACGACGACAAGACTTCGAGGAGACAAACTTGACCGCTACGTTCAGCCCTTTCCGCCCCAGCCTGCTCGCCCTGGCCGCCCTGGGCACGCTCGGCCTCGGCACCCACGCCGCCTCGGCCCAGGACGCCGCTGCCGCCGACAACACCAAGGCGGCGGAGAAACGCGACGCCGCGACGCTGGAGACCGTCGTCGTGACGGCCCAGAAGCGCACGCAGAACCTGAAGGAAGTCCCGGTGGCGATCAGCGTCATCGGTGCCGAGCAGTTGCAGCAGCAGGGCGTCAAGGACATTACCGACCTGTCCCGCTCGGCCGCCAGCCTGGAGTTCGGCGACACCAAGACCGGCGGCGCCGGCGGCAGCGCCTCGATCCGCGGCATCGGCACCGCCGTCTTCACCACCTCGGCCGAAAGCTCGGTGGGCATCGTCGTCGACGGCGTTCCGCTGGGCAACACGGCCGGCGGTGCGCTGTTCGACCTGGAGCGGGTGGAAGTGCTGCGCGGCCCGCAAGGCACGCTGTTCGGCAAGAACGCCTCGGCCGGCGTGCTGAACATGGTGACCAAGGCGCCGCGCCTGGGCAGCTTCGAGGGAACGGCGTCGATCGAGATCGACGGCAAGGACGTGCTCGGCTCCAGGCTCGGCAACACCGTCCTGCGCGGCGCGGTCAACCTGCCCGTCAATGACATCTCCGCGCTGCGGGTGACGGCCCATGTGGACAAGCTCACCGGCGTCTATCACAACACCTTCAGCGACAAGGACAGCACGAACGCCGGCACCGGCATGCGCGTGCGCTACCTGCTCAAGCCCGACGCCGACCTGAGCATCAACCTGATCGCCGACTACGACAGCACCAGGAGCCGCAACGCCGTCTTCTTCGCGCCGGCCATCGCCAACACGACGAACACCGCCGGCGACCATGCGCCGCTGGCCGAGTTCGCCGCCTGCGGCGTCACCGTCAACCCGCGCAACAACCAGGTCTGCTCCGACGCTCCCGAGATCTGGGACAGCCATGTCGGCGGCCTGTCCGCGCAGATCGACAAGACCCTGGCCGGCGGCGTGACGCTGACTTCGATCACCGCCGTGCGCGAGTACCGTCTCGGCCCGCAGGAGATCGGCATCGACATGTCGGAGGGCTATGACAAGGTCCGCTCCACCGACAACGCCACGAAGACGCGCCAGCTCAGCCAGGAGCTGCGCCTGTCCAGCCCCGGCCACCAGCAGGTCGACTGGGTGGCGGGCCTGTTCGTGTCGGACTACCACTCGCACAAGCTGTCCACCACGACGATCTTCCCGCCGACCTTCCTGCCCTCCCCGCCGGTGCCACGCTCGATCGCCACGATCGCCGACACCACCACCGACTCCGGCTCGGCCGCGCTGTTCGGCCAGGCCAGCTTCAAGCTCGACGAGCAGGCCAGCCTGCTGGCCGGCCTGCGCTACACCCGCGACCGCGTCAAGGACGCCCAGACCCAGACCGGCACCGTGGCCTTCGAAGGCTTCGCGCTGCCCAGCACGGTGGAGTCCGCGCAAGGCGCCGCGCGCAAGAGCGACCTGTCCGGCAAGCTCGGCTTGCAGTACGCGCTCAACAAGCTCACCAACGCCTACCTGACGCTGAGCCGCGGCTACAAGGGCCCGCAGATCGACACCAGCTCGCCGATCGCCGCGATGAGCGCCAGCGGCACCGCGGCCGGCGTGGTCGTCAAGGCCGAGCAGCCCACCAGCCTGGAAGCGGGCCTCAAGACCAGCCTGCTCGATCGCCGGGTGGACCTGGACCTGGCCGTCTTCGACACGAAGATCAAGAACTTCCAGGAACAGAACTGCACGCTGACCGCCGTCGGCGCGCTGAGCTGCGTGCCGCTGAACGTGCCCACCGTGAAGAGCTACGGCCTGGAGATGGACCTGCGCGCCCGCGTGCTGGGTGCGCTGACGCTGCGGGCCAGCGGCGCACTGATCCTGAACACCGAGTACCCGGCCGGCTTCACCTTCGACAACCAGAACGTCGGCGGCCAGCGCCTGCTGTACTCGCCCAAGGGCAAGGCCACGCTCGGCGCCGACTACGACACCGAGGTGTTCGGCGGCTACGAGTGGACGCTCGGCGCGGATGTGACCTACAAGACCGCCGTACGCCTGTGCAACACGCTGGCGCCCGAGTGCAGCTACAAGGCCCACTCGATCGTCGGCCTGCGCACCGGCCTGCGCAGCCCGGACGACAAGTGGGGCGTGGGCCTGTTCGTACGCAACGCCGGCGACGAGCGCGTGCCCAACGCGATCATCTACCCGCTGCCCGGCAAGGGCGCCGGCTCGGGCTATGCCTACTCGCTGGGCGCAAACTCCTTCCGTACCGTGGGCCTGACCGCCGATATCAAGTTCTGAGCCGCCTCCATGCCATCGAACATCAGCAAGACCTTTCCCGCCGGCTTCCTCTGGGGCGCCGCCACCGCCGCGCATCAGGTCGAGGGCGGCAACGACAACTGCGACACCTGGGCCGAGGAATGGGCCGAGGGCTCGCCCTACGTGGACAAGAGCGGCGACTCGATCGACCACTACCACCGCTACCGCGAGGACATCGCGCTGCTGGCCTCGCTGGGCCTGCAGGCCTACCGCTTCTCGGTCGAGTGGGCGCGCGTCGAGCCGAGCGAAGGCGTGTTCAGCGAAGAGGCGCTGGCCCACTACCGCGCGATGGTCGATGCCTGCGTGGAGCACGGGCTCGAACCCGTCGTCACGCTGCACCACTTCACCTCGCCGAAGTGGCTGATGCCGCTGGGCGGCTGGCGCGGCGAGCGGACACCCGCCCTGTTTGCCCGTTATGTCGAACGCGTGATGCCGGCGCTGGGGCCGGCGGTGAAGCGGGTCGTCACGCTGAACGAATGCAATATCGGCGTGCTGCTGCAGTCGCTGTTCGCCACGCTGGGCTTCGTGCCGCCGGTGGGCGTGGACGTGAAGAGCTGGCGCGCGCCCGGCTGGCGCGAGAGCGCCGCCCGGGCCTGCGGCACCGATGCGGCCACCTACTGCGCCTTCCAGATGGCGGGCGACGAGCGCGGCGTGGCGACCATCCAGGCCGCGCACCGCGCCGCGCGCGACGTGATCCGCCGCGTGGCGCCGGGCGTGCAGGTGGGCCTGGCGCTGGCCCTGTCGCAGCCGCAGCACGTCGCTGGCGGCGAGGAGAGCGCGGCGCGCATGTGGCACGGCAACTTCCGCCAGTGGCTGCCGGCCATCGAAGGCGACGACTTCTTCGCGCTGCAGAACTACACCCGCGAGATCCACGGCCCCGAGGGCCAGATCGCCCCGCCGGCCGGCGCCGAGATGACCGGCGCGCGCTACGAGTTCGTGCCGCAGGCGGTGTCCTCGGTGGCGCGCCGCGTGGCGCATGATCTGAAGCTGCCGATCCTGATCACCGAGAACGGCTACTGCGGCGACGACGACACGCGCCGCGTCGAGTTCCTCGAACAGGCGCTGGCCGGCCTGCACGACGCGATCGCCGACGGCGTGCCGCTGATCGGCTACACCTGCTGGAGCGGCTTCGACAACTTCGAGTGGGTGTTCGGCTACGCGATGCGCTTCGGCCTGATCGCGGTGGACCGCAGCACCCAGCAGCGCACGCTCAAGCCCAGCGCCCGGGTGCTCGGCCGCATCGCCCGCGACAACGCGCTGAGCGGCGACATCGCGCTCAAGCCCGCCCCCGGCAACGCCAAGGACCTGGCCATGGACCACCGCTACACCCCACCCGCCGCCGAGCCCGGCACCGTGTTCACCAACGTGCGCCTCTTCGACGGCAGCGGCAGCGAGCCCTTTGCCGGCGAGCTGCGCGTGGACGGCAATCGCATCACGTCCATCGCCCGCGACGGGGGTCAGGTCTTGCGCGACAACGCCAGGGTGATCGACGGCCGCGGCGGCATGCTGATGCCCGGCCTGATCGAATCCCACGCCCACCTGACCTGGCCCACCAGCGTCGAGAAGTTCGTGCCCGGCATGGCGCTGCCGCCGGAAGAGCTGGCGCTCACGGCCGCCCGCAACGCCCGCATCCTGCTGGACCACGGCTTCACCGGCGCCTACTCGGCCGGCGCTTTGAGCAAGCGGCTGGAGATCGTGCTGAAGGAGCAGATCGACTCGGGCGGCATGCCGGGCCCCCGACTGATCCCGTCCTCGGTCGAGCGCGAGCCGCCCAGCGACGGATCGATGCTGGACCCGGGCAAGGTGGACGAGCACGGCGCCGGCCCCGAGAACGTGCGCGCCTTCGTCAAGGGCTGCGCCGAGATCGGCGCGAAGTCGGTCAAGTTCCTGCTGTCCGGCGAGAGCGCGCTGAAGCCCGGCGCCTCGCTGGAGCTGCTCTACACCGAGGACGAGATCAAGGCCGCCGGCGAGCAGGCGCGCGAGAGCAGGCTGTTCCTCACCGGCCACGCCCATGCGGCCGAGGCCGTCAAGATGGGCGTGCGCAACGGCTTCCACATGCTCTACCACTGCACCTATGCGGACGAGGAGGCGCTGGACATGCTGGAGGCCGCGAAGGACCGCGTCTTCGTCGGCCCCTCGATCGGCATCATCCAGGCCACGCTGGATGCCAACCCGCCGCCGCACATCGACATGGCCCACATGAAGCAGGACGCCGCCGTCGTGCTGGAGCGCCAGAAGCAGATCGTGCCCGAGCTGCGCCGCCGCGGAGTGCGCCTGGTGCCGGGCGGCGACTACGGCTTTCCCTTCAACCCCAACGGCCGCAACGCGCGGGACCTGGAGCTGTGGGTCCAGCACTTCGGCTACACGCCCGCCGAGGCGATGCATGCGGCCACGGCGCTGGGCGGCCAGGCCATGGGCATGGGCGACGAACTCGGCCTGCTGAAGGAAGGCTACCTCGCCGACCTGCTGCTGGTCGATGGCGACCCGACGCAGAACGTCGCGATCCTGCAGAACAGGCACCACCTGAAGGCCATCATGAAGGACGGGCGTTTCCACAAGGCGCCGCAAGCCACATGAACATCGAGGCGGTTTTTCGCGAGCCGCCAGTGGCGGTCCGGCCGATGCT
Source organism: Pelomonas sp. KK5 (assembly GCF_001984095.1). Taxonomy (GTDB): domain Bacteria; phylum Pseudomonadota; class Gammaproteobacteria; order Burkholderiales; family Burkholderiaceae_C; genus KK5. The sequence continues at coordinate 17,114 of NZ_LYVQ01000123.1, forward strand.
GCGCTGGTGGTGGCCGGGCGGCGCGGTGGACCTGGCTTCGCTGTGCGGGCAGCTCCGCGGCTTCGCCGCCGCGGGCTGGGGCGGCGTGGAGATCCAGCCCTGCCGGATCGGCCTGCCGCATGACCTGACCCCCGCGCAGGCGGCGCGCGTGCACGAGGTGTTCACGCCGGCCTGGTTCGAGCTGGTGGCCGGCGTGATGGACGAGGCGGCGCGGCTGGGGATGGTCGTTGACGTGACCTTCGGATCGGCCTGGCCGTTCGGCGGCGGCGAGGCGATCACGCCCGAGCTGGCGACCCGCGAACTGACGCTGGCCTGGACCACCGTGCAGGGCCCTGGCGCCTGGCAAGGCATTCCGCGCCAGCCGGAGCGCCCGCTGCGCAATGCCACCTGGCAAGCGCAGCACGGCGGCATCGACGAGGCGCAGGCGCTGCCGCCGGGCTGGCAGCAGCGCATCGAAGGCCTGAGCGAGCTCGTCGCGGTGCTGGCCCTGCGCGGCGGCACGCCCAGCCTCGGCCCCTTCGCCGGCTTCGTGCCGATGACCCTGCCCGACCGCTGGGGCCAGGTGCTGGCCGCGGGCTGGGTCGACGCGGCCGGCGCGATCGATCTCACCGATCGCCTGCAGGACGACGGCAGCCTGCAGTGGGACGTGCCCGAAGGTGAATGGCAGCTGGTCGTCTGCCGCAGCTTCGTCAGCGACCAGATGATCCTGGAAGGCGCCGGGCGCGGCCCGCAGCTGGTGCTGGACCACCTGAACCGCGCCGCCTTCGACGCCCATGCCGCGCGGGTCGGCGATGCCGCCCGGCCAGCCTGGGCGAGACACGCCGGCACGACCTGGCGCAGCGTCTTCGTGGACAGCCTGGAGATCCCCGCCGACCTGCCCTGGACCGGCGATTTCCTCGACGAGTTCGGTCGCCGCCGCGGCTATGCGCTGACCCCCTGGCTGCCGCTGACGCTGCAACCCGGCTGGCGCAACTGCTTCCAGGCCCGACAGGGCGCACCACTGTTCGACGACGCCGAGCTGGGCGCCCGCGTGCGGGCCGACTACCGGCTGACGGTCTCCGAGCTGATGATCGAGCGCCTCTACGCGCCGCTGCAGGAATGGGCCGAGCGCGTTGGCGTGCAGGCCAAGATCCAGGCCCACGGCGCGCCGGCGGACTGGCTGCAGGCCTATGGCGCGGCCGGCATCCCCGAGACCGAGGACCTGGCCGGCGGCGCCGCGCCGCACCTGCTGCGCATGGCCCGCTCGGCCGCGCACCTCTATGGCCGCAAGCTCGTCAGCGGCGAGGCCTTCTGCTGGCTGCTGGAGGGCCTGGCCGTCACGCCGCAGCAGGTGCGCGAACGGGCCGACGTGTTCTACGCCGCCGGCATCCAGCAACTCGTCGGCCACGGCGCCGCGGCGCCCATGAGCGGCTGGACCGGCGGCCACCCCTGGTATCCCTTCGAGGCCATGGAGATCGGCACGCCGCTGAACGAGGCCACGCCCTGGTGGCCGATGGCGCGCCCGCTGACCGACTACATGGCCCGCAACCAGGCGCTGCTGCAGCGCGGCAGGGCCGTCGTCCCCGTGGCCGTGCTCGCGCCGCCGGACCTGTTCGCCTTCAACGGCGCTGCCGACCGCATGACCCCGCCGCCCTGGCACGACGCGCTGCAGGACGCCGGCTACGACTGGGACTGGATCAACGACCACGCCCTGCTGGCCAGCCGGCTGGAGCCCGGCGCCCTCGTCACGCCGGGCGGCCACCGCTACCAGGCGGTGATGCTGCCCGACCTGGCTGCGCTGCGCGCCGAGGTGGCCGAGTTCATCAACGCCTGCGCGGAGGCCGGCGTGACGGTCCGCGCCTGCGGCTCGATCCCCGGTCGCGAGGCCGGCTTGCTGGACGCCGCGGCCCGCGATCAGCGCGTGCGGCGGGCGATGGCGGCCGTCCCCCTGGTTGCGCCCTCCGCGCTCGGCCGGGCGCTGCGCGAGGCCGGCGTGCCGCCCAGCCTGGACCTCCCGGCCGGCCATGGCTGCGCCTTCCATGTGCGCGAGCATGAGGGCGCGCAATGGGCCTTCGTGAGCAACCCGGCAGCCACCGATCGAACGCTGCAGCTGAAGCTGCCGGACGCGCACGCCGCCGAAACCTGGTGCGCCTGGACCGGCAAGATCGAGAGCCTGGCGACCGGTTCGGAGATCCACCTGCCAGCACGCAGCGCGCGCTGGCTGCGGCTCGCGCCGGCGGCCCGCTGCCGCGCGGCGCAAGACCTGACCCCATTCGTGCCCACGGCCCATCGTGAATTGAGCGGCCCCTGGCAGGTCCGCGGCGCCGGCGTCGGCCTGGGCGGCCGCGCCATCGCCTTCGAGGCGCAGTGGGCCACGCTGGCCGACCTGGGCGCGCACCCATCACTCGGGGACTTCGCCGGCCAGCTGCACTACCGGCTCGACCTCGAGCTGACGCCGCAGGAGCAGCAGGCCGGCGCTGCGCTGCGGCTGGACCTCGGAGCCGTGCGCGATGCCGTGTCACTGCGGATCAACGGCTCGGCGCCGCTGCTGCGCAGCGAAGGCCCCTTCGTCTTCGAGCTGCCGGCGTCACCGTCGCTGCTGCGCCTGGACATCACCGTCGCCAACGTCGCGGAGAA
>NZ_LYVQ01000124.1 GCF_001984095.1 Pelomonas sp. KK5
TGCCCGCCGCGCCCGCGCCGGGCAAGACGGCCGCGATCGCCGGCGCTGCAGCGGCCGCCGGCGGCGTGGCAGCCGCCCCGGTCGTGGCGGCCGCGCCCAAGCCCGCATTGCCCAGGCCCGCCGCAGCGGAGCCGCTGCCTGCATCGGCACCGCCGCCTGCCGCCGAGCCGGTCGTTGCCCCGCCGCCGGCCGCAGCCACCAAGGAACTCGACGTGCGCACCGGCGACACCCGCTACAAGGGCCTGTTCGTGCGCGAGGAGGGTCAGGTCTTGAGCGGCACCGGCCGCGTCGAATGGGCCAACGGCGACGTCTACGAAGGCCCGCTGATCCGCAACGAGCGCCACGGCCGCGGCACGCTGACCTGGGCCAACGGCCAGAGCTACAGCGGCGACTGGGTGCGCGACAAGGCCACCGGCCAGGGCGAGGTGAAGTTCGCCAACGGCAATGCCTACGAGGGCAGCGTCGTCGACGGCATCCCCGACGGCGAGGGCCGCATGCGCTATGCCTCCGGCGACGTCTACCAGGGCCAGATCCGCCAGAGCCTCAAGCAGGGCCGCGGCACCTACACCTGGACCAACGGCCAGCGCTACGAAGGCGAATGGGACCGCGACCAGCCCAACGGCCGCGGCCAGCTGAAGTTCGTCAACGGCAACCGCTACGACGGCCCCGTGGTCGACGGCGTGCCGCGGGGCAAGGGGCGGATGCAGTTCGGCTCGGGCGATGTCTACGAAGGCGGCTTCAACAACGGCGTGGCCGACGGCGAGGGCCTGTATCGCTGGAAGTCAGGCGACCAGTACCTGGGCAGCTGGGTTGCCGGCCGCAAGCAGGGCTACGGCGTCTTCACCTGGGCCAGCGGCGACCGCTGGCAGGGCGAGTTCAAGAACGACGAGCGGACCGAGGACGGGGCGTTGATCCGCAAGGAAGACATTCCCCCGGACCAGCGCGACAAGAAATAAGCAGCGGCCCGTTCAGGCACCCACGTAGAAGGCGTTCAGCTTGTTGCCGTCGAGATCACGGAAGTAGGCCGCGTAGAAGCCCTCGCCGCGCGCGCCCGGCTTGCCCTCGCAGCAGCCGCCCAGCTCCAGCGCCTTGGCGTGCAGCGCGTCGACCTTGGCCTTGCTGTCCACCACCAGCGCCACCATCACGCCGTTGCCGACCGTGGCGGCCTGGCCGTCGAAGGGCTTCATCACGCCGAAGCCGGGCTTGTCCATGCTGGCGCCCCAGGCGTAGCCGCGTCCGAAGTCCATCAGGCGCTTGACGCCGATGACGCCGAACAGCTCGTCGTAGAAGGCCGCGGCGCGCGGCAGGTCGTTGGTGCCGAGGGTGGTGTAGCCGATCATGGCTTTTGTCTCCGGTGAGTGGGGGCTGCCAGTCTAGAGCGGCAGGTTCAGCTCCACCACCTGCGGCGGGTAGTGGTGCAGGAAGGCCTGCCGCACCAGGCCCTCGCGGGCCGCGCGCCCCAGCGCCTCCTTCAGCAGGGCGCGCTCGGGGCCGCCCAGGCTGGTGCGCGACAGGTACAGGCCCACTTCCATCAGCGGCAGGCCCTCGAAGCGCCGGAACACCAGGTCCGCGCCGGCGATCGCCTGCGCCTGGGGCGGCGACATCAGCGCGAAGTCCACGCGGGCGGCCCGCAGCATGCGCGCGGCGGCGTCCAGGTCGTTGACCGGGTCCACACGCCCCGCCGCCTCCAGCTCGGCCACCAGCGAGCGGTACTCGGGGCTGAAGTGGAAACTGCGCTGCACCGCCATGCGCCAGTCCCCCTGCACCAGCGCGGCCCGGTTGTCAGGCACGACGGGCGCCTTGCCGGCGTTGCGGGTGACGATGACCAACGGCTGCCGGAACAGCGGCACGAACTCGCCGCTGCGGTCGCGCTCCGGCGTGCGGGTGGCCGAGATCAGCAGGTCGGCATGCCGGCCGGCGTTGAACTCCATCTCCAGCCGGGCGCGCGGCATCGCCGTGATGTGGAAATGGCAGCCGATGCGGCTGCCGAGCTGGCGCAGCAGGTCGGGGTAGACGCCCAGCACCTGCTCGTCGGCGCCGACGAAGGCCAGGCGGCCCGAGGGCGCGATCGGCACGGCGATCGGCCGGGAGCAGCCGGCCACGGCCGGTGCATCGAGTGCCAGCAGCAGCGTCGTCGCCAGCGCCAGCGCGCCCAGCCAGCCGCCCATGTCCCGCCTCCCTGTCTGTGGCTTCCTCAGCCCCTGTCGAACTTGAATACTGCCATGCTCGACAGCAGGTTGGGCCGCACCCGCACCGGGCGCCCGTCCTGGATGCCGAAGCTGTCCAGCACGCGCAGGCCGTTCTTGCGCGCCAGCACCTCGAAGTCGGCGTAGGTGCCGACGCGGATGTTGGGCGTGTCGTACCACTCGTAGGGCAGCACGCGGGTCACCGGCATGCGGCCGAACAGCACCTGCAGCCGGTTGGGCCAGTGGGCGAAGTTCGGGAAGCTGACGATGCCGATGCGGCCGACCCGCGCGGTCTCGCGCAGCATCAGCTCGGTATTGCGCAGGTGCTGAAGCGTCTCCAGCTGCAGTACCACGTCGAAGCTCTGGTCCTCGAAGATCGACAGGCCCTCTTCCAGGTTCAGCTGGATCGCGTTGACGCCCCGCTGCACGCAGGCCAGCAGGTTGGCGTCGTCCAGCTCCACGCCGTAGCCGGTGCAGCCCTTGGTGGTCTGCAGATGGTGCAGCAACTCGCCGGTGCCGCAGCCGAGGTCCAGCACCCGCGCGCCGTGCGGCACCAGCGCCGCGATCTGTTCCATCACGCCGCTCGCGCTCATGCCGCGCACTCCTTCGCCATCCGTTCGAAATAGGCCTTCAGCACCCCGTGGTAGCGCGGGTCGTCGAGCAGGAAGGCGTCGTGGCCGTGCGGCGCATCGATCTCCGCGTAGGAGACGTCGAGCCGGTTGTCCAGCAGCGCCTTGACGATCTCGCGTGAGCGGGCCGGCGAGAAGCGCCAGTCGGTGGTGAAGCTGGCCAGCAGGTACTTGCAGCGCGCCGCCGCGAAGGTGCGGCTGAGGTCACCGCCGTGCTCGCTGGCCGGGTCGAAGTAGTCCAGCGCGCGGGTGATCAGCAGGTAGGTGTTGGCGTCGAAGTACTCGCTGAACTTGTCGCCCTGGTAGCGCAGGTAGCTCTCGATCTGGAACTCGATGTCCTGCGTCGAATAGCCCAGCTCGCTGGCGCGCATCTGGCGGCCGAACTTCTGCTCCATCACGTCGTCGGACAGGTAGGTGATGTGGCCGATCATCCGCGCCACGCGCAGGCCGCGCTTCGGGACCAGGCCGTGCTCGTAGAAGTGGCCGCCGTGGAAGTCGGGGTCGGTGATGATGGCGCGGCGGGCCACCTCGTTGAAGGCGATGTTCTGCGCCGACAGGCTGGGCGCGGTGGCGATGGCGATGCAGTGGCGCAGCCGCTCCGGATAGCGCAGCGACCAGTCCAGCGCCTGCATGCCGCCGAGCGAGCCGCCCAGCACGCCGGCCAGCTGCCCGATGCCCAGCCGGTCCAGCAAGCGGGCCTGGGCGTCCACCCAGTCGTGCACGGTGACCACGGGGAAGTCGGCGCCATAGGCCTTGCCGGTCGCGGGGTTCGCGTGCATCGGCCCGGTCGAGCCGAAGCAGGAGCCGGGGTTGTTGACGCCGATGACGAAGAAGCGGTCGGTGTCCAGCGGCTTGCCGGGGCCGATCAGGTTGTCCCACCAGCCTTCGCTCTTCTCCACGCCCTCGTGGGTGCCGGCCACGTGGTGGCTGGCGTTGAGCGCGTGGCAGACCAGGATCGCGTTGGAGCGGGCGGCATTGAGCGTGCCGTAGGTCTCGTAGACGAGGTCGTAGTTCGACAGCGTGGCGCCGCTGCGCAGCGGCAGCGGCGCGTCGAAATGAAGGGTCTGTGGCTTGACGTGACCAAGGCTGGCCATGGCGTGCTGCTCCAATGAAAAAACCGGTTCCGCCAAAAGCGCGGGAACCGGTTCCTTCGCCTCTTTAGCGGAATTTCTATAGCGCCCGCAATTCAGAAAAATCGGCGCTGGATCGGCGGGATTCTAGCTGCTCGTCAATTCCTTGAGCCGCATCGAGCGCGGCCCCACGGCCGGGTTGTAGACCCGCGAGGCGGCGCGCCAGTTCAGCGGCTGGGCGCCGCCGTAGACGACGCGGCGTGCCTCGCCGAAGCGCTCGCGGGTGACGACGTTGAGGTAGTCGAACATCAGCCGCGGGCCGCCCTCGTCGACGAAGTCGCGCCCATGGAAGTGCTCGTGGATGCGCAGCAGCGCCAGGCCGCCGATCAGCAGGTAGCCCTCGGCCGTGGCGGTCATGCCGCCGCCGGCGATGCTCTGCAGCGCCTCGGTCCAGCCGCCCATGCCGCCGACGCGCGGCCTGCGGCCGAGCTGTCGCGCCGCCTCCAGCGCGCCCAGGGCCATGCTGTCGTTGGCGGCCCAGATCACATTGGCTTCGGGGTGGCGGGCCAGCAGCTCGCGCGCCCGCGCTTCGCCGCCGCCGCGGCTCCAGTCGGAGTTGACCAGCGCCAGCAACTCGCCGCGCCTGCCCTTGTCCAGGCAGCTCTGCAGGCCGCGGGTGCGCTCCAGCGAGACCGGCGTCAGCGGGTCGCCGGCGATGGCCAGCACCCGCGGCGGCTCCGGCTCGACGCTGCGCAGCAGTTCGGCCACCACGCGGTGCGCGGCGCGTTCGTTGTCCTGCAGGAAGGTGCCGATCCAGTTGCCGATGCGGCCGCGCTCGTTGCCGGTGCGCGCACGCTGCTCGGCGGTCAGGTCCGCATGGACCAGCACCAGCCGCGCGGGCAGCGGGGCGAAGCGCTCCAGCAGGCCCTCGCCGGCCAGCTGCTCGTTCACCAGCACGATGTAGTCGGGCTGCCGGGCGCGGGCGGCGAGCGCGGCGGCGTTGCGCTGCAGCAGCTTCGGGTCGCGCTCGCCGTACAGCACTTCCAGCTCGATGCCGAGCCCCTGCGCGGCGTCCTGCATCGAGCGCGCCATCAGCGGCCACAGCGGGCCGCTGTTGCGCTCCTGCTGCTCGCCGGGGTTCAGGAACACCACGCGGGGCTGACGGCCGGCACGGGCCAGGCGTCCACCGGCGCCGAGCGCCAGCGTGGCGCCGCATTGCAGCAGCGCGCGTCGTCGGTCGCAGGCGTGCATCGCAGGTAACCCGTTATCTGAGCGTCAGCGGTGGACGAGGATAGGCCTGCCGGGCGGAGAGCGTCAATCCGCCGCGGCCGGTTCGCGCCAGAATGGCCGGCCGGGCAAGCCGCTTGCCGCCGGCAGGGCGGCGAGGCCTCCCAGAACTCGAACAGCAAGCAAGCAGCCACCACCATGCGCAACCTCCGTCCCAGAGCTGCGGCCGTCCTGCCGCTCCTGCTTCTCGCGGCCTGCCAGAAGGCGCCGCCGCCCGGCTGGAGCGGCTATGCCGAGGGCGAGACCGTCTACATCGCCGCGCCGGTGGCCGGGCGCCTGGCCACGCTGGCGGTCGCTGCCGGCGATGCGGTCAAGGCGCAGCAGAGCCTGTTCACGCTCGACGCCGGCCTGGAACGCGCCGCCGATGCCGAGGCCCGGGCCCGCGCGCTCAGCGCCCAGGCCCAGGCCGCCGATGCCGACAAGGGCAAGCGCCGCGAGGAGCTTGCCGTCACGCAGGCGCAGCTGCGCCAGGCAATCGCCCAGGCCGAGCAGGCGCGCGCGGAGCTGCGCCGCCGCGAAGGCCTGGCCAGCCAGGGCTTCATCGCGCCGGCCCAGGTGGACGACCAGGCGCTGGCGCAGCAGCAGGCGCTGGCCCGGGTGAACGAGCTGCAGGCGGCGCTGGCCACGGCGAAGCTGCCGGCCCGCGCCGACGAGCGCGAGTCCGCCCGCGCGCTGGCCGCCGCCGCCGAGAGCGGCCGCGCTCAGACCGAGTGGCGGCTGCAGCAGAAGCAGCAGCTGGCCCCGTCCGATGCGGCGGTCACCGACGTGTTCTACCGCCCCGGCGAGTGGGTGGAGGCCGGCCAGCCGGTCGTCGCGCTGCTGCCGCCGGCCAATCGCAAGGCCCGGTTCTACGTGCCCGAGACGCAGCTGGGCGGCCTGAAGACGGGCCAGGCGGTGCGCCTGCAGTGCGACGGCTGCGGCGCGCCGATCGCGGCGAAGATCACCTTCATCGCGGCGCAGGCCGAATACACGCCGCCGGTCATCTACTCCAACGAGCAGCGGGCCAAGCTGGTGTTCCTGGTGGAGGCGCGGCCGGTCGATGCGCAGGAGGCGGTGAAGCTGCATCCGGGGCAGCCGCTGGATGTGTTGTCGCCATGAGTGACAGCGAGCGCAGCGCCGGGCCGCCCCAAGCAAGCTCGCATCCCCCCGAGGGATCGGCCGGCGTACCCGCCGGACGAGGGGCTGACGCACTCGCGATCGACGTGAAGGGCCTCAGCAAGAGCTTCAACGGCCGCAAGGTCGTGGACAACGTGGACCTGCAGGTGCGCACCGGCACCATCGTCGGCTTCCTCGGCCCCAACGGCAGCGGCAAGACCACCTCGATGCGCATGCTCTGCGGCCTGCTGACCCCCGATGGCGGCGAGGGCCGCTGCCTGGGCCTGGACTTCCGCCGCCAGCAGCTGGAGCTGAAGCGCCAGGTCGGCTATATGACGCAGAAGTTCGGCCTCTACGAGGACCTGTCCATCCGCGAGAACCTGGAGTTCGTGGCCCGGCTGTTCGAGCTTGAGGACCGCGCCAGGGTCGTCGACGAGGCGCTGGAACGCCTGGGCCTGAAGACGCGGGAGAAGCAGCTCGCCGGCTCCCTGTCCGGCGGCTGGAAGCAGCGCCTGGCGCTGGCCGCCTGCCTGCTGCACACGCCGAAGCTGCTGCTGCTGGACGAGCCCACTGCCGGCGTCGACCCGAAGGCGCGCCGCGAGTTCTGGGACCAGATCAAGCAGCTGGCGGGCGAGGGCATCACGGTGCTGGTCTCCACCCACTACATGGACGAGGCCGAGCGCTGCGACGAGCTGGTCTACATCGCCTATGGCAAGGTGCTGGCGCATGGCACGCAGGAGGAGTTGATCGAGCAGGTGAAGGGCGCGAAGAATCTGGAGGACGTGTTCGTCGAGTTGATCGGCCAGGCCAAGGACAACTTCGATGCCTAGCCCCCGCAGCCATTTCTCCTGGGCCCGCACCTTCGCCGTCTTCCTGAAGGAATGCCAGCAGATGCTGCGCGACAAGCTGACCTTCGCGATGGCGGTCGGCGTGCCCATCATCCAGCTGGTGCTGTTCGGCTACGCGATCAACACCGATCCCAAGGGCCTGCCGACGGTGGTCGTCAGCGCCGACAGCGGGGCTTTTGCGCGCAGCCTCGTCGCCACGCTGCAGACCAGCGGCTACTTCAAGATCGTGAAGAGCGGCATCGGCGAGCGCGAGGCCGACGAGATGCTGGCGCGCGGCGACGCGCAGTTCGCCGTCGTCATCCCGCCGGACTTCAGCCGCCGCCTGGTGCGCGGCGAGCGCCCCGCCCTGCTGGTGGCCGCCGACGCCACCGACCCCGCCGCCGCCGGCAACGCGCTGGCCGCGCTGCAGCAGCTCGGCGCCCAGGGCCTTGCGCGCGAGCTGCAGGGTCCGCTGGCGAAGCTGCAGGCAAGACCCGACCCCTTCGAGCTGCGCCTGCAGCGCCGCTACAACCCCGAGGGCCTGTCGCGCTACAACATCGTGCCCGGCCTGATCGGCACCATCCTGACGATGACGATGGTGATGCTCACCGCGCTGGCCATGACCCGCGAGCGCGAGCGCGGCACGATGGAGAACCTGCTGGCCACGCCGGTGCGGCCCTTCGAGGTGATGATCGGCAAGATCCTGCCCTACGTGGTGCTGGGCTATGTGCAGCTGGGCGTGATCATGATCGCCGCCTGGGCGCTGTTCTCGGTGCCGATGATCGGCAGCCTCCTGCTGCTGCTGGCGATGATCGGCGTGTTCATGGTGGCCAACCTCGGCGTGGGCTTCACCTTCTCCACGCTGGCGCAGAACCAGCTGCAGGCGATGCAGCTGACCTTCTTCTTCTTCCTGCCCTCGATGCTGCTGAGCGGCTTCATGTTCCCCTTCCGCGGCATGCCCGAGTGGGCGCAGGTGATCGGCGAGGCACTGCCGCTGACCCACTTCCTGCGCATCGTGCGCGGCATCATGCTCAAGGGCAACGGCTGGCCCGAACTGTGGCCCGAGCTGTGGCCGATGCTGCTGTTCCTGCTCATCGCCGGCGGCGTGGCGATGAGGCGGTATCGGCAGACGCTGGATTGATCGGCCGGTCGGCCGCGACCTCCGCCACCACCTCCGCCACCAGCGCCCGCAGCCAGCGGTGCGCCGGGTCATTGCGGTAGCGGGCGTGCCAGCCCATCTCGATCGGGAAGCTGCCGAGATCGACCGGCGCCGGCAGCACCTTGAGCCGTGTATCACCCTGCAGCCGCTTGCAGATCAGCCGCGGGAGCGTCGCACAGTAGTCGGTCACCGCCACCATCTCCGGGATCGCCAGGAAGTGCGTCACCGACACCGCGACGTCGCGCTTGAGCCCCTGCTTCTGCAGCGCGGTGAACAGCCCGACGCGCAGGCGCCCCGGCGGCAGCATGTTGACGTGCTTCAGCCGCTCGAACTGCTTCCTGGTGATGCGCGGGCCGGTGACGCTCGGATGGTCGGCGCGCACGATGCAGGCCAGGCCGTCCTCGCCCAGGTGCTGCACCACCAGGTTCTCCGGCGGATCGGTGAAGCGGCCCAGCGCCAGCGCCGTCGTGCCTGACATCACGCCGGTCTCGGCCAGGTCGGTGCCGTAGGGCGTGAGCCGCAGCGCGATGCCCGGCGCCTCCCGGCGCAGGCGCGCGACGATGGCCGGCACCAGCGCGAACTCCGCATAGCTGTTCGGCGCGATGGTGATCTGCCGCTGTGCCTTCGCCGGGTCGAAGGCCTGCTGGCCCAGCACCAGCTCGTCCAGGCTCGCCAGCGCCGCGGCGATTACCGGCGCCAGTTCCTCGGCCTTGGCGGTGGGCTGCATGCCGTAGCGCTCGCGCACGAACAGCGGGTCCTGCAGCATCGTGCGCAGGCGGGTCAGCGCATTGGACAGGGCCGGCTGCGTGATGCCCAGCCGCTCGGCGGCGCGGGTGACGCTGCGCTCCTCCATCAGCGTGACGAAGACCGGCAGCAGGTTCAGGTCGTAGCGCATCCAGTCATATTGCCACGTGAATAACTGGAATCGAGCAAATAAATTGGCTGAATCATTGGCCGATCTCCATCATTCGCTCCATCAACTTTCACGGAGCTTTATCGATGACTTCCACGCTCAAGACCCTTCTCCCCGGCAAGCTCGGTTTCGGCACCGCGCCGCTGGGCAATATGTTCCGCGCCATCCCCGAGGCCGAGGCGCAGGCCACCGTCGACGCCGCCTGGAACGACGGCATCCGCTACTTCGACAACGCGCCCTTCTACGGCGCCGGCCTGGCCGAGCTGCGGATGGGCGAGGCGCTGGCCGGCAAGCCGCGCGACAGCTATGTGGTCAGCACCAAGGTCGGCCGCCTGGTGCTGGAAGACGAGGTGGAGGACGTGTCCGCCCGCGACCTCGGCGAGAAGGGTGATGTGTTCCGCCATGGCCGCCCCAACCGCATCGTCAACGACTATTCGGAAGACGCCACGCTGCGCTCGATCGAGGACAGCCTGAAGCGCCTGCGCACCGACCGGCTGGACATCGTCTGGGTCCACGACGTGGCCCAGGACTTCTACGGCGACGAGTGGCTGGGCGTGTTCGAGAACGCCCGCAAGGGCGCGTTCAAGGCGCTGGACCGGCTGCGCGACGAGGGCGTCATCAAGGCCTGGGGCCTGGGCGTCAACCGGGTGGAGCCGATCGAGCTGCTGCTGGCGCTGCAGGGTCCGCGGCCCGACGGCTTCCTGCTCGCCGGCCGCTACACGCTGCTGGACCATGAGCGCGCGCTGCAGCGGGTGATGCCCGAGGTGCAGGCCCGCGGCCTGGGCATCGTCGTCGGCGGGCCCTACAGCTCGGGCGCGCTGGTCGGCGGGCCGAACTTCGAGTACGCGCCGGCCACGCCGCAGATCCTCGACAAGGTGGCGCGCATCAAGGCCATCGCCGATCGCCATGGCGTGTCGATGAAGTCGGCCGGCCTGCAGTTCGCGCTGGCTCATCCGGCGGTGGCGGCGGTGATCCCCGGCGCCAGCCAGCCGGGCCGCATCGCCGAGGACCGGGCGGCGCTGGAGGCGCTAGTGCCGGCGGATTTCTGGCGCGAGCTGCGCGCCGCGGCGCTTGTCAGCCCGCAGGCGCCGTTGCCGGTCTCCGAGTGAAGGTCCTCGTCAGGGCGCCGCGCAGAGGCAGTGCACCACCGTGTTGAACGGCCGCCCGCCCGCCTTGGCCTGGCCCAGCTCGGCCAGCCAGGCCAGGTCCTGCCCGGCCTGCTGCAGCACCGGCGGCAGCTTGGGCAGCGCGGGCACGCCCAGCTGCGCGCCGATCGCGTCGACCATCGCCGGCGCCAGCACGTCGCTCAGGCCCGCGAGCAGCCGCTCGCTGCGGCTCGGTTCGCGTTCGATGTAGACGATGCGCGGCTTGCTCTTCCCGTCGTCCAGCTTGGCGAGCTTGGCCGCGGCCTTCAGTGCGTCCTCGTAGCTGCCGGTGCGGTCGATCAGGCCGCGCTCCAGCGCCTGCGCGCCGGTCCACACGCGGCCCTGGGCCACGGCGTCGATCTCGGCAACCGGCTTCTTGCGGGCGGCGGCGGCGCGCTCGGTGAACTCGTCGTAGATGTGGTTGATGCCCAGCTGCACCGCCTCGGCCATGCGCGGGTCCAGCGGGCGGCGCGGATCGTAGGCCTGGGCCAGCCAGGTGGTGGTGGTGCCGCCGGTGTGCAGCGAGAGCTTGTCCAGCAGCTTGTCGGCGGTGGGCAGCATCCCGAAGACGCCGATCGAGCCGGTGATGGTGCCGGGATCGGCGATCACCTGGTCGGCGGCCATCGAGATCCAGTAGCCGCCCGAGGCTGCCACGTCGCCCATCGAGACCACGACCGGCTTGCCGGCCTTCTTCAGCAGCTCCACCTCGCGCCGCACGATCTCGGAGGCGAAGGCGCTGCCGCCCGGCGAGTTGACCCGCAGCACGAGCGCCTTGGCATGTTCGTCCTCGCGCACCTGGCGCACCAGGCGGGCGGTGGAGTCGCCGCCGATCTTGCCGGGGCCGGCGTCGCCGTCGCTGATGCCGCCCTCGGCGACGACCACCGCCACGTAGTCGGGCGAGGTGGTGTTCAGCTCCGGCTTGACGTGGCCCTGGTAGCCGGCCAGCGAGACCTGGCGGTAGGTCTTGCCGTCATCGCTCTTGGCGCCACGCTGCATCAGCAGCTCGCGCATCTCGTCGCGGGTCTTGACACCGTCGATCAGCTTCTGCTGCAGGGCCAGCTGGGCGGTGTCGCCCTTCACCGCGGCGAGCTGCTGCGGCAGCGCGGCGATGTCGGCATCGATGCGGCCCTTGGGCAGCTTGCGTGCCGTCTCGATCGCGCTGGTGAAGCCGCTCCACAGCTCGCCGTAAAGAGCCGCATCGGCCTCCAGCGTGGCCTTGGACGGGCCGTTGGCGAAATAGGGCTCGGCCGCGTTCTTGTAGGTGCCCACGCGCAGCACGTTGGCGCTGATGCCCAGGCGGTCCAGCGCGTCCTTGTAGTAGGTGCGGTAGCCGCCGAAGCCGGCCAGCTGCACGCTGCCCATCGGGTGCATGTAGATCTCGCTGGCGCGGGCGGCGAGGTAGTAGCCGCGCTGGCTGTAGCCGTCGCCGTAGGCCAGCACCGGCTTGCCGGCGGCCTTGAAGCGGTCGACGGCCGCGGCCACCTCGTGCAGGCCGGAGAGGCCGGCGCTGTCGAAGTCGTCCAGGTCCAGCACCAGCAGGCCGATCTTGTCGTCGGTGGTGGCGGCGTCCATCGCGCGCAGCACGTCGCGCAGCCGCGTCTGCGCCGGCACGTGCTCGCCGCGCAGTTCGGCCATCGCACGGTCGCGCGCGTTGCCGGCGTACTGCTCCACCAGGCGCCCGCCGAGGTTCAACACCAGTGCGGTCTTGGGCTGCAGCGGCTTCGGGCCGTGGCGCACGATGGCGACCACGAGAATCACCAGCACGATCAGCAGCAGCAGGTTCAGGATCGCGCGGCGCAGGCCGTCGAGCAGCCACCAGGTGCGGGAGAAGAACCAGCCGATCGGCCGGAACACGGATTTGAGGCTCATCGGATTCCCTGGCTGTTGTTTGGTTGCCGGCGCAAAGATTGTGCAGCATCATCCCGGCGCCACAGAGAGGCGCAGAACTACAAGGGGACCGCCATGCCGTCATGGCTGCAACGCATCGACGACTTCTTTCCGATCCGCTACTCGACCTGGCTGCTGTGCGCGCTGCTGGCTCTGGTATCTGGCACCGCCTTCCTGGCCGGCGAGATGGCGCCCTGGGGCCTGCTGCTGTTCGGCTGGCTGACGCTGGTGGGCTTCATGGACGCGCGGCAGACGCGCCGCTCGATCCTGCGCAACTACCCGGTCATCGGCCATGTGCGCTTCCTGCTGGAGTTCATCCGGCCGGAGATCCGCCAGTACTTCCTGGAGAACGACAACGAGGCCGCGCCCTTCTCGCGCCAGCAGCGCTCGCTGGTCTACCAGCGCGCCAAGGGCGACCCCGACAAGCGGCCCTTCGGTACCCAGCTGGACACCGGCGCCAACGGCTACGAGTGGATCAACCACTCGGTCATGCCCACCTCGCTGCCCACCCACGACTTCCGCATCCTGATCGGCGGCGCGCGCGCCCAGCCCTACTCGGCCAGCATCTTCAACATCTCGGCGATGAGCTTCGGCGCGCTGTCGGCCAACGCGATCATGTCGCTGAACGCCGGCGCCGCGCGCGGCCGCTTCGCCCACGACACCGGCGAGGGCTCGATCAGCGTCCACCACCGCAAGCACGGTGGCGACCTGATCTGGGAGATCGGCTCCGGCTACTTCGGCTGCCGCAACCTCGACGGCAGCTTCAGCCCCGAGAAGTTCCGCGAGGCCGCGATCGACCCGCAGGTCAAGATGATCGAGCTGAAGATGAGCCAGGGCGCCAAGCCCGGCCACGGCGGCGTGCTGCCGGGCCCGAAGGTGACGGCCGAGATCGCCGCCGCGCGGGGCGTGAAGATCGGCGAGGACTGCATCTCGCCGGCCGCCCACAGCGCGTTCAGGACGCCGGTCGAGATGATGCAGTTCATCGAGCAGTTGCGCGAGCTGTCCGGCGGCAAGCCCACCGGCTTCAAGCTGTGCATCGGCCACCCCTGGGAATGGTTCGCGATGGCCAAGGCGATGATCGAGACCGGCATAACGCCTGATTTCATCGTCGTCGACGGCGCCGAGGGCGGCACCGGCGCCGCGCCGCTGGAGTTCACCGACCATGTCGGCGCGCCGCTTCAGGAAGGGCTGCTGCTGGTCCACAACACGCTGGTGGGCCTGAACCTGCGCGACAAGGTCAAGATCGGCTGCGCCGGCAAGGTGGTCAGCGCCTTCGACATCGTGCGGATGATGGCGCTCGGCGCGGACTGGTGCAACGCGGCGCGCGGCTTCATGTTCGCGCTGGGCTGCATCCAGTCGCAGAGCTGCCATACCGGCCACTGCCCGACGGGGGTCGCCACCCAGGACCTCGGCCGCCAGCGCGCGCTGGTCGTGCCCGACAAGGCCGAGCGCGTGTTCCGCTTCCACGAGGAGACGCTGAAGGCGCTGAAGGAGCTGGTGCAGGCCGCCGGCCTGGAGCACCCGGGCGACATCACCGCGGCCCACATCGTGCAGCGCACCGGCAAGCACGAGGTGCGGCAGCTCGCCAACTGCCTGCCGACGATCCTGCCCGGCTCGCTGCTGGCCGGGAATCTGACGACGCGGGTGTTCGAGGTCTACTGGCCGCTGGCGGATGCATCGAGTTTCGCGCCTCAAGGCGCCCTCGCGATGCCGTCCTGAGACTGCGGGGTTTCCTGCGTACGGTCGCGCCGGCACGGTCGTATTCTTGGCTCCAAGGAGACCTTCACCATGAGCCATCGTTTCGTCTGGATCGACATCCCCGTGCTGGACCTGGACCGCGCGGTTGCCTTCTACAGCGCCGTGTTCGGCGAGCCGGTGCGGGTCGAGAGCGGCCCGGGCTTCCGCTTCGGCCTGCTGCCGCACAGCGGCGACGAGGTGGCCGGCTGCCTCTACCTGCCCAGCGACGACAACAAGCCCTGCTCCAACGGCCCGCTGGTCTATCTCAACGTCGAGGGCCGCATGGCGCCGGCCGAGGCGGCGGCGGGCGCGAACGGCGGCAAGGTGCTGCAGCCCAGCCACAAGATCGGGCCGCATGGCTTCCGCTCGATCGTGCTCGACAGCGAAGGCAACCGCATCGCGCTGCACTCGATGACGGCCTGACCATCCTGGAGGCAGGGGGGAGCAGCCGCCCGCTCGCGGGGTTGTGATGCCGGCAGCGGCACGCAAAATCCCTAACGTCAAAGTTGAGCGGCATCCAGGCCGCCCCCGAGCCCTCGATGCCTTCCGTTTTCCTGCTGCGCCGCTGCCGGCCAGCCCTGCAAAAGTCGCGTGCCGCCGTGATGCGCCTGGCGGGCTGGTGGGTCTGTGGAGAGGGCGAGCGGGTGCGCGAGGCCGGCGAGGCGATCGCCGCGCTGCGGCCCGACATCGTGGCCTGCGACCTGCGCCTGCTCGATGGCCATGCCACGCGCCTCGCCTATGAGATGCGCGGCTGGGCAGGCCGCCGCCCCCAGATGCTGCTGCTGTCCAGCAGCAATGAGGACCTGCGGCTGTTCGATGCGCTGTCAGCGGGAGCTGACAGTTATGCCGCCGACACCGGCGATGGCGAGGGCCTGGCCGATGGCCTGCGCCGGCTGGCCGACCGGCGCGCCCCGATGACCGCCAGCATCGCCCAGCAGGCGCTGGCCGCCTTCGGCGTGCAGCGAAGCCGCCTGGCGGCCGCGCAACTGCCCACGGCGGGACAGGACCTGGGCCCCACCGGCGCGGGCCTCAGCATGGCCGAGCAGCACCTGCTGAGCCTGCTCGCCCAGGGCTGGCTGCTGCCGGAGATCGGCGAACGCTGGCTGCTGCAGCCGGCCGAGATCGAACAGCGCCTGTGGCGCATCTATGCGCGGCTGCATGCGCGCCAGCCGCTGCCTGCGGCTCAGGCGGCCGGCGGCTCGGTGTCGATGAAGCTCTGGCGCGCGGCCAGCTTCTCGTAGTGCTTCGCCAGGTTCGGCTGGGCCGTGCGCCAGTCGATCGACGGGAAGCGGAAGTCCATGTACGACAGCGCGCAGCCGACCGAGATGTCGGCCAGCGAGAAGTGGTTGCCCGAGCACCAGTTGCGCTCGCCGAGGCCGGCGCCCATCGCCGCGATGGAGGCATGGACCTTGGTCATCTGCCGCTCCACCCAGGCGGAGCTGCGCTCCACGTCGGCGCGGCCGGTCCAGGTCTGCTCCAGCCGGGCGAGGATGGAGGCGTCCATCACGCCGTCGGCCAGCGCCTCCCAGGTGCGCACCTCGGTGCGCTCGCGGCCCCGCTCGGGGATCAGCTTGCCGACCGGCGAGAGCGTGTCCACGTACTCGCAGATGACGCGCGAGTCGAACACCGCGCCGGTGATCGAGTCCTGGCCTTCCATCACCAGGCAGGGCACCTTGCCCAGCGGGTTCATCTTCAGGATGGCATCGCTGCCCCAGACGTCTTCCAGCACGAACTGATAGTCGAGCTTCTTCTCGGCCATCACGACACGCACCTTGCGGACATAGGGACTGGTGAGGGAACCGATCAGTTTCATGGTGTCTAGTCGTCGCCGGGCGGGCCGGCTGGGGATCAGGTCGGGAGGGTTGCGATCGATTCTAGCCATCGCCCGGGGTGCCATCCCGCATGTGCGACGCTGTCTGCTGCGGCCGACACAAGCGGGCCGCGGCACCCGCTCCGAGGATTGCCATGCCGGCGTCACGCCGGCAGACTACTGCGCGCGTTCCTGCTTGCTCGGGTCAAGCCGCTAAAATCACGGGTTAGCCCTAGTGCTGATCCCAGCGCCACCCAGCCCGAGACCCCGCCCATGAACGTCGCTCCCTTCTCCAGCATCAGCGCCCTTTCGCCGCTGGATGGCCGCTATGCCTCGCGTGTCGCCGCCCTGCGCCCGCTGCTGTCCGAGTACGGCCTGATGCACCGCCGCGTGCAGGTGGAGGTCGAGTGGTTCATCGCGCTGTCGGACTGCGGCTTCGCCGAGTTCAAGCCGCTGTCGGAAGCCGGCCGTGGCCTGCTGCGCAGCCTGGTGACCCGCTTCTCCGAGGCCGACGCCCAGGCGATCAAGGAGATCGAGAAGACGACCAACCACGACGTCAAGGCGGTCGAGTACTGGCTCAAGTCGCGCTTCGAGGCCAATGCCGAGCTGAAGGCGGCCGGCGAGTTCGTCCACTTCGCCTGCACCAGCGAGGACATCAACAACACCAGCCACGGCCTGATGCTGAAGGCGGCCCGCGCCGAAGTGCTGCTGCCGACGATCGACAAGATCGTCACCAAGCTGACCGACATGGCCCACACGCTGTCCGCCGTGCCGATGCTCTCGCGCACCCATGGCCAGACCGCCAGCCCGACGACCGTCGGCAAGGAGATCGCCAACGTCGTGGCCCGCCTGCGCAACGCCCGCGCGCGCATCGCCGACGTCAAGCTGCTGGCCAAGATGAACGGCGCCGTCGGCAACTACAACGCCCACCTGTCGGCCTGGCCCGAGCACGACTGGGAAGCCTTCAGCCAGCGCGTGATCGAGGGGCCGCTGGGCCTGAGCTTCAACCCCTACACGATCCAGATCGAGCCGCACGACTACATGGCCGAGCTGTTCGACGCGGTGACCCGCACCAACACGATCCTGATCGACTGGTCCCGGGATGTCTGGGGTTATGTCTCGCTCGGTTACTTCAAGCAGCGCACCAAGGCCGGCGAGATCGGCTCGTCGACGATGCCGCACAAGGTCAACCCGATCGACTTCGAGAACGCCGAGGGCAACTTCGGCCTGGCCAACGCGCTGCTGAGCCACCTGAGCCAGAAGCTGCCGATCAGCCGCTGGCAGCGCGACCTCACCGACTCGACGGTGCTGCGCAATATGGGCGTGGCGCTGGGCTATGCGGTGCTGGGCTACGACTCGCTGCTCAAGGGCCTGGACAAGCTCGAGATCAACGAGGCCGCGCTGGCCGCCGACCTCGACGCCGCCTGGGAAGTGCTGGCCGAGCCGATCCAGACGGTGATGCGCCGCTACGCGCTGCCCAACCCCTACGAGCGCCTGAAGGAGCTGACCCGCGGCAAGGCGATCACGCAGGAAGCGATCCGCGAATTCATCGGCACGCTGGAGCTGCCCGAGGCCGAGAAGGCCCGCCTGATGGACCTGACCCCCGGCAGCTACATCGGCCGCGCGGAAAGCCTCGCGCGCAAGATCTGACGAAGCTCTCCTAAACTCCCCGCTCAAATGATGAGATGAGCGGGGATCGGATGCTTTCACTGATGCGGCGCTGCCTGTGCGCCCTGGCTCTGGCAACAGGATTCGCGGCAAGCGCTGCGACCAAGCCGCCCGTTGCGCCCAAGGCGGCGGCGCCCGCCGAGGGCTACACCGTCGCCCCGGCGCCCGCCTGGGTGCAGCCGCTGGCGGCCGATGCGTCCATCACCCTGCCCGCCGCGCCGGTCCAGGTGCTGCTGATGGACCACCAGACCCGCGTCGGCGCCGAGGCCGCGCAGACCTGGCGCTACCAGCACGCGATCCGCCAGATCCGGGACAGCGCCGGCCTGCAGAACGGCTCGCAGATCCAGCTCGAGTTCGATCCGTCCTACCAGCGCCTCGTCTTCCACCGGCTGGAGATCTGGCGTGACGGCAAGCGCATCGACAAGCTGGCCGACCGCAGGATCGTCAAGCTGCTGCACCGCGAGACCAATCTGGAGCGCCAGATGGTGGACGGCCGCATGACGGCCTCCATCGTGCTGGACGACCTGCGCGCCGGCGACCGCATCGAGTGGGCCGCCTCGCTGGTCGGCGACAACCCGGTCTTCAAGGGCCGCTATGTCGACCAGGAATGGACCAGCGCCAGCCTCGGGCCGGTGGGCCTGGTGAACTTCCGGCTGCTGGCGCCGGCGGCGCGCAACATCCGCCACCGCGACAAGGGCGAAGCGCTGAAGATCGAGTTCAGCGAACAGACCACCAGGGACGGCCTGCGCGAAAGCACCTGGCGCCGCCGGGCGGTGCCGCAGTTCCACTACGACCCGCTGCTGCCGGTGGCCGAGACCATGGCCGACCAGATCGAGCTGAGCGAGTTCGCCGACTGGGCCGACGTGGCCGCCTGGGCGCGCCAGCTGTTCGCCTCGGCCGAGGGCGGCAACAGCAGCGCGCTGGCGGCCGAAGCCGACACCATCCGTGCGAAGGCCGAGGCGCCGGAAGAACGCCTGCGCCTGGCGCTGGACTTCGTGCAGCGCGACATCCGCTACTTCGGCACCGAGATGGGCGCCAACTCGCACCAGCCGGCCAGCGCCGACACGGTGCTCAAGCAGCGCTTCGGCGACTGCAAGGACAAGGCCGCGCTGCTGGTGAACCTGCTCAAGCGCCTGGACATCGAGGCCACGCCGGTGCTGGTGTCCACCTACCTGCGCGAGTCGGTGCAGGGCCGCCTGCCGAGCCCGCTGGCCTTCGACCATGCGATCGCTGCCGTGCGCCTGCCCGGGCAAGACCTGACCCTGTGGCTGGACGGCACCCGCTCGCAGCAGAGCGGCGCGCCGGCCACGCGCCAGTCCTGGGGCCTGGACCGCGGCCTGCTCGCCCGTGCCGACGTGAACTCGCTCAGCCCGATGCCGCCGGCCCGCGAGGCGCTGCGCAGCGAGACGGTGGCGACGATGCGCTTCCCGAAGCTGGCCGAGGAAGGCACGTTCGAATCGGTCACCACCTACCACGGCGACCTGGCCGAATCGCTGCGCGCCGCCCGCGACAGCATGCCCGCCGAGGAACTGCAGAAGGCGCTGATCGGCGAGATCTCGCGCGCCTATCCTTCGTTCCGCCAGCAGGGGCAGGCGCTGATCGAGGAGGTCGAGGGCCGCAACGCCGTGAAGGTGACGCTGAACTTCGGCACCGGCGCCGACTACTGGCGCTTCCCCGACAAGCGCAACCTCGCCGGCGACTTCGCGCTGCTGGACCTGGCCGTGCCGCTGCGCCTGCCCAACCAGACCCCGCGCGCCGAGGCCATGCAGATCGGCGCCACCGGCCGCTACCGCTACACGCTGCGCTACGAGTTCTTCGAGGAGAGCTTCACGCCCGGCGCCAATGCCAGCAGCCGCTTCGACGAGGTCAACGACCAGTTCGCGCTGCACCTGCGCTATGCCGCGGCGCCGCGTTCGCAGCAGATCGACGGCGAGCTGGACCTGAAGGCCGAGGTGCTGCCCGCCGGCAGGTGGAACGCCTACCGCGAACAGCTCGGCAAGGTCTGGCCCCGCCTCGGCGCTACCTTGACGGTGCCGGCCCTGTCGCCGGCGCAGATCGCCGCGCTGCGCAAGTCCGCCGGCGAGCTGGCCGACTCGGTCGGCCGGGGCAGCGTCAAGGTGACGACGGCCGAGCAGGGCGCGGCCCGCATGCGCCTGCTGGTGGCCG
>NZ_LYVQ01000125.1 GCF_001984095.1 Pelomonas sp. KK5
CGAGGCCGCCGCCGAGGCCGACAAGGCCCGAGCCGGCCTGGGCAGCGCCGGCACGGAGGCCAAGGCCGCCGCCGACCCGCTGAAGGCCCGCGTGGCCGCGCTGGTGCCCGGCGGCGACGGGCCGAAGACGCTGGCCCTGCAGTCCGGCTTCGACACGGCGGTCGGCGATGCCGCCCAGGCGCAGCGCGCCGACGCCGCTGCCGCCGCGGCCGGCCGGGTCGAGCAGCAGCAGAAGGACACCCTCAAGGAAGTCCAGCGCGCCCGCGCCGTGCTCGCCAAGGGCGAGGCCGCGGTGCTGAGCGAGGAACTGGCCGCTGCCTGGACGCTGCAGCCCGGTGAAGATGCGGGCCGGTACGAGGCGCGCCTGGGCCAGCTGGCCAAGGACGCGAAGGCGGCCAGCGCCGAAGCGGCCGAGCGGCGCAAGGCGGCGCTGGCGCGCGACGCTGCAGCCGTGGCCGCCGCGGACAAGGCCCACAAGGCCGCCGCCCAGGCGCTCGAGGAACTGAAGGCCGCCCAGGCGGCCCAGGCCCAGGCGCGCGCCGTCGAGGCGCAGCAGCAGGCCACCGCCGTGCAGCAGGCCAAGCCGGGCGAGGCGCAGCAGGTCGAGTCGGCCAAGGCCGTCAAGCTGGCCGCCACGCACGAGGCCGCCGCCGCGGCCGCCGCGCAGCAGCTGGCCGCCGCCGGCGCCCGCGTGGCCGGCGCGCTGAAGGCGCTGAACGAAGCCGGCAAGGTGAGCACGCGCATCCAGGCCGAGCTGGCCACGCAGGCCAAGCTGGATGCGGCGGGCGCCAAGCGCGCCGAGGCCGAGGCGGCCGAGCACATCGCCGCCTCCAAGGCCGCCGGCAAGGCCAGCGGCGATCCCCTGCAGCAGGCCGCCACCGCGGCCCGCCACGTCGCCGAGGTGGCCCGTGCCGATGCCGCCCTGGCCTCCGCCGAAGCCGAACTGGCCGGCG
Organism: Pelomonas sp. KK5; assembly: GCF_001984095.1. Lineage (GTDB taxonomy): Bacteria > Pseudomonadota > Gammaproteobacteria > Burkholderiales > Burkholderiaceae_C > KK5. Next base: position 954 of record NZ_LYVQ01000125.1, read on the forward strand.
CCGCCCGCGCGCTGGAGACGGCCAGGCAGCGCTACGCCAGCGGCGAGGCCGCCTACGACAAGGCCAAGAGCAGCGCCAAGCCCAGCGAGGCCGAGACCGCGCTGCTGGCCGCCTGGCCGGCCATGCAGAAGCGCCTCGACGACGCGCGCAAGGCGGAGCAGGCCAGCCATGACTCGCTCGACGCCACGCGGGTCAAGCCGGCGGCCGCCGCTGCCGCAGACGCGCTGGCCAAGGCCAAGGCGGCAGGAGCGATCAGCTGAGGCCCTGCGCCAGCGCGTAGCCGATCGCGGCCCGGATCGCCGCCGCCTGCGCCGCGTTGCACTGCGCGGGCGTGGCGCGGGGACTGTCGGGATAGACCTCGGTGGTCGTCGCGAAGCGTGCGCCGGTGATGGCCGCGCAGAGGCTCCACTTCGCCACCGGGAACAGGATCACGCCCGGCTGCTGCAGCGGGGAGCCGATGATCAGGCCCTGCGCATCGGCCGGCGCGATGTGCGTGACCTGTGCCACCGCCTCGACCACCGCGCGCTGGAACCCGGGCTGCTGATGGTCGGCGTCGTCGACCAGGTAGAAGCCGTCGGGCACGGTGCCGGGCTCGAAGGGCTTGCCGTCGCGCGCGGCCAGCGCGGGACGGAACTCGGACTCGTCGGTGTCGGTCGTCTCGTGCAGGTCGATGTGCATCAGCACCCGGCCGCGCAGCGGCGCCAGCAGCGCGAGCAGCGCCGCCGATTCCGGCACCGGCGTGCCTTCGTTGAAGTTGCGGTTCGGGTCCTGCGCGTCGAAGTTCCAGCGCTGCACCCGCTCGTAGGCCCAGGGGCTGACGCAGGGCACCACCAGCAGGTTGGCCCGCCCGGCCGTCTCCTGCCCATGCTCGCGCAGGAACTGCAGCGCGCCGTGCACGCCGCTGGTCTCGTAGCCGTGCACGCCGCCGGTCACCAGCAGCGTGGGCAGCGCCTCGTCCCAGCCGCGGCTGCGCAAGGCGAGCAGCGGGAAGTGCTCGCCCGCGTGGTCCAGTTGCCCGTAGGTCTCGACGTCGAAGCGCGCCGCCAGCCCGTCGATGGCGGCGACGACGTCATCGGCATGGCTGCGCTGGCGCCGCTGCCGCGCTCGCCAGGCGGCGATCTCCGCCGCGGCCCAGGGCTGGCCGGGAATGCCGATGGGGTAGAAGGAGGAAGAGGTGCTGTCGCTCATGGTGGCCGGCAGCCTACCATTGCTCAGAGGGCCAGCGCCGCCGGCTCCATCCAGGCCTCGAAGCGCGCCACGTCCATCGGCTTGGCCAGCAGATAGCCCTGCACCAGGTCGCAGCCCAGGCGCTTCAGCACCGCCAGCTCCGCCGCGTTCTCGACACCCTCGGCGCTGACCTGCAGGCCGAGCCCATGGCCCAGCGTGATGATCGAGCCGAGCAGCTCCTGCCGCTTGGCATCCTGGTCCACGCCGTCGACGAAGCTGCGGTCGATCTTGAGCTCATGCACCGGCAGGCGCTGCAGGTAGGCCAGCGAGGACTGGCCGGTGCCGAAGTCGTCGATGGCCAGCCGCACGCCCAGCCGGCGCAGCGAATGCATCACATGGATCGGATCCTGGGTGCTGGCCATCAGGCCGGTCTCGGTCAGCTCCAGCTGCAGCAGCTCGGCCGGCACGCCGGCGCGCGAGAGCAGCGCCTCGATGCGCGCCGGCAGCAGGCCGTCCTGCAGGTCCAGCGTGGAGATGTTGACGGCGATCGGCGGCGCCTCGCGGCCTTCGGCGCGCCAGCGGGCCAGCGTGGCGATGGCCTGCTCCAGCATCCACTGCGTGATCTGCCGGATGCGGCCGGTGCTCTCGGCGAAAGGCACGAACTCGCTGGGCGGCAGCCAGCCGCGCACCGGATGCTGCCAGCGCACCAGCGCCTCGACGCTCGCCAGCCGCTGGTCGGCCACGCCCAGCTTGGGCTGCAGGAACTGGCGCAGCTGGCCGTCGGCGATGGCCGTCTCCAGCTCGGACAGCAGGCTCAGGTGCGAGAGCCGGTCGGCCTCGAACTCGGGGTCGTACAGGGCCACCTCGGTGCGCAGCCGCTTGGCCTCGAACATCGCCTGCTCGGCGCGCTGCAGCAGGGTCTCGGTGCCCAGGCCATGGTCCGGATGCAGGGCCACGCCGATGGAGACGGTGAGGTCCAGCGTCTGGCCGTGCCACAGCTGGCGATGGTTCAGCACCGCCTGCAGCTGCGAGACCGCGGTGCGCCAGCCCTGCGCATCGGCCAGCGGCACCAGCGCGACGAAGGTGCCGCCGGAGAGCCGCCCGCAGCGCACGCCGACCGTGGTGCGCAGCTGCGCGAGCCGCTGCGCCAGGCCCAGCAGCAGCGAGTCGCCCGCCTCGTAGCCCAGCACGCCGTTCACCGTCTTGAGCCGGTCCACGTCCAGGCACAGCAGCGCCGCCGGCGCGCCCGGCTCGCGCGCCAGCTCGCGGCCGGCATCGGCCACGAAGCGGGTGCGCAGCGGCAACCCCGTCAGCAGGTCGTCCTCGGTGCGCGGGCGGCGCAACGCGATGCCGCCTCGCGCGGCCGGCTTCGGGCGCGCCCTCATGGCTGCGCCCCCGCCTCGCCGCGCCGCACCTGGTTGCGCCCGCCGCGCTTGGCCTCGAACAGCGCCTCGTCGGCCCGCGCGTAGGCGTCGCCGAAGGCCCCGCAGGCGGCCGTCCAGCTGACGCCGAAGCTGGCCGTCACGATCCGGCCGGGCAGGCACTCGAAGGGCCGCCCGGCGATCGCCTGGCGCATCCGTTCGGCCTGGCCCATCGCATCCTCGAACTCGCAGCCGGGCAGCAGGATGGAGAACTCCTCGCCGCCGACGCGGCCGATCTCGGCCGGCAGCGGCACCGCCCCGCGCAGCCGGTTCACCACCTCGCAGATCACCGCGTCGCCGGCCGGGTGGCCGTAGGCATCGTTGATGCTCTTGAAGAAGTCGATGTCCAGCACCACCAGCGACAGCGGCCCGCGCTGCAGGTGCATGCCGGCCCGCTCGAAGATCGCGCCGCGGTTCAGCGCGCCGGTCAGCGAGTCGTGCCGGGCCTTGTACTCGAGCTGGGCGGCCAGGCGGTGCAGCTCGTCGTTGAGCACGTTGAGCTCGCGCTCCTCGCGGTCGCTGCGGCGGATCAGGCGGCGGCTGTCGCGCACCAGGCGCTCGAAGTGGCCGATCAGCTCGCCGAGCGCCGCGCGGTACGCGGCCGCCGGCAGCGCGGGGTTGTCGCGGGCGGCCAGGGCCCGCTCCAGCGCCGCGGCCTCCTGCTCGAACAGGTCGGGCGCGGCGCTCATCGGCGCGGCCTCACGCGTCGACAGCACGCAGCTCGACCTCGAGGTTCGGGAAGTCCGCCATCAGCTCCTCGCCGAACTCGCGGATCGTGTCGTCCTCGCTGTCGTGCTGCCACAGCAGCAGCACGCGGCGACCGCCGGCCGCGGCGCCGTCCAGCAGGTCGAACAGCGTGAACAGCATCTTGGTGCTGGAGCTGTTGAAGTAGGTCAGCGCGACCTCGACCGTCAGCGGCTCCATTCCCTCGGCCGGCTCGGCCAGGTACTCGCGCAGCGCGGCGATCACCGGGTTGAAGAAGGCGGCGGCATTCTCGGGGAAGGATTCGCCGCGCAGCGCGAGCTGGCGGGCCTCGAAGCGGAACTCGATCTCGGGCGAGCTGGAGGTGGCGGGGATGTGAAGGTCGTTCATGCTCAGATGGTGGTCTTGAGGATGAACATCGCCGTGGCGGCCTCCTCGTTGGTCGTCTGGAATTCGAATTCGAGCGGCTCGCTGGCATCGCGCGCCATCGTCAGCAGCCCGAGGCCGGCGCCCTTGCTGTCCTCGGGCGTGGTCTCGTTGCGCAGCTGCTCGCGGTAGCTGGCCTTGATCTCCTCCAGCGTCATGCGGCGCAGGGCCTCCAGCCGCTCGCGCAGCATGCCGGCCACGTCGGCCGCCACCGGGTTGGCGCAGAGCAGGAAGTAGCGGCCCTCCTCGTCCACGCCGATGCAGACCGAGCCGTGGCGCAGCTCCTTGTCGTCCTGCTTCGGCGGGGTCAGCGCGTCGGCCGAGTAGTGGATGATGTTCTGCGCCATCTCGACGAAGCAGGAGAACAGGCGCCGGCGGATCGGCCCGGCCGCGCCGGACTGCTCCAGCCGCAGGCGCACCGCCTCGGCCATCGCGGTGACGATGTTCTGCGAGAAGTAGCCGACGTAGTAGAAGATCACGTTCTTCTGGCGCGCCAGGTCGCAGAACTCGCGGTACTGGTCGTAGCTCGATTGGTGGGTGGGCTGCATGAGGGTCAATCCAGGCGGAATGCGAACAGGGTCAGGTCGTCGCGGCGCAGCTGCCCGCCCTGGTATTCGGTGAACTCGGCCATCACCGCGGCGCCGAGCTGCGGCATCGGCAGCTCGCGGTGGCGCACCAGCGCGTCGCGCAGGCGGCGCTTGCCGAAGGCGATGGCCTTGGGGCCGCCGATCTGGTCGATCAGGCCGTCGGTGCAGGCCAGCACGACGGCGCCGGGGCGCAGCTGCACGTCCTTGCTGGTCCAGCGGGCCTCGTCCGGCGTGTCCACGTAGCCCATGCCCAGGCGGTCGGCATCGATGATCTCCACGCCCGCCTGCCCCGGTTCCAGCAGCAGCAGCGGCGTGCGGGCGCCGGCGTAGGACAGGCGTCGCGTGGCCGCGTCGAACCAGAGGAAGGCGGCGTCCATGCCGTCGTTGGACGAGGCCAGGCCCTCGGCCGGCGCCCCGCCCTGGCCCAGCGCGCTCTTGATCGCGGCGCTGACCTCGCCCATCAGCCGCGCCGGGTCGCGCGGGCCGTGCTTGTCCAGCGCCTGCTTCAGCGCCGAGGTGGCGATCAGCGTCAGGAAGGCGCCGGGCACGCCGTGGCCCGTGCAGTCCGCCACCGCGGCGAACCAGCCGTCCTCGTACTCGCTGAACTGGTAGAAGTCGCCGCCCACGGTGTCGCGCGGCTCCCAGACCAGGCAGGCGTCCGGCAGGCGGCGCGCCAGCGCGGCGGCCGAGACGCCCAGCGTCGAGCGCTGGATCACGCTCGCGTAGTCGATGCTCTGCGAGATGCGCCGGTTGCGCTCGGTCTGCTGCTCGGCGATCACCCGCATCAGCTCCAGGCCGTAGCCCAGGCCCAGCAGGCGGCCGTTCTCGACCACCAGGAAACCGTCCGCCAGCGCCTTCTCGCCGGACTCCACGGTCAGCAGGGCGAGCTGCTCGACCGTGGTCGCCGCGTCCACCACCAGCGGCTCCTTGTCCATGAAGGCGATGCAGCTCTTCTTCTCGAACAGCTCCTTGTAGAAGGGCTTGGAGATCTGCGAGAGGAACAGCGAGCGGTTGATCAGGCCGATCGGGCGGCCGTCCTCGACCACCGGCAGGCTGGCCATGTCGCGATGGCGGCCCAGCATCTCGTAGACCTGGGCGTTGGTGTGCTCGGGCGTGGCGGAGACGCAGGCCAGGGCCAGGTCCGCCGCGACGGCCTGGCCATGGGGGCGCGCCATGCGCGGCGCTGCCGGAAGAGTGGCGATGCTCAAGGGAAGGCTCCCAACGAAGTAACTTGTTATGTGAACGGTGTCAGCCTACGGAGCGACCGCGCGCGCCGTGTGACAGAACGCTTACAAGTGCCACGCCGGTGCGCCCGGCGTGGCGAAGCTCACGGATCGCGGGTGCTGTGTAGACTGGATAGCCACACCCGGAAACACCGACATGGCCCTGCACACGCTGCTGCTCTACCTCGCCGCCGCCCTCGGCCTGTCGCTGACGCCCGGCCCCAACAGCCTGCTGGTGCTGACCCACGGCGCCCTGCACGGGCACCGCAGGACACTGCTGTTCACGGTCAGCGGCGGGGCTCTCGGCTTCCTGGCGCTGATCGCGCTGTCGATGCTGGGCATCGGGGCGCTGCTGCAGGCCTCGGCCGGGGCGCTGGTGGCGCTGAAGTTCATCGGCGGCGCCTACCTGGTCTGGCTGGGCGTGCAGCTGTGGCGCTCGCCGGCGGTGCAGCTGGCGGCCGATGCCGCAAGACCTGACCCCGGTGGTTTCTCGCTGTTCCGCCAGGGCCTGCTGACGGCCGTGTCCAATCCGAAGGCGCTGCTGTTCTACGGCGCCTTCCTGCCGCAGTTCATCGACCCGCAGCGCGAGCTGATGACGCAGTTCCTGGTGATGGCCGTGGTCTTCGTCGCGGTGGAGATCCTCGTCGAATGGGGCCTGGCCCTGATGGCGCACCGGGTGCGCCCCTGGCTGCAGCGGCTCGGGCGGCGCTTCAACCGGGTCTGCGGCGGCCTGTTCGTGCTGATGGGCGCCGCGCTGCCGATGACCCGATGAGCGAGCCGATCTTCTTCGACAGCCCCGAGGCGCTGCGCCGCTGGCTCCGGCAGCACGGCGCCACGCACACCGAGCTCCACGTGGGCTTCATCAAGAAGACCAGGGCCGGCGCGCCACTGACCTGGCCGCAGTCGGTGGACGAGGCGCTGTGCGCCGGCTGGATCGACGGCGTGCGCCATCGCATCGACGACGAGCGCTACCGCATCCGCTTCACGCCGCGCAAGCCGCGCTCCCACTGGAGCGCCATCAACATCGCCCGCGTGGCCGAGCTGCAGGCCGCGGGCCGCATGAGCGAGGCCGGCCTGGCCGCCTTCGCCATGCGCAGCGAGGAGCGCTCGGCCCGCGCCTCCTACGAGCAGAAGGCCGAGGACGTGTTCTTCCAGGGCGCCGAGCTGAAGACCTTCAAGGCCCACGCCGCGGCCTGGCGCTTCTTCGAGGCGCAGCCGCCCGGCTGGCGGCAGCAGATGACCTGGCGGGTGCTCAGCGCAAAGAAGGCCGAGACGAGGGAGAAACGGCTGGCGACGCTGATGGCTGCCTGCGCCGAAGGCCGGCGGCTGACCTGAGCGCCGTCAGTCGTCGAGCAGCCGTTCCAGCGGCTGCGGCCGGTGATGCAGCCAGCCCTGCACCCGGTCCACGCCCAGCCCCCGCAGGGCCGCTGCGGCGGCCTCGGTCTCCACGCCCTTGGCCACGGTGCGCGCGCCGATCGCCTCGGCCATCTCCTGCACGCAGCGCACCATCGCCCGGTCCAGCGCCTGCTGCGGCAGGTGGCGCAGGCGCTGGGGTTCGATCTTGAGCCAGGCGATGCCGGCCAGCGCCTTCAGCGGCGCGTCGGAGGCGGCGCCGCCGCCGAAGTCGTCCAGCGCCAGCTGCACGCCGATCGCGTGCAGGGCCTCGCAGAAAGCCGCCGCCGCGCCCGGGTTCGCGTGCACGGCGCTCTCCGCCAGCTCGATGCACAGCCGCGCGGGCTCGACCGCCGCCTCGGCCAGCCACTGCCGCAGCTCGCCGGGCAGCGCCGCATCGGCCAGCGCCTGGGCCGAGAGGTTGACCGACAGGCAGGCCACCTCGCGCTGCCGCGAGGCCAGCCAGCCGATCGCTCGGGCCAGCACCCAGCGGTCGATGGGCGCCGCCAGGCCGAAGCGCTCGGCCGCCGGCAGGAAGGCCATCGGCGCGATCAGCGGCCCCTCGGGCTCCTCCTGCAAGCGCAGCAGCACCTCGATGTGCAGGCCTTCGGCGTCGCTGCTCCCATCGGGGCGCAGCACGCGCTGCCCGAAGAGCTGGAAGCGCTCCTGCGCCAGCGCCGCCTCGATGCGGCGGCGCCAGTCGCTTTCGCCGGCGCGGGCCTGCAGGCCGCGGTCGGCCTCGTCCCACACATGGACGCGGTTGCGGCCCGCCGCCTTGGCCGCATAGCAGGCCTTGTCCGCCGCATCGAGCAGCGCGGCGCGGCTGCTCCAGCGCCCGTCCACCGGCACCAGCCCGATGCTGCTGCCGATGCGGAACTGCCGGCCCTCGTGCGCGAAGCGGTAGCCGCCCACCTGCTCGCAGATCGACTGCGCCACCCGCAGCGCCTGCTCCGGCCCGCAGTGCTCCAGCAGCACGCCGAACTCGTCGCCGCCCAGCCGCGCCAGCGTGTCGCGGGTGCGCACGCAGCGGGCCATCAGCGCGCTCACCTCGCACAGCAGCCGGTCGCCCTGGGCATGGCCGCAGGCATCGTTGACGGCCTTGAAGTGGTCGAGGTCGACGAACATCAGCACGCCGTGCGCGGCGCCCCCGCCCTGCTGCCCCAGCAGCCGCTCCAGCCGCGCCTGGAAACCGGCGCGGTTGAGCAGGCCGGTGAGCGCGTCGTGCGTGGCGCGGTGGGCGAGCTGGTCGCTGAGGCGGCGCTGCTCGGCCACGTCGCGGAACACCAGCACCGCGCCGAGCAGGCGGCCCTCGTCCACGCGGATCGGCGCGGCCGACTCCTCGATCGCATGCTCGTTGCCGCCCTCGCGCGCCAGCAGCACCGAGCGGCGGCGCAGGCTCGTCGCGCCCTGGCCCTGCAGGCACGCAGCCACCGGGTCGGGCGCGGGCTCGCGGCTGTCGGCATCGACGATGCGGAACACCTCGGCCAGCTGACGGCCCGCCGCCTCGGTCGCCTGCCAGCCGCACATGCGCTCCGCCGGCGGGTTCATCCAGCGGATGCGGCCCTGCTCGTCGGTGGTGATCACGCCGTCGCCGATGGACTTCAGCGTCACCTGCAGCAGCTCGGCCTGCTCGCGCAGCCGGTCCTGGCTGCGCGCCAGCTCCAGCTCGGCCTGGCGGCGCTCGGTGATGTCCAGCACCATGATGAAGAAGCCGGCCACCTGGCCGTCGGGCATCAGGTCGGGCACATACTCGGTGTGGAAGTGGGTGTTGGCGTTGCGAGCCCAGCCGGTGCGCTCGAAGCGCTGCGCCTCGCCGCGCAGCGCCGCCTCGATGTGCGGCTGCAGCTCGCCGTGCGCGACCGGGCCGAGGAACTCGCCCATCGTCTGCTCGATCACCCGCTCGGGCTCCACGCCCATCACCACGCGGAAGCGCCCGTTGGCGAAGCGGTAGGTCTGCGTGCGGTCGGCGTAGGCGACCAGCACCGGCAGGTGGTCGGTGATGGTCTTGAGCCAGGCCTCGCTGGCCGCGAGCCTGGCCTTGGCTTCCTCCTGCACGGTGATGTCGCGCAGGATCAGGTGCGACTGCCACAGCCCGCTGCCGTCGCGGTAGCGGGCCAGCTGGCATTCGAGCTGCGCGCGACGGCCGTCGGGCCGCGCCAGTTGCAGCACGCGCGTGACCTGCTCCGCGGGCTCGGTCAGCAGGCCCACCAGCAGCGCGCCGCTGCCTTGCGGCAGGTCGGCCAGCATCTGGCCCGGCGCGGCGCCCAGCAGCGCCGCGGCGGCCGGGTTCACGCGCACCAGGCGCCCGTCCGGCTCGACGACGAGGATCGCGTCCTGCGCATGCTGCATCAGCGCGGCGAACTGGCGGCGGCTGCCCTGCAGCTCGGTCACCAGGCCGCAGATCAGCAGGCTGGTGCAGGCCTGCGCGGTGATGTAGCTCCACAGCGCCAGCAGCCCGGTGCCGGCCTGGGCGCCGGCGAAGGGACCCGCGCCGCGCGCCGTGCCCCAGGCCGCGGCCAGCGACAGCAGCAGCACCGCCAGCGACGAGGCCAGCAGGCCGCCCCGCAGCGCCAGCAGGGCCACGCCGCAGAAAGGCAGCGCCAGCAGCGGCACGATCAGCGCCGAGTCGGCCGACAGCCGGCCCGAGAACACCAGCAGCACGCTGGCCAGCAGCAGGCCCTGCAGCAGCCCGTCCATCGCCCCCTCGCGGCCCGGCCGCCAGGCCGGCGCGCGGCCCAGCGCCATCAGCGGGATGCCGGCCAGCAGCGCGCCCACCGCATCGCCGCCCAGCCAGCTGAGCCAGGCCAGGCGCAGCTGCGCCGCGTCCAGCAGGCCGCTGGCAAGCAGCCAGACGATGCCGTTGGTGGAGGTGACCAGCATGCCCAGCAGCACCGCGGCCAGGAAGGCGGCAATGTCGCGCCGGCGCAGCAGCCGGTCGTCGAAGGCGAAGGCGCGCAGCAGCCAGGCGCTGAACCACGGGCCGCAGCTGTTGCCCAGCGCCGTGCAGGCCGCCACCCAGAGCGGGCTGCCGATGTGGGCATTGATCGCCGCGCCGGCCAGGAACACCGCGGGCAGCATCGCCGCGCCCCAGCGCCACAGCGCCGCCAGCGCGATGCCGCTGGGCAGCCAGACCAGCGAGACCTGCGTGTTGACGTAGGGAATCAGCAGGCCCAGCCGCGCCGCGGCGTAGTAGGCCGCGGCGACCAGCAGCAGGCGGCCCGCGAGCGCGAGCCCGTCCATGCGCCGGGCCGGCTGCGCGAGCGCGCCGGCGCTCCAGTGGCTGTCATCCATAACGCCAAGATCCCCCGCACTCGCCGGGTCACACGCCCGGCTGCCAAGGCTGCAACGGCTGCCTGATGGATTGATTGCTCCCGCGTCGATGTTAAGACAGCCGCGCGTCCTGCAAGCTGTCGATGCGGGCACCCGTTCGCAGGGCCTATCGTCGAGGTCTCTGGTTCATCCGACAAGGAGTCCGCCATGCCCAAGACCAACGCCCGCTTCGGCTGGGTGCCCGACCTGCCCGACCACCGCGACCACATGTACGCCGCGCCGGTGGCCATCCAGAAGGCGCTGCCGCCCAAGGTGGACCTGCGCCCGCTGTGCCCGCCGGTGCTGGACCAGGGCCAGCTCGGCAGCTGCACCGCCAACGCGATCGGCAACGCCCATCGCTTCGACCAGATGAAGCAGGGCGCGCCCAAGGTCTTCATGCCCTCGCGCCTGTTCATCTACTACAACGAGCGGGCCATGGAGGGCACCGTCAACAGCGACTCCGGCGCGCAGATCCGCGACGGCATCAAGAGCGTGGCCCAGCTGGGCGTCTGCGACGAGGGCGACTGGCCCTACCAGATCACCAAGTTCAAGACCAAGCCGGCGGCGGCCCTCTACAAGAAGGCCCTGGCCCACCAGGCGCTGACCTACCGCCGCCTCACGCAGAACGCCACGCAGATGAAGAGCTGCCTGGCCTCGGGCTATCCCTTCGTGTTCGGCTTCACCGTCTACGAGAGCTTCGAGTCTCAGGCCGTGGCCAAGAGCGGCGTCGTGAACATGCCAGCGAGCGGCGAGTCGGTGGTGGGCGGCCACGCGGTGATGGCGGTGGGCTACGACGACACCAGCCAGCGCTTCACGGTGATGAACTCCTGGTCCGCCAGCTGGGGAAAGAAGGGATTCTTCACCATTCCCTATGCCTACCTGGGCGACACCGGGCTCGCGGCCGACTTCTGGACCATCAGTACCGTGGAGGCCTGAGAGCGCCTGCCGTCTGGAATATGCGTTATGCGAGCCCTGCTGTCGCTATCATCGGCAACAACAACAACAGCATGGGAGTGGGCAGCAATGGGCGAGAAGGTGGCCTTCCGGGCGCGCAACCCGGAGCAGACGAAGGCGGGCATCCTGGCCGCCGCGCAGCAGGAGTTCGCGCGGCTCGGGCTGGCAGGCGGGCGGGTGGAGTCGATCGCCGAAGCGGCGGGCGCCAACAAGCGCATGATCTACCACTACTTCGGCGGCAAGGAGCAGCTGTTCGAGGCCGTCGTCGAGGACGCCTACGCGCGGCTGCGCGACAGCGAGTCCCAGCTCGGGCTGGAAGACCTGCCCCCGGCCGACGCGCTGCGCAAGCTGGTCGCCTTCAGCTGGCAGTACGGGCTGCAGAACCCGGAGTTCATCACGCTGATCAACAGCGCCAACCTGCACCAGGGCCGGCACCTCGCCGGCAAGGCGCAACTGCGCAAGCTGCACCGCGCCTATGTGAAGGCGGTGGACAGCGTGCTGCGGCGCGGCGTGGCCTCGGGCGTTTTCCGCGAGGGCATCGACGCCTCGCAGCTGTGCGTCACCATCGACGCCATCGGCCATCACTACCTGGCCACCCGCCACACCGGCACCCTGCTCTACGGCTTCAACTTCGGCAGCCGCGACGCGCTGGCCAAGCGGCTGGAGTTCAATGTGGAGACGGTGCTGCGGATGGTGCTGAAGAAGCCGAAGTAGGCAGCTAGGCCCGGGCAAGCCGCTTGCCCGCGCTGCGGGGTCGGCCACGAGCACAGGAGACCGCCATGCCCCGCACCGCCTGGAGCGACAAGCGAGAACGCCAGTACCAGCACATCCGCGACAGCGCCCGCGCCAGCGGCCGCAGCGAGAAGACGGCCGAGCGCATCGCCGCCGCCACCGTCAACAAGGACCGCGCCCGCGCCGGCGAATCGGAGACCGCCAGCCCCAGCTCGCTGCGCGGCCCCTCGCCCGAGCAGCGGGGCGGCCGCCGCTCGCACGACGGCGCCGGCGGCCGCACCCGCGAGCAGCTCTACCGCGAGGCCGCGGCCCGCGGCATCAAGGGGCGCTCGAAGATGAACAAGGAACAGCTGCTGCGGGCGGTCGGCGCCTGAACGGGTGCTAACGCGCATCGTCATCAGCGTCGTCCTCGTCGTCTTCCTCGTCGTCGAGCGGATCCGGCGCCATCGCCTCGTCGATCGGCCCGGCCACGAACTCGGCGCCGGTGTCGGTGTCGAAGACCTGGTCCACGCCGATGTCGGCGGCCTCGTCCGGTGCGTCGTCGCCGTCGCGCTCGACGGGTGCCAGCGCCCGGTCGCGGCCGATGGTGAGGTCCACCGGCTCCAGCGGATCGGCCGGCGCACGGCGGTCGGCGCCGGCCATGTCGCTGCCGCTGTCGGTGCTGTCGCCGGGGCCCAGCGCATCCTCGCCGGTGCCCTTGGCTCGTCGGGGGGCGCGATCGGCCCCGAGCACGCTGTTGTGGCCCATGATGAATCCTTGGTGAATGCGATGTGACGAAGCCATGCGGCAAGCCCCATTCCCGCCGCGCGTTGCCCCTGCGACGGCGCTGAGGTGAAATGGCCCGCCTGGGAGCAGGACGGAGGACAGATCCGATGCAGGACGCAACGGCGCCAGGCGCCGAGTTCCTCGAACGCGGCGGCGAGATGGGCCGGCGCATGCGCGAGTTCGACTGGACGCACACGCCGCTGGGCGAGCCGGCCGCCTGGCCGCAGAGCCTGAAGACCATCGTCCGCATGATGCTGGACTCGCGCTTCGCGATGTGGCTGTACTGGGGCGCCGAAGGCACCTTCTTCTGCAACGACGCCTACCTGCCCACCGTGGGCATCCGCAGCGGCTGGGTGCTGGGCGCCCGCGCCGACCGGGTCTGGGCCGAGATCTGGCACGACATCGGCCCGCGCATCGCCCATGTGCTGGCGACCGGCGAGGCCACCTGGGACGAGGGCCTGCGACTCTTCCTCGAACGCAGCGGCTACCTGGAGGAGACCTTCCACACCTTCTCCTACAGCCCCGTCTACGACGACGGCAGCCGCATCGCCGGCATGCTCTGCGTGGTGGCCGAGGACACCGACCGCGTGATCGGCGAACGCCGGCTGCGCCTGCTCAGCGCGCTCTCGGCGGTGCCGGCGCGGGACGCGCCGACGCTGGCCGACGCCGGCCGGGCGCTGCTGCAGGCGCTGGGCGGCGGACAGCCCGACCTCGCCTTCGCGGCCCTGTACCTGCTCGACGGCGCCACGCACCGGGCCCGCCGGGTGGGCATGGAGCTGCAGGCGCTGCCGCTGCCCGAGGAAGTCGCGCTGGACGGCGCCGACGACGACGCCTGGGACATCGCCCGCGCGCTGCGCGAGGACAGGCCGCAGGCGCTGTTCGCGCTCGGCGTGCGGGGCATCGCGGGGCCCTGGGACGGCGAGCCGGTGCAGGAGGCGCTGGTGCTGCCGCTGAGCGGGCCCGCGCAGGCCGGCCCGATCGGTGCGCTGCTGCTGGGCCTGAACACACGCCGCCGCCTGGACGAACGCTACCGCGACTTCCTCGGCCTGGTGGCCGGCCAGGTGGGCACGCGGCTGGCCGACACGCAGGCGCAGCTGGACGAGCGGCACCGCGCCGAGCAACTGGCCGAGCTGGACCGGGCCAAGAACCGCTTCTTCAGCAACGTGAGCCACGAGTTCCGCACGCCGCTGACGCTGATGCTGGGCCCGCTGGAGGCGCTGCTGGACCAGAAGCCGCCGCCCCCTGCCGAGAGTGCCCGCGCGCTGGCCCTGATCCACCGCAACGGCCTGCGCCTGCGCAAGCTGGTGAACACGCTGCTGGACTTCGCGCGCATCGAGTCCGGCCGCGCCCAGGCCCGCTTCCAGCCGCTGGACCTGGCCGCCCTCACCGCCGAGCTGGCCGCCGCCTTCCGCTCCGCCGTCGAGCAGGCGGGCCTGGCACTGGACGTGGACTGCGCGCCGCTGCCGCAGCCGGTCTATGTCGACCGGGAGGCCTGGGAGAAGATCGTCCTGAACCTGCTGTCCAACGCCTTCAAGTTCACCTTCGCCGGCCGCATCGGCGTGACGCTGAAGGCGCGGGACGATGCCGGCCAGGTCGAGCTGGCGGTGAGCGACACGGGCAGCGGCATCGAGGCGCGGCACCTGCCCCATCTGTTCGACCGCTTCCACCGCATCGCCAACACGCCGGCCCGCTCGCAGGAGGGCACCGGCATCGGCCTGGCGCTCGTGCGCGAGCTGGTGCAGATGCATGGCGGCACGATCCGCGTGGAGAGCACGCCGGGCCGCGGCAGCCGCTTCGAAGTGACGATCCCGCTGGGCCGCGCGCATCTGGCCCCCGAGGCCATCGACGACGCGGCGCCGGCCGCCGCGGACCGGGCCGCCTGGTCCACCTTCGTCGACGACGGCCTGCGCGGCGCGGGTGCCAGCGCGGCGCCCGCCGACCCGCATGACCGGCGCGAGACGGTGCTGGTGGCCGACGACAACGCCGACATGCGGGCCTACCTGGCCGATCTGCTCGCGCCGCACTGGCGCGTGCTGACCGCGCGCGACGGCCAGGAGGCGCTGGAGCTGCTGCAGCGCGCACGCCCCGCGCTGCTGCTGACCGACGTGATGATGCCGCGCCTGGACGGCGAGCAGCTGCTGCGCCGCATCCGCGCCGACGAGGTGCTGCGGCCGCTGCCGGTGCTGATGCTGTCGGCCCGCGCCGGCGACGAGGCGCGCATCGAGGGCCTGTCCCTGGGCGCAGACGACTACCTGGTCAAGCCCTTCTCGGCGCGCGAGCTGGTGGCGCGGGTCGAGGTGCTGCTGATGCGCGCCCGCGCCCGCCACGAGCGCGAGACGCTGGACCGCCGGCTGGCCGATGTGTTCCGCCACGCGCCGGTGGGCCTGGCGCTGCTGCGCGGGCCGCAGCACCGCTTCGAGTTCGCCAACGCGGCCTACCGCCGCATGGTCGGCGGCCGCGACGTGGCCGGCAAGACGCTGCTGGAGGCGCTGCCCGAGCTGGCCGGCCAGGAGGTCGAAGGCCTGCTGGCCGGCGTGTATGCCAGCGGCGAGCCGCATATCGGCCGCGCCTTCCCGGCGCAGCTGCTCGACCCCGCCAGCGGCGAGCTGGCCGAGCACTTCTTCGACTTCGTCTACCAGCCGATGGCCGCCGAGCCCGGCGAGCCGGCCGGCATCGTGGTGATCTGCTTCGAGGTCACCGACGTGGTGCGCTCGCGCCAGGCGGCCGAGGCGGCCAACCGCGCCAAGGAGGATTTCATCGCAGTGCTGGGCCACGAGCTGCGCAACCCGCTGGCCCCGATCACCACGGCCCTGCACCTGATGCGGCTGCAGCACGGGGACGTCGCGGTGCGCGAGCGCGAGATCATCCAGCGCCAGGTCCAGCACATGGTGCGCCTGGTGGACGACCTGCTGGACGTGGCGCGCATCTCCCGCGGCACCGTGGAGCTGCGGCGCCAGTCGGTGGAAGCGGGCGAGATCGTCGCGCGTGCGGTCGAGACGGTGGGCCCGCTGCTGGAGCGCAAGCAGCAGCGCCTGCGGGTGGAGGTGCCGGCGACCGGCCTGCGGGTGCACGGCGACGCGACGCGGCTGGTGCAGGTGCTAGCCAACCTGCTCAGCAATGCCGCCAAGTTCAGCGAGCCGGGCCAGGCCATCGAGGTGCAGGCGCGGCGCGAGGCGGGCCGGCTGCTCGTCGAGGTGCGTGACCAGGGCCTGGGCATGAGCGAGCGCGAGCTGGCCACGGTGTTCGAGCCCTTCGTGCAGGGCCGCCAGGCCATCCACCGGCCCGACGGGGGCCTGGGCCTGGGCCTGGCGATCGCGCGCAGCCTGGCGCAGCTGCACGGCGGCGAGCTGTCGGCCCGCAGCGCCGGCTGGGGCCAGGGCAGCAGCTTCCTGCTGCGGCTGCCGCTGGAGGCCGAAGCGGACCACGCGCCGCCCGGCGCGAGCGCCGCTGCGGCGAGGCCCGACGCCGCGGCCGGCCTGAAGCTGCTGGTCGTGGACGACAACGCCGACGCCGCCCGCACGCTGGCCGAACTGCTGGGCCTGCTGGGCCACCAGGTCAGCACCGCCGAGGACGGCCCGCAGGCGCTGGCCCTGCTCGAACGGCAGGCCTTCGACGCCGCGGTGCTGGACATCGGCCTGCCGGTGATGGACGGCTACGAGCTGGCCCAGTGCATGCGCGAGCTGCCCCATGGCAGCGCGCTGCCGCTGATCGCGCTGACCGGCTTCGGCCAGGCCGCCGACAGCAGGCGCTCGGCCCGGCTGGGCTTCGCGCGGCACCTGGTCAAGCCGGTGGAGATCGATGCGCTGGAGCAGGCGCTGCGGGACGCCGCGGGACGCTGAACCAAGGCAGGAGCGGACGCCCGGGGGCCCGGTCAGGCCTCGGCGGCTTCCTCGGCACGGAGCAGCCGGCCGAGCCAGCGCTGCTCGATCTCGGCCGCGCTCATCGGCCGCGCGAAATGGAAGCCCTGCACGAAGTCGCAGCCCTTCTCGCGCAGCAGGTCGGCCGCCACCTGCGTCTCCACGCCCTCGGCCACCACGCTCATGCCGAAGCCATGGGCCAGCTGGATGGAACTGCCGACGATGCGGCGGTCGGCCTCGTCGCGGTCGATCTCGGTGATGAAGAGCTTGTCGATCTTCAGCGTGTCCACCGGCAGCTGCTTCAGGTAGGCCAGCGAGGCGTAGCCGGTGCCGAAGTCGTCGATGGAGAGCTTGACGCCGATGGCCCGGATGTCGTGCAGGCGCTTGAGCATCAGCTCCGGGTGGCGCATCACGGCGCTCTCGGTCACCTCCAGTTCGAGCAGCCGCGGCGGCACGCCGGCGCCGTCGAGCAGCGAGCGCACGGTCTCGGCGAAGCGGTGCTCCAGCAGGTTGTTGGCGCTGATGTTGACGGCCACCGGCACCGCGTAGCCCTGGGCCAGCCAGCGGGCCACCTGGCCGATGGCGTTCTTCAGCACGCGTTCGGTGAAGGGGTGGATCAGCTCGGTGGTCTCGGCCAGCGGCAGGAAGCTCATCGGCGGCACCGGGCCCTTGCTCGGGTGGGTCCAGCGGGACAGCGCCTCCAGCCCCACCAGCGCGCCGTCGGCCAGGCGCAGCTTGGGCTGGTAGACCAGGGCCAGCGTGTCCTCGCGGATGGCCTTGGCGAACTCGGCCCGCATGGCCAGCGCCTCGGCGGTGAAGTGGTCGTGCGCCGGGTCGTAGGCGCAGTGGGAGGCGAGGTCCGCCTTGGCGGCGTACATCGCGATGTCGGCGCAGCGCAGCAGCTCGGTCGAGGTACGTGCGTCCCTCGGGAACGCGGTGACGCCGATGCTGGCGGTGATCGCCAGCTCCACGCCGTGGATGACCAGCGGCTCGTTGAGGGCGCGCTGGATGCCCGCGCAGAACTCGTCCATCGCCGCCGGGGCCGCGGGGGCAAGACCTGGCACGCAGATCGCCAGTTCGTCGCCGCCCAGCCGGGCCACGCAGGCGTCGCGCGCGTCGGCCAGCGCGTCCATCGCCTCCAGCCGCCGCCCCACCGCCTGCAGCACCGCATCGCCGGCCGCATGGCCCAGCGTGTCGTTGACGTCCTTGAAGTTGTTCAGGTCCAGCAGCAGCACGTGGAAGCTCTCGCCGTGCCGCAGCCGCGCGATCAGCCCGTCCACGTGGGTGATGAAGGCGTAGCGGTTGGGCAGCCCGGTGAGGAAATCGTGCCGCACCATGTAGTCCTGCCGGGCGATGTGGTCGCGCTGGGCCAGCAGCGCGCGGCGCAGCCGCCGGCCGAACACCACCACCGCCAGCAGCCCCACGCTGAGCACCAGGAAGGGCGCGGTGGCCAGGCTCAGCCACTGGCCCAGCAGCACCGACTCGGGCACGCCGGTGGAGACGATCAGCGGCAGCACCAGCGAGCTGGAATAGCCGAAGACCGTGTCCCGGCCATCCACCGTGCTGGGGCGGGCGAAGCTGCCGCTGGGCGCCGCGGCGATCAGCTGCAGCACGACGGCGGGCACCGGCCGCCCATTGGCCTCGAGCCGGCCGTCGCCGGGGCGCTGGCGCAGCAGCCGCCGGCCATCGGGCGTGAACAGGGTGACGAAGCTGCCCGGCAGCACGCGCAGGCTGGAGGCGCCGCCCAGCAGCCGCTGAGCCGGCACCAGCGCGAACACCACGCCGCCGCGGCCGACGCTGGCCGGCGC
>NZ_LYVQ01000126.1 GCF_001984095.1 Pelomonas sp. KK5
GGTCTTGCCCCGCCGGCAACTGGTCGAAGACCAGCGCCTGCGCCACCTGGACCAGCGCGCCTCGCGATCGCTGCCCGCCGCGCTGCGCAGCGCGCGCCAGCGGCTGGACGCGCTCGGCGCCCGGCTGGCGGCGCTCGATCCGCATGCCGTCCTGTCTCGCGGTTATGCCTGGCTGGACGACGGGCAGGGCAGTGCGCTGGTGTCCGTCGAGCAACTGCAGACCGGTGGCGAAGTCACCGCGGTGCTGGCCGATGGCCGCGCTCGCATGCAGGTGCTGGACAAGCTGCCTACAATCAGCGCCGGTCCGAACCCCATCCCACAGAGGAGAAGCTGACAATGGAACATACCCTCCCCCCGCTGCCCTACGCCAAGGACGCCCTGGCACCCCACTACAGCCAGGAGACGCTGGAGTACCACCACGGCAAGCACCACAACGCCTATGTGGTGAACCTGAACAACCTGCAGAAGGGCACCGAGTTCGAGTCGATGACGCTCGAGGAGATCGTCAAGAAGTCCAGCGGCGGCATCTACAACAACGCCGCCCAGATCTGGAACCACACCTTCTTCTGGAGCTGCATGAAGCCCAATGGCGGTGGCGCTCCGACCGGCGCGCTGGCTGACGCCATCAACGCCAAGTGGGGCAGCTTTGACGCCTTCAAGGAAGCCTTCACCAAGAGCGCCGTCGGCAACTTCGGTTCCGGCTGGACCTGGCTGGTGAAGAAGGCCGATGGCTCGGTGGACATTGTCAACACCGGCGCCGCCGGCACGCCGCTGACCACCGCCGACAAGGCGCTGCTGACCGTCGACGTCTGGGAACACGCCTACTACATCGACTACCGCAACCTGCGTCCGAAGTTCCTGGAAGTTTTCCTGAACAACCTCGCGAACTGGGACTTCGCCCAAGCGAACTTCGCTTGAGCCGCAGACTGACTGACTAGCAAGACCTGACTGACCCGGATACGAGCATGAGCGACAAGCAACCGACCATCATCTACACCTTGACCGACGAAGCGCCGCTGCTGGCGACCGCTTCGTTCCTGCCCATCGTGCGCACCTTCGCGGCGCCGGCGGGCATCAATGTCGAGACCAGCGACATCTCGGTGGCGGGCCGTATCCTGGGTCAGTTCCCGGAAGCGCTGACGGAAGAGCAGCGCGTCACGGACAACCTGGCCGCACTGGGCAAGCTGACGCTGAAGCCCGAGGCCAACATCATCAAGCTGCCCAATATCAGCGCCTCGGTCGCCCAGCTGAAGGCGGCGATCAAGGAACTGCAGGACAAGGGCTACAAGATCCCGGACTACCCGGAGAAGCCCGAGACGGATGAGCAGAAGGACATCCGCGCCCGCTACAACAAGTGCATCGGTTCCGCCGTGAACCCGGTGCTGCGCGAAGGCAACTCCGACCGCCGCGCGCCCAAGGCCGTCAAGGAATACGCCCGCAAGAACCCGCACAGCATGGCCGACTGGAGCCAGGCCTCGCGCTCGCATGTCTCGCATATGCACGCCGGCGACTTCTATCACGGCGAGAAGTCCATGACCCTGGACCGCGCCCGCAACGTCAAGATGGAACTGCTGACCAAGAGCGGCAAGACCATCGTGCTGAAGGCCAAGGTCGCGCTGCAGGACCGCGAGATCATCGACTCGATGTTCATGAGCAAGAAGGCCCTGCTGGACTTCTACGAGCAGGAGATCGAGGACGCCCACAAGACCGGCGTGATGTTCTCCCTGCACGTGAAGGCCACGATGATGAAGGTCTCGCACCCGATCGTCTTCGGCCACTGCGTCAAGATCTTCTACCGCGACGCCTTCGAGAAGCACGGCAAGCTGTTCGACGAGCTCGGCATCAACGTCAACAACGGCATGGTCGATCTCTACAACAAGATCGCCACGCTGCCGCAGAGCAAGCAGGACGAGATCAAGCGCGACCTGCACGCCTGCCAGGAACACCGCCCCGAGCTGGCCATGGTCGACTCGGCCAAGGGCATCACCAACTTCCACTCGCCCAACGACGTCATCGTCGACGCCTCGATGCCCGCGATGATCCGCGCCGGCGGCAAGATGTACGGCGCCGACGGCCGCCTGAAGGAAGTCAAGGCCGTGATGCCGGAGTCGACCTTCGCCCGCATCTACCAGGAGATCATCAACTTCTGCAAGTGGCACGGCGCCTTCGATCCGAAGACCATGGGCACGGTGCCCAACGTCGGCCTGATGGCCCAGCAGGCCGAAGAATACGGCTCGCACGACAAGACCTTCGAGATCCCCGAAGACGGCACCGCCAACATCACCGACCTGGACACCGGCGAAGTGCTGATGAGCCAGGACGTGGAGCAGGGCGACATCTGGCGCATGTGCCAGGTCAAGGACGCCGCGATCCGCGACTGGGTCAAGCTGGCCGTCACGCGCGCCCGCAACTCCGGCATGCCGGTGGTGTTCTGGCTCGATTCGTACCGCCCGCACGAGGCGCAGGTGATCACCAAGGTGCGCATGTACCTGCATGAGCACGACACGACCGGCCTGGACATCCAGATCATGAGCCAGGTGCGCGCGATGCGCTACACGCTGGAGCGCGTGATCCGCGGCCAGGACACCATCAGCGCCACTGGCAACATCCTGCGCGACTACCTGACCGACCTGTTCCCGATCATGGAGCTGGGCACCTCGGCCAAGATGCTGTCCATCGTCCCGCTGATGGCCGGCGGCGGCATGTACGAGACCGGCGCCGGCGGCTCGGCGCCGAAGCATGTGCAGCAGCTGGTGGAAGAGAACCACCTGCGCTGGGACTCGCTGGGCGAGTTCCTGGCGCTGGCGGTGAGCCTGGAAGACCTCGGCATCAAGAACAAGAACAGCCGCGCCAAGCTGCTGGCCAAGACGCTGGACCAGGCCACCGGCCAGCTGCTGGACAACAACAAGAACCCCAGCCCCAAGACCGGCCAGCTGGACAACCGCGGCAGCCAGTTCTACATCGCGCTGTACTGGGCCCAGGCCCTGGCCGCGCAGACGGAAGACGCCGAACTGGCCGCCAAGTTCGCGCCGCTGGCCAAGTCGCTGGCCGCCGACGAGGCGAAGATCGTCGCCGAGCTGAATGCGGTGCAGGGCAAGCCGGTGGACATCGGCGGCTACTACAAGCCCGACATGGCCAAGCTCGCCGAGGTGATGCGCCCCAGCGCCACGTTCAATGCCGCGCTGGCGACGGTGTCGGCCTGATCGCCCGATCGGCCTGAGCAAGACGAAAGCCGGCGCATGCGCCGGCTTTTTTTGAATCCGAAACACATGTCTTCATCCATGTACCAGCACATCCAGCTTCCCGCGCAGGGAGCGAAGATCACCGCCAACGCCGACCATTCGCTGAACGTCCCGGACGAGCCGATCATTCCCTTCATCGAGGGCGACGGCGTCGGCGTCGACGTCACGCCGGTGATGCTCAAGGTGGTGGACGCGGCCGTCGCGAAGGCGTACCGCGGCCAGCGCAGGATCCACTGGATGGAGATCTACGCCGGCGAGAAGGCCGCCGGGCTCTACGGCCCCGAGGTCTCGCTGCCCGAGGAGACCATCGCCGCGGTGAAGGACTTCGTCGTCTCGATCAAGGGCCCGCTGACCACGCCGGTCGGCGGCGGCATCCGCTCGCTGAACGTCGCGCTGCGCCAGGCGCTGGACCTGTACGTCTGCCTGCGCCCGGTCCAGTACTTCAAGGGCGTGCCCTCGCCGCTGAAGGAGCCGGAGAAGACCAAGATGGTCGTCTTCCGCGAGAACTCGGAGGACATTTACGCCGGCATCGAGTACGAGGCCGGCAGCGAGGAAGCCCGCAAGCTGATCGCCTTCCTGCGCGACGAACTCGGCGCGCGCAAGATGCGCTTCCCGGAGACCTCCGCGATCGGCGTCAAGCCGGTCTCGCGCGAGGGCACCGAGCGCCTGGTGCGCAAGGCCATCCAGTACGCGATCGACCATGACAAGCCCAGCGTGACGCTCGTGCACAAGGGCAACATCATGAAGTTCACCGAGGGCGCCTTCCGCGACTGGGGCTATGCGCTGGCGGAGAAGGAGTTCGGGGCCGAAGCGATCGACGGCGGCCCGTGGCGCCGGCTGCGCAATCCGCGCACCGGCCGCGTCATCACGATCAAGGACTCGATCGCCGACGCCTTCCTGCAGCAGATCCTGATGCGGCCGGCCGAATACTCGGTGGTGGCCACGCTGAATCTCAACGGCGACTACATCTCCGACGCGCTGGCCGCCCAGGTCGGCGGCATGGGCATCGCGCCGGGCGCCAATATGTCCGACTCGGTCGCCTGCTTCGAGGCGACGCACGGCACCGCGCCGCGCTACGCCGGCAAGGACTACGTCAACCCCGGCTCGCTGATCCTGTCGGCCGAGATGATGCTGCGCCACATCGGCTGGCCCGAGGCGGCGGACCTGATCGTGCAGTCGCTTGAGGCGGCGATCCAGAGCCGCAAGGTCACCTACGACTTCGCCCGGCTGATGGAGGACGTGGTGCAGGTGTCCTGCTCCGGCTTCGGCCAGGTGATGATCGACTGCATGGACGAGCTCTGACGATGAAGGACGTCCACGCCGCTGCGCAGCAGGGATATGCCGTCGATGCGGGCCGTTATGCCCGCGGGCGACCGGAGTATCCGGCGGCCCTGGAGGGCTGGTTGCGCGAGCGCCTGGGCCTGCAGGCCGGTGCAACGGTCGTGGACGTGGGCGCGGGCACCGGCAAGTTCACCAAGCTGGTGGCGGCTACCGAGGCGCAGACGCTGGCGGTGGAGCCGGTGGATGCGATGCGCGAGCAGCTCGCGCGCAGCCTGGCGGCCGTGCAGGCGCTGGCGGGGAGCGCGGAGGCCTTGCCGCTGGAGGACGGATCGGTGGACGCCGTCGTCTGTGCCCAGGCCTTCCACTGGTTCGCCACCGAGGCCGCGCTGGCCGAGATGCACCGGGTGCTCAGGCCGGGCGGCCGCCTGGGCCTGGTGTGGAACGTGCGCGACGAGTCGGTGGACTGGGTGGCGCGGATCACCGAGATCATCACGCCGCTGGAAGGCGATGTGCCGCGCTTCTACAAGGGCGACTGGCGCCGGCCTTTCGATGCCGGCTCCTTCTTCGAGCTGCCGGCGCCGGAGGTGTTCGCGTACCAGCATGTGGGCACGCCGCAGGCCGTGGTGGTCGACCGGATCATGTCGGTCAGCTTCATCGCCGCGCTGGCGCCGGCCGGGAAGGCGAGGGTGCAGGCCGCGCTGCAGGAGCTGGTGGACAGCCATCCGGCCCTGCGCGGCCGCCAGGAAGTCGCCTTCCCGTACCGCACCGAAGCCTACTGCTGCACGCGCCGCCCGTAAAAAAGCCCGCGGTTGCGGGCTCTTGCGGGTTCAGTGCGCCAGTTCGGCGCCCTGGGGCGCTGACTGGGCCTGGACCTGCGGCGATTCGAGCGGCGTGATGTTCTGTGCCAGCTGACCCTTGGGCCCCTGCACCAGATCGAAGCTCACCGTGCTGCCCTGACGCAGGGTGCGGAAACCCTCCATCTGGATCGCCGAAAAATGAGCGAACACGTCGTCACCACCCGCCTCGGGTTCGATGAAGCCAAATCCCTTGGCATCGTTGAACCACTTCACTGTCCCTAAAGCCATAACGCCTCCGTCCCGGTGTCTTACTGCACCAATGGGAATTTTGGGTATTTTGTCAATCCCCTGTCAATTCGGTAGCTGTACCTATGGGGCAGACCCGCAGTGCCGGTGTTTCGTCCGTCGAGTGTTGCCGTTATGTTGCCGGCACGGTGCTTGCAATTCGCCGGACTGCTCCTAGATGGGTTTCAGTGTCGAATTTCCCGAATGCGGGACGCCGTGGTGGATGGACAAGGCCCGAGGGCAAGCGGGCCCATGGCGCTCTCTATAGAATCAATTCATGCCAGAACAACCCCCTCAACCTCCCGCGCCACCAGGGCAGACGCCCGGCCGGGACGATGGCGACGGAACCGTCGCCATCGAGCGAGTGCCCCAGAAGACCGAGCCACCTCGCCTGTACCAGGTGCTGCTGTTGAACGACGATTTCACGCCGATGGAATTCGTCGTTATGGTGTTGCAGGAATATTTTCGCCATGACCTGGATACGGCGACCCAGATCATGCTCAAAATCCACCACGAAGGGCGTGGTGTCTGCGGCGTCTTCACGAAGGACGTCGCGGCGACGAAAGTCGAACTGGTGCTGGCCGCCGCCCGGCGAGCCGGCCATCCTTTGCAGTGCATTATGGAGGCCGCATGATTGCGCAAGAGCTTGAAGTCAGCCTGCACATGGCGTTCGTGGAAGCGCGCCAGCAGCGACATGAATTCATCACCGTCGAGCACTTGCTGATGGCCCTGCTGGACAACCCGTCCGCTGCAGAAGTCCTGCGCGCCTGCTCGGCGAACCTGGACGACCTTCGCAAGTCCCTCGCCCAGTTCATCAAGGAAAACACGCCCACCGTGGGCGGCACCGATGAGGTGGACACCCAGCCGACGCTCGGGTTCCAGCGCGTGATCCAGCGCGCCATCATGCACGTGCAGTCCACCGGCTCGGGCAAGAAGGAAGTCACCGGCGCCAACGTGCTGGTGGCGATCTTCGGCGAGAAGGACTCCCACGCCGTCTACTACCTGCACCAGCAGGGCGTGACGCGGCTGGACGTCGTCAACTTCATCGCCCACGGCATCAAGAAGAGCGAACCGCCCGAGCCGCCCAAGAGCGGCCCGGAAGGCGGCAACGGTGCCGAGGCCGAGCGCGAGGAGGCCGACGGCGCCGGCGGCAAGGGCTCGCCGCTGGAGCAGTTCACCCAGAACCTCAACCAGCTGGCCAAGGACGGCAAGATCGATCCGCTGATCGGTCGCGAGCTGGAAGTCGAGCGCGTGGTGCAGGTGCTGTGCCGCCGCCGCAAGAACAACCCGCTGCTGGTCGGCGAGGCCGGCGTGGGCAAGACCGCGATCGCCGAGGGCCTGGCCTGGCGCATCACCGAGGGCGACGTGCCCGAGGTGCTGGCCGAGGCGGTCGTCTACTCGCTGGACATGGGCGCGCTGCTGGCCGGCACCAAGTACCGCGGCGACTTCGAGCAGCGCCTGAAGGCGGTGCTGAAGCAGCTCAAGGAACAGCCCAACGCGATCCTCTTCATCGACGAGATCCACACGCTGATCGGTGCCGGCGCGGCCTCGGGCGGCACGCTGGACGCCAGCAACCTGCTGAAGCCGGCGCTGTCCTCCGGCGCGATGAAGTGCATCGGCGCGACCACCTTCACCGAGTACCGCGGCATCTTCGAGAAGGATGCGGCGCTGTCCCGTCGCTTCCAGAAGGTGGACGTGGCCGAGCCTTCGGTCGAGCAGACGATCGAGATCCTGAAGGGCCTGAAGTCGCGCTTCGAGGAGCACCACAGCGTCAAGTACGCCCTCGGTGCCCTGCAGGCGGCGGCGGAGCTGTCGGCCAAGTACATCAATGACCGTCATCTGCCCGACAAGGCGATCGACGTCATCGACGAGGCCGGCGCCGCCCAGCGCATCCTGCCGAAGAACAAGCAGAAGAAGACCATCACGCGTGCCGAGGTGGAAGACATCGTCGCCAAGATCGCGCGCATCCCGCCCGCCTCGGTGTCGACGGACGACCGCGGCAAGCTCAAGAGCCTGGACCGCGACCTGAAGAGCGTCGTGTTCGGCCAGGATCCGGCCATCGACGCGCTCGCCGCCGCCATCAAGATGGCGCGCTCGGGCCTGGGCAAGCCGGACAAGCCGATCGGCTCCTTCCTGTTCAGCGGCCCCACCGGCGTCGGCAAGACCGAAGTCGCCAAGCAGCTGGCCTACATCCTCGGCATCGAGCTGATCCGCTTCGACATGTCCGAGTACATGGAGCGCCATGCGGTGAGCCGCCTGATCGGCGCGCCTCCGGGCTACGTGGGCTTCGACCAGGGCGGCCTGCTGACCGAGGCGGTCACCAAGAAGCCGCACGCGGTGCTGCTGCTCGACGAGATCGAGAAGGCCCACCCGGACGTCTTCAATGTGCTGCTGCAGGTGATGGACCACGGCGCGCTGACCGACAACAACGGGCGCAAGGCCGACTTCCGCAACATCATCATCATCATGACGACCAATGCGGGCGCCGAGACGATGAACAAGGCGACCATCGGCTTCACGACCCTGCGCCAGCAGGGCGACGAGATGGCCGACATCAAGCGCCTGTTCACGCCGGAGTTCCGCAACCGTCTCGATGCGATCGTGTCCTTCCGTGCGCTCGATGAGGAAATCATCATGCGCGTGGTCGACAAGTTCCTGCTGCAGCTGGAAAGCCAGCTGCAGGAGAAGAAGGTCGAGGTCACGTTCACCGATGCGCTGCGCAAGCACCTGGCCAAGAAGGGCTTCGATCCGCTGATGGGTGCCCGCCCGATGCAGCGCCTGATCCAGGACACGATCCGCCGCGCGCTGGCCGACGAACTGCTGTTCGGCAAGCTGGTCGACGGCGGCCGCCTCAGCGTGGACATCGACGACAAGGAGCAGGTCCAGCTGGACATCCAGCCGACCAAGGTGAAGGACAACAAGCCGAAGGCGGAGCCGGCCACGGCCGACTGATCAGCCCTGTCTGAAGAAGTTCGAGAGCAGCCGGTGCAACGCCGGCTGCTCTTTTTTCATGGCCTCGGGCGCCACGAAGAAGGCTTCCACCGCCACGGCGAAGAACTCCTCGATGGCCTCTGCACCGTAGGGGTCGATCAAGGTCTCGTCGCCGGCATCGACCCGCTCGCAGAAGTCCTGCCACTCGGCATCGATCACCTCGATCCAGCGTTCGCGTGCTTCCGTGCTCTCCAGCGGCGGCACGCCGTCGGCCCAGCCGTCGCGCATGTCGATCACATGGGCGAACTCGTGGATGACGACGTTGAAGACGTACTGGTCCTCGAACTCGGTCGGCGCCGCAGCCGACCAGGCGATCATCAGCGGCCCGCCTTGTGTCGCCTCGCCGACCAGTTCCTCGTCGTACTGGTGGACGATGCCGTCCTCGTCCATCACCTCGCGCGGCGCGACGACCTCGTCCTCATGGACAACGATGCCGACGAAGCCGTCGTACCAGGGCAGGCCCAGCTTCAGCACCGGCAGGCAGGCCTGGGCGGCGATGGCCAAGGCGATCTCGTCGGTGACCTCGAAGCCACCGACGCCATGGAATTCCTTGCTCGCCAGGAACAGCGAGCACATGCGACGGAGTTCGGCGATGTCCTCGGCGCTGCGGCGTGCGAGGAAGGGGTAGCGCAGCAGCATCAGTTCCCACAGCGCGTCGGGGATCGCATGCCGCTCCAGCGCCCGCGCCTCGCGCCGCTCGCGCAGCGCGCGGCTCAGCCGACCGAACATAGATCGATGCGGCGCAGGCCGGCATGCCGCAGGCGCAGGATGTCGGCGCGCGGCGGCGCGGCTTCGAGATCCCAGTCCGACAGGACATAACGCCGAAACCCATCGCCAAGCTCATTCACCGCCGGGCGGTGCGTGTGGCCGTGGATCATCGCGACGGCCCCTGCGGCGCGCAGCCAGTCCTTGCTGGTCTCGGTGTCGAGGTCGGCCCAGAGTTCCATCGTCTTGCCGCGCGCCTGGCTGGCCGCGCGCATCTGCCGCCCGATTTCGCGCCGCTCGGCCAGCGGCTTGGCCAGCAGCGCGGCCTGCCACTCGGGCGAGCGCACCTGGGCGCGGAAGGCCTGGTACTGCGTGTCTTCCAGGCACAACGCATCGCCATGCGTCAGCAGCCAGCGCTGGCCGAAGGCGTCCAGCACGGTCGGGTCGGGCAGCAGCGTCATGCCGCAGTCCGCCGCCATCGCCTCGCCGAGCAGGAAGTCCCGGTTGCCGGCCATGAAGAACAGCGAAAGGCGTTCCGAGGCCGCGCGCAGCATCGCCACGCACTGCGCCTCGAAGGGATCGAAGCGTGCGTCGTCGCCGACCCAGACCTCGAAGATGTCGCCCAACAAGAAAACCGCCTCGGCGGCGGTCTCCTGAAGGTGCGCTTCGAGCGCGGCCAGCGTGGCTGGCGTGTCCGGCGAGAGATGCAGGTCCGACAGGAAGTCGATCCTGCGCCAGGCCGCCGGCGCACTCAGCTCATGGAGCTCAGGCAAGTTCCTTGGCACTCTCGATGACGACGTTGTCGTTGGGCACATCGCTGTGGCCCATCTGGCGGCCGGTGGCGACCTTCTCGATCGCGTCGACGATCTCGGTGCCCTCGACCACCTTGCCGAACACGGCATAGCCCCAGCCGTCGCTGGACTGCTCGCGGTTCAGGAAGCCGTTGTTCTTCGTGTTGATGAAGAACTGCGAGGAGGCCGAGTGCGGTGCGCTGGTGCGGGCCATCGCGAGCGTGTACTTCTCGTTGGTCAGGCCGTTGGCCGACTCGTTCTGGATCGGCGCATCCGTGGCCTTCTGCTTCATGCCCGGCTCCATGCCGCCGCCCTGGATCATGAAGCCCTTGATCACGCGGTGGAAGATCGTGCCGTCGTAGTGGCCCTTCTTCACGTAGTTCAGGAAGTTCTCGACGGTGGCCGGCGCCTTGGCGTCATCGAGCTCGATGACGATGCGGCCGTGGTTGGTTTGCAGTTCGACTTGCTTGCTCATTTCTTGGACTCCACAGTGGCTTTGTTGATGGTGACGTTGGTCACCGGCACGTTCTGGAACATGCCCTTGTCGGTGACGGGCACGGCGCGGATCTTGTCGACCACGTCCATGCCCTCGATGACCTGGCCGAACACCGCATAGCCGTTGCCGTCGCGCGAGTTGTCGGCGTCGAGGAATGCGTTGTCGACCGTGTTGATGAAGAACTGCGCGGTGGCAGAGTTCGGATCGTTGGTGCGGGCCATGGCCACGCTGCCGCGCACATTGCGCAGGCCGTTCTTCGATTCCAGCGGGATCGGCGGCTTGGTGGGCTTCTGCTGGCCGTTGGCGGTGAAGCCACCGCCCTGGATCATGAAGTTCTCGATCACGCGGTGGAAGACGGTGCCGTCGTAGTGGCCGGCCTTCACGTACTGGATGAAGTTGGCGGTGGACTTGGGCGCCTTCTCGGCGTCGAGCTGGATGCGGATGTCGCCCATCGAGGTGCTGAGCTTGACCGTCTGCGCCGAGGCGGTGGCAGCCAGCAGCAGGGCCGCGCCCGCCAGGGCCATGCGCTGAATCTTCCAGTTAGTCATCGATCGAGGCTTTCGTCTGGATGAGAGAGGGGAGGGCGATTCTCGCTCAGCGGGAGCTCGCGGTGGTGTTCCCGCGGATCAGCTCCTGCGTGCGCTTGAGTTTGGCTGCCAGGGCATCGCTCGGGGCAATCTGCGCGCCCTGCGCCTGCTGGTAGGCCCGCAGCGCCAGCCGCACCAGCACGTCGCCCAGGTTCTCCTGCGCGGCGGCGTTGTCCGGCTGCAGGCGCAGCGCCTGCTCCAGCTCCGTGCGGGCCAGGTCCAGCTGGCCCTGGCTGGCATGGATCACGGCGAGGTTGTTGTACGGGTCAGCCAGGTCGGGGAAGTCCTGCGTCAGCCCGGTGAACAGGGCGGCGGCCTCGTCCTTCTGGCCGAGCTCCATCTTCATCACGCCCAAGGCGAAGCGCAGCTTCAGCTCGTCGGGCGTCAGCTTCAGCGCCTGCTCGATCGTGCTCACCGCCTGCGTGCGCTGGCCGGCGAGCCAGAGCTTCTGTGCGTTCTCGAGATCGTTGGCTGCGAAGGCCGGCGCGGCTCGCAGGGCGAGCAGCAGGGCCGCGGCCAGCAGCCTGGTTCTGGTTGTTTGCATGGGCTCGGGAATCGGGTCAGGGTGCGCACCTCAAGGCCGCCGGGGCCGGGTCCGCACGGGCATCGGCAGGGAACCCTGCCGGTATACTGCGGGCCATTCTACGGCGCTCATCCCTGTGCTGCCGACGCCCGATGCCTCCGCTCCGCGGGCCCAAGATTCCATGTCCCTTCGCCTCTACAACTCGCTGACCCGCGCGGTCGAGCCCTTCAATCCGATCGACCCCGGCCAGGTGCGGATGTACGTCTGCGGCATCACGGTCTACGACCTGTGCCACATGGGCCACCTGCGGATGAACATGGCCTTCGACCTGATCTACCGCTGGCTGCGCGCCAGCGGCTACGGGGTCAACTACGTCCGCAACATCACGGACATCGACGACAAGATCATCAGGCGCGCGGTCGAGCGCGGCATCACGATCCGCCAGCTCACCGACGAGATGAGCGCCGCGATGCACGAGGACTTCGCCGCCGTGGGCCTGCTCCGCCCGGACCATGAACCCCGCGCCACCGAGTACGTGCCGCAGATGCTCTCGCTGATCGATCGCCTGGAGCAGCGCGGCCTGGCCTACCGGGCCGAGGGCGGTGACGTGAACTACGCGGTGCGCAAGTTCGAGGGCTACGGCAAGCTCAGCGGCAAGAGCCTGGACGACCTGCGCGCCGGCGAGCGCGTGGCCGTGGACACCGGCAAGCAGGACCCGCTGGACTTCGTGCTCTGGAAGGCCGCCAAGCCCGAGGAGCCGGCCGATGCCAAGTACGCCAGCGAGTTCGGCGAGGGGCGTCCCGGCTGGCATATCGAATGCTCGGCCATGAGCTGCGCGCTGCTGGGCGAGGCCTTCGACATCCACGGCGGTGGCGCCGACCTGCAGTTCCCGCACCACGAGAACGAGATCGCGCAGAGCCAGGGCGCCGGCTATGCCTTCGCCAGGTACTGGATGCACAACGGCTTCCTCAACGTCGACGGCGAGAAGATGTCCAAGAGCCTGGGCAACTTCTTCACCATCCGCGACGTCCTGAAGAGCTACGACGGCGAGACGCTGCGCTACTTCATGCTGCGCACCCATTACCGCAGCCCCTTCAACTTCAGCGACGTGAACCTGGACGACGCGCGCAACGCGCTGCGCCGCCTCTACACGGCGCTGGAGGCCGTCGAGCCGGCCGCTGGTTTCGTCATCGACTGGACCCAGCCGCAGGCAGCCGCCTTCAAGGCCGCGATGGACGACGACTTCAACACGCCAGGCGCCGTGGCCGTGCTGTTCGAACTGGCCAACCAGGTCAACCGCGAGCGCAAGGCCGAGGACGCCGCGCTGCTGAAAGCGCTGGGCGGCGTGCTCGGCGTGCTGCAGCAGGCTCCGCAGCAGTACCTGCAGGGCGGCAGCGGCGCTGACGAAGGCGCGGCCATCCAGGCGCAGATCGAGGCCCGCGCCGCTGCCAAGGCTGCTCGCGATTTCGCTGCTGCGGACCGCATCCGTGCGGACCTGCTGGCCAAAGGTATCGTGCTGAAGGACTCGCCCACGGGCACCACCTGGGTGAAGGCCTGACGTGCAGGCCCGCATCAAGAGCGCCGGGGTGACCCCGGAATACTGGGACGAGGCCTGCCGCCACCTCGTCAAGCGCGACCGCGTGATGAAGAAGCTGATCCCGCAGTTCGGCGAGGCTCGCCTGCGCCTGCGTGGCGACGCCTTCACCACGCTGGCCCGCTCGATCATCGGCCAGCAGGTATCGGTCACGTCCGCGCAGGCGATCTGGGAACGCTTCCTCGGCGCCACCACCACGCCCGGCGCCAAGATCCAGCCCGCGGCCGTGCTGGCCCAGCCGGTCGAGGCGCTGCGCGGCCTGGGCATCGCCTCGCGCAAGTGCGAGTACCTGCGCGACCTCGCGCGGCACTTCGAGGAAGGCAATGTCCACGTCAAGCAGTGGGCGCAGATGGAGGACCAGGCCATCGTCGACGAACTGGTCGCCATCCGCGGCATCGGCCGCTGGACGGCAGACATGTTCCTCGTCTTCCACCTGATGAGGCCCGACGTGCTGCCGCTGGACGACCCCAACCTGATCAAGGGGATCAGCCAGAACTACTTCTCCGGAGAGCCGGTCTCGCGCGCCGAGGCGCGCGAGCTGGGAGAGGCCTGGGCACCGTATCGCTCGGTAGCCACATGGTACATTTGGAGAAGTCTGGATCCCGTTCAGCTACCCGCCGCCGAGACCTGAGCCGTGCGCTCAACGTGAGCGTTAGGCCTTTCATCAACGAACACCATCGCCGGATGAGCAAACGACATTTCCTCGAGTTCGAGCAGCCGATCGCCGAACTTGAAACCAAGATCGAAGAACTTCGATACGTGCAGAGCGAATCGGCCGTCGACATCTCCGAAGAGATCGACCGCCTGAGCAAGAAGAGCCTGCAGCTGACGAAGGAGGTCTACGCCAGCGTCGCGCCGTGGCAGACCTACCAGATCGCCCGCCACCCGCAGCGCCCGCAGACGCTGGACTACTGCAACGAGGTCTTCACCGAGTTCCAGGAGCTGCATGGCGACCGTCATTTCGCCGATGACGCGGCCATCGTCGGCGGCATCGCCCGCTTCAACGGCATGCCCTGCGTGATCGTCGGCCACCAGCGCGGCGCCGATGCCAAGGAGCGCACCAAGCGCAACTTCGGCATGCCGCGCCCCGAGGGCTACCGCAAGGCGCTGCGCCTGATGAAGATGGCCGAGAAGTTCGGCCTGCCGGTGTTCACCTTCATCGACACGATGGGTGCCTATCCCGGCATCGGCGCCGAGGAGCGCGGCCAGTCCGAAGCGATCGGCCGCAACATCCTCGAGATGGCGCAGCTGGAAGTGCCCATCATCGCCACCGTGATCGGCGAAGGCGGCTCCGGCGGCGCGCTGGCCATCGGCGTGGCCGACCAGGTGCTGATGCTGCAGTTCGCCGCCTACTCGGTGATCTCGCCGGAAGGCTGCGCATCCATCCTGTGGAAGAGCAGCGAGCGCGCGTCCGACGCCGCCGAGGCGCTGGGCATCACCGCCCACCGCCTGAAGGCCCTGGGCCTGATCGACAAGATCGTCAACGAGCCGGTCGGCGGCGCCCACCGCGACGGCAAGCAGGCCGCGGCCAACCTCAAGCGCGCGCTCAGCGACGCGCTGCGCCAGGTCAGCGACCTGAAGGCACCCGAGCTGCTCGAGCGCCGCTACGAGCGCATCCAGGCCTATGGCCGGTTCGGCGACACCAAGAACCGCTGATCCGCGACGCGTCGCCGTCGCGTTCAGCGGCGGCAGGGATTCCACCGCGCTGCTGCAGGCCACGGTCCGCAGCGCCCCAGAAGCCAGCATCGACGAGGTGCTGGCTTTTCACATTCATCATGGCCTCAGCGCGCATGCCGACGCGTGGCAGGCGCATTGCGAGCGCCAGTGCGAGGCGCTGGGTACCACGCTGGTAACGCATTACCTGAGCGGCAAGCCCGCAAAGGGCGAAAGCGTGGAGGCCTGGGCACGCGAAGGCCGGCATGCGGCGCTGGCCGCGATGTGCCGCGAGCATGGTGTCGACCTGCTCTTGCTGGCCCACCACCGCCGTGACCAGGCCGAGACGCTGCTGCTGCAGGGCCTGCGCGGCGCCGGCGTGGCGGGTCTTGCGGGCATGCCGCAGCTGCAGTGGCGTGACGGCATCTGCTGGGCGCGGCCCTGGCTGCGGCAGCCGCGGGAGGCGATCGAGGCCTATGTCGCCGAGCAGGGCCTGAGCCACGTCGAGGACGACAGCAACGGCGACCGGCGCTTCGCCCGCAATCAGTTGCGGCTGGATGTGTGGCCATCCTTGAACGCGGCGTTCCCGCAGGCGGAGGCCAGCCTGGCGCAGGCCGCCGAATGGTCGCGCGAGGCGCTGGAACTGCAGCGCGAGATGGCGGCATTCGACCTGCAATCGCTGGCAGGGGCCGGTGGGCTCGATCTCGCCGGCCTTGCCGCCTTGTCGGACGCCCGCGCGACCAACGCCTTGCGCGCCTGGCTGCACGCGCAGACCGGCCAGCCTGCGCCCGCGAGCCTGATCCGTCGCCTGCGCACCGAACTGCGCCCCAACGCGAGCTGGCCCTGCGTCGGCGGCCAGTTGCACGAATACCGTGGTCGTCTCGTCTTCGCCGCAACCGCCGCCGCGCCCCATCCGCCTTCGCAACTGGTGAACCTCGGCTTTGCCGGCCGCCACCCGCAGCCCGGCTGGAACGGCACCTGGCTGGTCGAGCCGAC
Source organism: Pelomonas sp. KK5 (assembly GCF_001984095.1). Lineage (GTDB taxonomy): Bacteria > Pseudomonadota > Gammaproteobacteria > Burkholderiales > Burkholderiaceae_C > KK5. Next base: position 15,942 of record NZ_LYVQ01000126.1, read on the forward strand.
CGAGGGCGAGGGCGTCGGTGTCACCCGCCTGCAAGACCTGACCCTCCGCGCCCGCGAGGGTGGCGAAACCTTCCAGCGCTCCCCGAAGAGCGCCGCCCGCAGCCTGAAGAAGGCCTGCCAGGAGGCGGGCGTACCGGCGTGGCTGCGCGACGGCCCCTTGCTGTTCTCGGGCGGCCAGCTCGTGTTCGCCGCCGGCCTTGGCATCGACGCCCGCATGCTCGCCGCGGCCGACGAGCCGCGCATGAGCCTGCGCTGGCTCCCCGTAGAATCGAAGGCTCCGTTCACAGCACCGTAAAGCTATTCCGTATGGCCTTGATCGTTCACAAGTACGGCGGCACGTCGATGGGCTCGACCGATCGCATCCGCAACGTCGCCAAGCGCGTGGCCAAATGGGCGCGCGCCGGCCACCAGATGGTCGTCGTGCCCTCGGCCATGAGCGGCGAGACCAACCGCCTGCTGGGCCTGGCCAAGGACCTGCAACCCGGCTCGATGACGCCCGAGGCGATGCGCGAGCTGGACATGATCGCCGCCACCGGCGAGCAGGTCTCGGTGGGCCTGCTGGCGCTGGCGCTGCAGGCCGAAGGCCTGGAGGCGGTCAGCTACACCGGCTGGCAGGTGCCCGTGGCCACCAACTCGGCCTACACCAAGGCGCGCATCGAGAGCATCGATGACGCCCGCGTGCGCACCGACCTGGCCGCGGGCCGCGTCGTCGTCATCGCCGGCTTCCAGGGCGTGGACGAGGACATGAACATCACCACGCTGGGCCGCGGCGGTTCGGACACCTCGGCCGTGGCGATCGCCGCCGCGATGAAGGCCGACGAGTGCCTGATCTACACCGACGTGGATGGCGTCTATACGACCGACCCGCGCATCGTGCCCGAGGCGCGCCGCCTGCACACGATCAGCTTCGAGGAGATGCTGGAGATGGCGTCGCTCGGATCGAAGATCCTGCAGATCCGCTCGGTCGAATTCGCGGGCAAGTACCGCGTGCCGCTGCGCGTGCTGTCGAGCTTCACGCCCTGGGACATCGACATCGTCGAAGAGGCCAAGTCCGGCACCCTGATCAGTTTTGAAGAGGACGAGAAAATGGAACAAGCCGTCGTTTCCGGCATTGCCTTCAACCGCGACGAGGCCAAGGTGACCCTGCTGGGCGTGCCCGACAAGCCCGGCATCGCCTTCCAGATCCTGGGCCCGGTGGCCGAGGCCAACATCGATGTGGACGTCATCATCCAGAACGTCTCGCAGGACGGCAAGACCGACTTCTCCTTCACCGTGCACCGCAACGACTACGCCCGCACGATGGAACTGCTGGAGAAGACCGTCGGCCCGGCCACCAATGCCGCCAAGGTCGTCGGCGACCCGAAGATCTGCAAGGTGTCCATCGTCGGCATCGGCATGAAGTCGCACGTGGGTGTGGCCAGCAAGATGTTCCGCTCGCTGTCGGAAGAGGGCATCAACATCCAGATGATCTCCACCAGCGAGATCAAGACCAGCGTCGTGATCGACGAGAAGTACATGGAGCTGGCCGTGCGCGCGCTGCACAAGGCCTTCGATCTGGACCAGGAACCGGCCTCGGCATAAATTTCGAGGAACTTCCCGGAGCCCCGAAATTCTTGTTATAGAATTCGAGGCTCAGCTGGAGTCGTGACCGAGTGGCCGAAGGTGCTCCCCTGCTAAGGGAGTATGTGGGCAAAACCTGCATCGAGAGTTCGAATCTCTCCGACTCCGCCAAGTGGCTGTCCCGTACAGTCCCGAGGCATTCCAAGAAACCCCGCAAGTCTTTGATTTGCGGGGTTTTTTCTTGTGCGCCGCTGAACGCAATCGCTAGGCAGCACCGATGCGCGTGGCGCGTCTTGCCCGGACGCCTGCGCAGTTGCCGGCGCACGATCCGGCGAGGTGGCACGCCTGGCGCTACGTGGAGCCATATGGCCTTTCCTGGCAAAGTGCGGTCTGACTCGCAGTTCCAGCCGACGCCCGGCCGCATGGCTGAACGCAATCCTTGGGCGTCACAGGTCTGCCCCATTCGAACGTCGAGAGGAAGTCCACCGTGAGTGACACAGAGAAGCAAGTTCTACGAGCGCTTGACACCTACAAGTCAGCCGTCCTCGCAAAGAACGCTGAGACCTTCATGCACATCTACGACGCAGAAGTCAGAGTGTTCGACACGTGGGGAATCTGGTCATACGAAGGTGCCGCGGCTTGGAGAATCGCCGTGGAGGGTTGGTTCACGTCGCTTGGCAGCGAGACCGTAAGAGTCACGTTCGAAGACGTGAAGATTACGGCTGAGCCAAGCTTTGCCGTCATGAGCGCCTTCGCCAGATACGCGGCGTACTCACCCCAGGGGCAAGAACTGCGAGCGATGCAGAACCGTATCACTTGGGTGCTGAAGTCTCGCAGCCATGTTCTGCGCGTCCTCCACGAGCACACCTCGGCGCCGATCGGGTTCGAGGACGCAAAGGCCATACTGAAGCGGGAAGGCAGGCCATGAGTTCTGCGACGAAGAGGAATCGACAGCAAGGCGACCTGGCTGTTGCCATTGCAGGGCCTAGCCCCCAGGGATGAAAAGGCCGGGTCGGCAATTCACGCCGGACGCCCGTCGTGACCCCTGAGCGCGTCTGGAGCGCCGCCCGCCGCCGCTCAAGCCTTCACTTCGACCACCTGCTCGAAGCCGCCGAAGATCATGCGTTTGCCGTCAAAGGGCATGGGTGGGTTGCCGGGCGTGGACGGATCCATGCGTGGGTCTTCCATCATCTTCTTCATGCCCGCGTCGCGCGTGGCCTTGTCCGGCCATTCGACCCACGAGAAGGCGACGGTCTCCTCGGCCGTGGCCTGGACCGCGCGCCGGAAGTCGGTGACCTTGCCGTCAGGGACATCGTCGCCCCAGCCTTCGATCACCCGGATTGCGCCCAGCTCGATGAACATCGAGTCGAAATGGCGCGCGTGTTCGATGAACTTCTGCTTGTTGGCGGTAGGGACCGCGATCACGAAACCATCGATGTAGGACATGTCTTCGCTCCTGCTGAGTTGATCGGTCGCTGCGCCCACCCGAGGGCGCCTCGTACCCCAACGACGAACGACGGGACGCTGAATCGACATGACGTGCCGTGCCAAGCCGGATCCGGCAAAAACGTGTACCCTCAAGATCCCACGGCAACGAGACAAGGAGGTGATATGCACACAAGGTCTAGGTCCGGGGCAGCCTCCAGCCTTTTTTGAACAAGGTTGGGACGGATCCCTACATGATGTAGCCCGGCGCCTGTAGCCGGACCCGCGGGCGCTTCCCGGA
>NZ_LYVQ01000127.1 GCF_001984095.1 Pelomonas sp. KK5
GGGTATTGCAGAACGGTAAGGCCTTGTACGGCCCGGTTAATGGCGCAAGGATCCCTTACAGCCCCTTACCTGCTGCCGTGGAGGAGTGCCTAGAGTCGCGCTTCCTTCTTCCTCACGAATCCACCGATGTCGAAACTTTCGTCCCTACTCGTCGCCAGCAGCGTCGTCTTGCTGAGCGCTTGCGCCACCCATGATTTCGTCAGAGAGACCGTCGCCCCGGTGCAGACCAGCGTGGACGGCCTCGGCACCCGCGTGCAGGCGCATGACGACGGCCTCAAGGCGATGGATGGCCGGCTGCAAGGCAGCGAAGCGCGCATCGTGGCGCTGGAGCAGGAGGCTGCGGCGCGAGCCCAGGCCGCCAACAACCTGCCCGCGCCGCCCGGCCTGCTGATGAGCACGCTGCTGACCGATGACAAGGTCAGGTTCAGTTCGGGCCGCGCCCAGCTCACCGAGCAGGCCGGCCGGGAACTCGACCAGCTCGTCGCCAAGCTCAAGGCCGACAACCAGCCGGTGTTCGTGGAAATCCAGGGCCACACCGATGCGACCGGCAGCGACGCCGTCAACCAGCAACTGGGCCTGAAGCGGGCCGAAGCGGTGCGCGTGTACCTGTCTCGCGCCGGCCTGCCGCTGGCGCGCATGTCGACCATCAGCTATGGCGAATCCGCGCCCCTGGCCGACAACAGCACCCGCGAAGGCCGCAGCACGAACCGGCGTGTTCAACTGATCGTGATGCGCTGAACGGGACCGGGCCGCCTACAGGGCCTGGATCTCGCGCACCAGCATGTCCTTCATCACCTGGACGCGCATGGCCTGGCGCCGGTGGCCGGGGGAGATCAGGTAGGCGGTCTGGGCGGGCCCGCTCCAGGCGGGCAGCAGGCGCACGAGCTCCTTTCGCTTGAGCAGGTCCCTGACCATCCAGCTGGGCTGGAACGCGATGCCTGCGCCCTCGCGTACCGCATCCAGCAGGGCCACAGCATGGTTGATGCTGTACCGCGTGACGAGCGGCATCTTCGCCGAGCCTTGGGCGCTGCTGAGCGTGAGCACGTCGCCGGTCCCGTTCGGGTAGCGCAGGAAGGGGTGGCGTGCCAGGTCGGCCGGCTTGCGCGGGCGGCCGTGGCGCCTGATGTAGTCGGGCGACGCGACGATGTAGCGCGGCCAGGTGGCCAGCTCGCGCGCCACCAGGTCCGGCGGCAGGGCGCCGCCGATGCGAACGGCGAGGTCGAAGCGTTCCGCCACCGGGTCCACGAAGCGATCCTCCAGCACCAGATCGATCTGCAGCTCGGGGTGCCGCTCCAGCGCGCGCAGCATCAGCGAGTTGAGCCTCAACTCGCCCAGGGCCATCGGCGCGGCGATGCGCACCAGCCCGCGCGGCTCGCGCCTACGCAGGTCGAGGTCGGCCACCGCCTCGTCGTAGTCCTCCAGCAGCCGGCGCGCGCTTTCCAGGAAGCGCAGGCCCTCGTCGGTGAGCGTCGCACGCGCCGCGCCCCGTTCGAGCAGCCTCACCGCGAGCGAGGCCTCGAGGGCCGCGACCAGCTTGCTGATCGTGGGCTGGGTCGTGGCGAGCGCCCGGGCGGCGGCGGAGAGGCTGCCCAGTTCCGCCACCCGGACGAAGGCGGCCATCGCGCGAAGTCGGTCCATGGCATTCCAGTTTCGAATGGTTTGTCTTCCATTCTGACGCCTTCCAAACGCTAGTGGAATTGCCGACAGTGCGGGCCATGACACATGCCATCACCCACTCTTTCCTCTCGGCGGCGCTCGCGACGCTTCTCGCCAGCACCTCTGCCGCGGCCGCCCCGCCCCCGGGCACGCCGGCGTTCTGGCAACCGAGCTGGATCTCTCCGGCCCAGCCCGCGTGGAGCGACGGGTGGATCGTCCCCCTGGGCATGCCGAGCCTCCTGCGCGACGTGACGCTGCGGCAGTCGCTGCGCAGCAGCCTCGGCGGCGAACAGCTCCGGCTCGTGATCAGCAACCAGTACGGCGTCGCGCCGCTGGCGGTCGGCACCCTGACCGTACGCGGGGGGGGCGAGGCGGCTGCGCGGACGGTGCGTTTCCAGGGGCGCGACGGTGCCGTCGTCGCGCCCGGGGCGCGCGTCATCAGCGATCCCGTGGGCCTGCCCGTGCAGGCGGGCGAGCGCCTGGAGGTCGACCTGCATCTGCCCGGGCCGTCGGCGCCCGCGGGATTCCATTGGGACGCACAGGAGCGGACCGAGGTCTTCAAGGGCAATACCGCCGGCCGCCGGGGCGCCCCCGTGCTCGAGACCCTGAGCACCCGCGCCTTCGTCTCCGAACTGTGGGTGGAATCCGCCCGCGCACCGACGGCCGTGGTGACGATCGGCGACTCCATCACCGACGGCAACGGCTCCAGCATCGGACAGGACCGGCGCTGGCCCGACCAGCTCGCGCGGCGGCTCGCGCCGCGCGGCATCGCCGTGCTCAACGCCGGCATCGCCGGCAACCGCCTGCTGCGCGGAGGCTGGGGCGAGAGCGCGCTCGCCCGCTTCGAGCGCGACGCCCTGGGCCATCGTGGCGTGCGCGCGGTCATCGTGCTGCTCGGGACCAACGACATCGGCTTTCCAGGCAGTCCGTTCGCGCCGTCGGAAGCTCCGGCGTCGCTGAACGACATCACCGATGCCTTCCTCCAGCTCGCCGAGCAGGCGCATGCACGCCAGGTGCGCCTCGTCGTGGGCACCGTGCCTCCTTTCGAACATGCGCTCGCGGGAACGCCGATGGAAGGGCACTACAGCCCGCGGAAGGAGGCGCTGCGCAAGGCCTTGAACGACTGGATACGCCGCGTGGGCGCGTTCGACGCGGTGGTCGATTTCGATGCGGTCCTGCGCGACCCGGCCCACCCGACGCAGCTCGATCCCGCGCTGGATTCCGGCGATCACCTGCACCCCGGCGACGCGGGCTACAGGCGCATGGCCGAGGCGGTCGACCTGGAGGCGCTGCTGGGGGCCGACGTCGGCCCGCACCCGCCTCAAGCCATCAGGCGATAACCCACTGCCGTCTCCGTCAGCAGATGCCTGGGTTGCGCCGGCTGCTGCTCGAGCTTCTGCCGCAGGTTGCCCATGTACACGCGCAGGTAGTGGTTGTCGTCCAGGTGCGAAGGACCCCAGACCGCCTTCAGCAACTGGCGGTGCGACAGCACCTTGCCGGCGTTGGCGATCAGGTGGGTCAGCAGCCGGTATTCGGTCGGGGTCAGGTGCACCGGCGCGCCGGCGCGCAGCACGCGGCGCGCGGCCAGGTCGACCTCCACCTCGCCGAAGCTGAAGGTCGTGGCCGGCGGCGCGCCGTGCGCGGCGCCCGCGCTCTGGCTGCGCCGCTGCGCCACGCGCACCCGCGCCATCAGTTCGCCGACGCTGAAGGGCTTGGTCAGGTAGTCGTCGGCGCCGGCGTCCAGCGCGGCGATCTTGTCGGCCTCGTCGCTGCGGGCCGAGAGGACGATCACCGGCACGCCGGACCACCCGCGCAGGTCCTTCAGGTAGTCCACGCCGTCCCCGTCGGGCAGGCCCAGGTCGAGGATGACGAGGTCGGGCCGGCGCGTGCCGGCATCGATCAGGCCCTGGCGGACGGTCTCGCATTCGCTGACGCCCCAGCCCTCGGCCTCGAGCGCCATACGCACGAAGCGGCGGATGCCCGGCTCGTCCTCGACGATCAGGGCTTGCGGATTCGGTGTGCTCGTCATGCGCCTTCGGCTTCCTGCTCGTTGTTCTTCGCTTCGGTCTCGCTCTCGATCTCGGGGACGGCCGGCGGCGTGCCCAGCGGGAAGGCCAGCACGAAGGCCGCCCCGCCCGACGGCGCGGCCTCGGCCCAGATGCGGCCCCGATGGGCCTGCATGATGGCGCGGCAGATGGCCAGGCCGAGGCCGACGCCGGGCGTCGTGGATTCGCTCTTCGCCCGCGCGAACTTCTCGAACAGCGCCTCCTCGCGGCCGGCCGGCAGGCCCGGGCCGTCGTCCGTCACGCTCAGGATCAGTTCGTCCTCATCGTCGCGCAGCACCGCCGCGAGGGTCACCGTGCTGCCCGCCGGCGTGTACTTGGCGGCGTTCTCCAGCAGGTTGCACAGCACCCGCTCGACCAGCACCGCGTCGAGGTTGACCAGCGGCAGGCCCGGCGCCAGCTCGGTGCGCACCACGTGCCCGGCCAGCATCGGCTGCATGGCCTGCAGGGCGCTGCCGATCACCTCGTCGATCGGCTGCCATTGCAGGCGCAGCCGCACCGCGCCGCTCTGCAGCCGGGCCATGTCCAGCAGGTTGCTGACCATCGCGTTGATGCGCCGTGATTCCTGCTGCAGCGAGCGCGCCAGCTCGCGCCCGGCCTCGGGCAGGGCGGGCAGGGCGGCCAGCGTGTCGGCCAGGCCGTAGACGACCGCCAGCGGCGTGCGCAGGTCGTGCGACAGCGCCGACAGCAGCGAGTTGCGCAGGCGCTCGGATTCGACGTGCACCAGCGCGTCCTGCGCCACCTCCACATAGTGCACCCGCTCCAGTGCCTGGCCGATGATGCTGGCGTAGGTGTCCAGCTGCGCGCGGCGCTCCGGCTGCATCACGCTGGCGAGCTCGCGCGGGCGCAGGGCCAGCACGCCGCGCGCGCGCATCGGTGCCTGCAGCGGCAGGTAGAACCAGCGGCTGCCGGGCAGGGTGTCGGTGGCCAGGCCCGCGGCCTGGCCATGGTCGAGGGCCCAGCGGGCGGTGCCGAGGTCGGGCGGGTCCTGCTGCGGCTCGGGGAGCGGCTGCTGCTGCAGCTGGTCCTGAAGGTCCAGCGCCAGCACCAGCGCCGGCCCGTGCAGCTCGCGCGCGAGGCTGGCCTGCGCGCTCTCGATCACCTGCTCCGTCTGCAGCGCGCCGGACAGCTCCCGGGTCAGCTCGAACAGCGACCGCGAGCGCGCCTCGCGTTCCGCGGCCACCGTGGCCTGGTAGCGCAGGTGCGCCGTCAGCTGCCCGGTGACCAGGCCCACGGCGAGCATGACGGCGAAGGTCAGCAGGTACTGCACGTCCGACACCGCGAAGCTCATCTGCGGGGCGACGAAGAAGAAGTCGAACAGCCCGACGCTGACGAAGCTGGCCAGCACCGCGGGCCCGCGGCCCCAGCGCAGCGCCACGCCCACCACGGCCAGCAGCAGCAGCATGACGATGTTGCTGAGGTCGAAGTAGGCGTGCAGCGGCCAGCACAGCGCGGCGGTGCCGACGCAGACCACCGCCGCGCCCAGATAGCGCCGCCATTGCGCCGCCCAGCGTTCCCCCCAGGCCTCGCCGCCTTCGCTGGGCGGCGTGGCGGGCCCGGCGGTGGCGGGCTGGCCGATCTCGATCAGGTCGACGTCGGGCGCGCCCGCGGACAGGCGCTCGTGCAGCCCGGTGCCGGCGATCCAGCGTCGCCAGGCTGGCCGGCCCGGCGCACGGCCCAGCATCAGCTGGGACAGGTTGTGCTCCCGGGCATGCCGGATCAGCGCCGGCGCCACGTCCTGCTCCTGCAGCACGGCGGTGGCGGCGCCCAGGTCGTGGGCCAGCCGCACCACCCGCAGGATGCGCTCGCGCTGCGCGTCGGGCAGGGCGCGCAGGCGCGGCGTCTCCACGTACACCGCGTGCCAGCTCACGTTGAGCTGCTGCGCCAGCCGCGCCGCGCTGCGCACCACATGCTCCGAGCGCGCGGTCGGGCCGATCGCGCAGAGGATGGCCGCCTCGGTCTTCCAGACCTGGCGGATCGCCTTGTTGCTGCGCCAGGCCTGGACGTCGTCCTCCACCCGGTCGGCGGTGCGCCGCAGTGCCAGTTCGCGCAGGGCCATCAGGTTGCCCTTGCGGAAGAAGTGCGTGGCCGCGCGCTCGGCCTGCGGGCCGGCGTAGACCTTGCCGGCGCGCAGGCGGGCGAGCAATTCGTCGGCCGGGGTGTCGACGATCACGACCTCGTCGGCCGCGTCGAAGAAGGTGTCGGGCAGCGTCTCCTGCACGCGCACGCCGGTGATGCCGCCGACCACGTCGTTGAGGCTCTCCAGGTGCTGGACGTTGAGCGTCGTGTAGACGTCGATGCCCCGGGCCAGCAGTTCCTCGACGTCCTGCCAGCGCTTCGGGTGCCGCGAACCGGCGACGTTGGAATGGGCCAGCTCGTCGACCAGGATCAGGGCCGGCGACTTGTCCTTCAGCCGTTCCAGCGCGGCGTCGAGGTCGAACTCGGGCAGGCGCTTTCCGCGGTGCTCGACCAGGCGCGGCGGCAGCAGGTCCAGGCCCTCGGCCAGCGCCGCCGTCTCGCTGCGGCCGTGCGTCTCGACGACGCCGACCAGCACCTCCACGCCCTCGCCCGCCAGCTTGCGCGCGGCCTGCAGCATCGCGCAGGTCTTGCCCACGCCGGCGGAGGCGCCGAAGTAGATGCGCAGCTCGCCGCGCGCCGCCTTGTGCGCCTCGTCGCGCAGCTGTTCCAGCAGCGCGTCGGGATCGGGGCGCGAGTCTTCCATCACGGCATTGTCACCGCTTGATCAGCGGCGCTGGTCGAGCGCCAGGTTGAGCTCCAGGACATTGACGCGCGGCTCGCCGAAGAGCCTCCAGTCGCGGCCCTCGGTGCTGGCCTCGATCAGGCCGTTGACGGCGTCCAGCGGCAGGCCGCGCTCGCGCGCCACGCGGGCCGCCTGGTAGCGGGCGGCGGCGGGCGTGATGTGCGGATCCAGCCCGCTGGCCGAGGCGGTGACGAGATCGGCCGGCACTGGCGCGGTGTTGCCCGGGTCGGCGGCGCGCAGCGCGGCGATGCGGCCCTTCACGGCATCGCTCAGCGCGGGGTTCAGCGGGCCCAGGTTGGAGCCGCTGGAGGCGGTGGCGTTGTTGGCGGTCGGGGCGGTGGCCGAGGGGCGGCCCCAGAAGTACCGGGGCGAGCTGAAGTTCTGGCCGATCAGCGCGGAGCCGACGAGCTTGCCGTCGCGCTCGACGAGGCTGCCGGCGGCCTGCCTCGGGAACAGCGCCTGGCCGGCGCCGGTCACGGCCAGCGGGTAGAGCAGGCCGGTCAGCACGCTGAGGGCGGCGAACAGGGTCAATGCGGGGCGGAGCAGGGTCTTCATGACAGGACTCCCGTCTTTCAGATGAGATGGCCGGCGACCAGGACCAGGTCGATCGCCTTGATGCCGATGAAGGGCACGACCAGGCCGCCGAGGCCGTAGATCGCGAGGTTGCGGCGCAGCAGCGCGGCGGCGCCGATGGCGCGGTAGGGCACGCCCTTGAGCGCCAGCGGGATCAGCGCGACGATGATCAGCGCGTTGAAGATCACCGCGGACAGGATGGCCGAGCTGGGGCTGTGCAGCGCCATCACGTTCAGCGCGCCGAGCTGCGGATACACGCCGACGAACATCGCCGGGATGATGGCGAAGTACTTGGCCACGTCGTTGGCGATCGAGAAGGTCGTGAGGGACCCGCGCGTCATCAGGAGCTGCTTGCCGGTCTCCACCACCTCCAGCAGCTTGGTCGGGTTGGAGTCCAGGTCGACCATGTTGCCGGCCTCCTTGGCGGCCTGCGTGCCGGTGTTCATCGCCACGGCCACGTCGGCCTGGGCCAGGGCCGGCGCGTCGTTGGTGCCGTCGCCGGTCATCGCCACCAGGCGGCCCTCGCCCTGGTAGTCGCGGATCAGCTTCAGCTTGGCCTCGGGCGTGGCCTCGGCGAGGAAGTCGTCGACGCCGGCTTCCGCCGCGATGGCCGCGGCGGTGAGCTTGTTGTCGCCGGTGATCATCACCGTCCTGATGCCCATGCGGCGCAGCTCGGCGAAGCGCTCCTTGATGCCGCCCTTGACGATGTCCTTCAGCTCGACGGCGCCCATCACGCGGGCACCATCGCTGACGACCAGCGGCGTGCTGCCGCGGCGGGCGATTTCCTCGACCGCCTGCGTCACCTCGGTGGGGAACTTGCCGCCCAGCGCCTCCACATGGCGGCGGATCGCGTCGCCGGCGCCCTTGCGGAGCTGGCGCTGTCCTCCTGAAGCGCCGTTCAGGTCGGCACCGCTCATGCGGGTCTGCGCGGTGAACGGCACGAAGTGGGCCTGCAGGGCCTCCAGGTCGCGCTCGCGCACGCCGAAACGGGTCTTGGCCAGCACGACGATGCTGCGGCCTTCCGGCGTCTCGTCGGCCAGCGAGGCGAGCTGCGCGGCATCGGCCAGCTGCTGCTCGGTCACGCCCGGGGCCGGCACGAAACTGCTGGCCTGGCGGTTGCCGAGCGTGATGGTGCCGGTCTTGTCCAGCATCAGCACGTCCACGTCGCCGGCGGCTTCCACCGCGCGGCCCGAGGTGGCGATCACGTTGGCCTGCATCATCCGGCTCATGCCGGCCACGCCGATGGCGGACAGCAGGCCGCCGATGGTGGTGGGGATCAGGCAGACCAGCAGCGAGATCAGCGCGGTGATGGAGACGACCGTGCCCGAGCCGGCGGCCTCGACGCTGAACACCGAGTAGGGCAGCAGCGTCGCGGTGACCACCAGGAACACCAGCGTCAGGGCGACCAGCAGGATCGTCAGCGCGATCTCGTTGGGCGTCTTCTGGCGCTTGGCGCCTTCGACCATCGCGATCATGCGGTCCAGGAAGGACTCGCCCGGGTTCACGCCGATGCGCACGACCAGCCAGTCGGACAGCATCCGCGTGCCGCCGGTGACCGAGGAGAAGTCACCGCCGGACTCGCGGATCACCGGGGCCGATTCGCCGGTGATGGCGCTCTCGTCCACCGAGGCCACGCCTTCGATGACCTCGCCGTCCAGCGGGATCATGTCGCCGGTCTCGACCAGCACGACGTTGCCCTTGCGCAGCTCGTCGGACTGCATCGGATGCCACTTGGCGCCGTGCCTGGGCGCCTCCAGCTTCTTGGCCCAGGTCCGGGCCTTGAGGCCGCGCAGCGAGGCCGCCTGCGCCTTGCTGCGGCCCTCGGCCAGCGCCTCGGCGAAGTTGGCGAACAGCACGGTGAACCACAGCCACAGCGAGATGCCCAGCATGAAGGCCGAGCCCTCGCTACCGGCCAGCTCGGGGTGGGCAAGGCTCGCGGCCCACAGGGCGCTGGTCAGGATGCTGCCGACGTAGACGACGAACATCACCGGGTTGCGCCACTGGATGCGCGGGTCCAGCTTCACGAAAGAGGCCTTGATGGCCGGCTTCACCAGCGCGGGGTCGAGGAATGTCAGTTGGGTTTGAGAGTTGGCAGTCATGTTCATGCTCCCCACAGCATCAGGTGTTCGACCATCGGGCCGAGTGCGAGAGCCGGGACGTAGTTCAGCAGGCCGACCAGCAGCACCGTGCCGATCAGCAGCACGATGAACAGCGGGCCGTGCGTCGGCATCGAGCCGGCGCCCTGCGGGAGGCGCTTCTTGGCGGCCAGGCTGCCGGCCATGGCCAGCACCGGCACGATCACGCCGAAGCGCCCCACCCACATCACGACGGCCAGCAGCGTGTTGTAGAACGGCGTGTTGGCGGACAGGCCGGCGAAGGCGGAGCCGTTGTTGTTGCCGGCCGAGCTCAGCGCGTAGAGGATCTCCGAGAAGCCGTGGGCGCCCGGATTGGCGATGCCGGCCCTGCCGTCCGCCGCCAGCACGGCGACGGCCGTGCCCAGCAGCACCGCCAGCGGCGTGACGAGGATGGCGATGGACGTCATCTTCATCTCGTGGGCCTCGATCTTCTTGCCCAGGTATTCCGGCGTGCGGCCGATCATCAGCCCGGCGATGAAGACAGCCAGGATCGCGAACACCAGCATGCCGTACAGGCCCGTGCCCACGCCGCCGAACACCACCTCGCCCAGCTGCATCATCACCAGCGGGACCATGCCGCCGATCGGCGTCAGCGAGTCGTGCATCGCGTTGACCGCGCCGCAGGAGGCGGCCGTCGTGATGACCGCGAACAGGCTGCTCGCGTCGATGCCGAAGCGGGTCTCCTTGCCCTCCATATTGCCGCCGGCCTGGAGCGCGCTCTGCGCCTGGTCGACGCCCAGCGCCGTGAGGTGCGGGTTGCCGGCCTGCTCGGCGGACGTGCAGACGATCGCGCCGACGATGAACATCGCGCTCATCGCCGCCAGGATCGCCACGCCCTGGCGCGAGTCTCCGACCATGAAACCGAACACGAAGCACAGCGCCGCCGGGATCAGGAAGATCGACAGCATCTGGGCGAAGTTGGCCAGCGGCGTCGGGTTCTCGTAGGGGTGGGCGGAGTTGGCGTTGAAGAAGCCGCCGCCGTTGGTGCCCAGCATCTTGATCGCTTCCTGGGATGCGACCGGGCCCATCGCGAGCTGCTGGTGCGTGGAGGCGGCCTCGACGGTCGCGACGTCCTTGTAGGCGTCGAAGTTCTGGATCACGCCCTGGCCGACCAGGAAGACCGCGAACACGAAGGACAGCGGCAGCAGCACCCACAGCGTCACGCGGGTCAGGTCCGCCCAGAGGTTGCCGATGGTGCCCTGCAGCCGGCCCGCGAAGGCGCGCACCAGCGCGATCACGACGACGATGCCGGTGGCGGCGGAGAGGAAGTTCTGCACCGTCAGCGCCAGCATCTGGGTCAGGTAGCTCATGGCGCTCTCGCCGCCGTAGCCCTGCCAGTTCGTGTTGGTGACGAAGCTGATGGCGGTGTTGAAGGCCGAGTCCGGCGTGATCGCGGCCATGCCCTGCGGATTCAGCGGCAGCACCGCCTGCAGCCGCTGCAGCGCGTAGACGGCCAGCACGCCGATGAAGTTGAACAGCAGCAGCGCCACCGCGTAGCGCTTCCAGTGCATGCCCTCGTCGGGCCTGACGCCGGCGAGCCTGTAGAAGCCGCCTTCGACCGCCTGCATCCAGCGGGGCAGGCGGCCCTCGGCCACGCGGTGCATCCAGCGCGCCAGCGGCCAGGCCGCGAGCAGCAGGACCACCATGTAGACCACGAGATTGATCCATCCGAGCTTGTCCATGCCGGCCATGTCAGAACTCCTCGGCGCGGAACATCGCGACCAGCAGGTAGACGAACAGGCCCGCGGCCACCAGACCGCAGATCCAGTAGAGGAGGGTCACTTCTTGCCTCCTTCCAGCTTGTGGCTGGCCGCGGCCAGTCCGATGGCGAGGCCGAACAGCAGTACGCCGAGCCCCAGGAAGATCCAGTCCATTGCAGTCCTCTTTGCATGAGAAATGTCGATGGAAGGAGCTTAGGTTTCGGGGTATCAAGGCCTCGTAGAAGTTGCGGCGCCCGGCATCAAGATTCCGTAAATACGGCGCCGCACTTCATGCTTCTTAACCGTCCCGGGCGGACGGGGCGCACCGGTTTGTCGTGAGAATCATCCGGTCCACGCAGAGAGGAAGAACGCATGCGACGAATCAGCTGGGCAGCGGCCGGGCGCCTCGGCGCGATCCTGCTTCTCGGCGCGCAGCTCGGCCTGTCCGCGCGCGCGGCGCCCCTGGATGCCGACATCCAGCGGCGGGTGCGCGAGGCGACCTTCGAGGTGGTCCTGCCGAAGCCCGCGAAGGAGTCGCTCAGCTACGACAAGCCGTGGCAGGAGCTGATGCCGTATCAGGTGCGCTCGGACATGTACGTGCCGATCGGCACCGCCTTCTCGATCGGCTCGGGCCGCTATGCCACGGCGATGCATGTGCTGTCCGCCGCCTTCGGCGATTCCCGCGGCGAGCCGATGCTGCGCGACGCGGGCGGGAACGTCTATCCGATCGGGCAGATCGTCAAGGGGTCGGCCGACCAGGACTTCGTCGTCTTCACGCTGGCGAAGTCGCCGGGCCATCCGGTGGCCCTCGAGCTGCAGGCCAGCCCCGAACTCAACGAGACGGTGTACGCCGTGGGCAATGCGCTGGGCGAGGGCATCGTGGTGCGCGAGGGGAACTACACCTCGGACACGCCGGAGGAGGAAGGCGGCCGCTGGCAATGGCAGCGCTTCTCCGCGCCGATCTCGGGCGGCAACAGCGGCGGGCCGCTGCTCGACGGCCAGGGCAGGGTGATCGGCATCGTGCGTGCCATGCGCAGCTCCGAGAACACCCTGAACTTCGCCGTGCCGATCCGGCTCGTCACGGCGGCGCCGGACCAGGTCTTCACCGTGGACTCGCGCGTCGTGACCGGCTTTCCCGTGTTCGACAAGACGAGGACGGCGCGCTTCACCACCGAGCTGCCGCTGCCCAAGCGCTTCGCGGACTTCTCCGCGGCCTACATGAAGGCGGCGGACGACTTCAACGCCGGCCAGCTGCACCAGCTGCTGGCCGACAACGCGGGCGAGATCTTCCCGCGCGGCAGCGGCAGCGAGCGGGTGCTGCACGGCCTCTACGGCCGCAGCGCGCCGGGCATCGTCGTGCAGGGCAGCAACGGCAACTGGACGATCACGCAGCCGACCTTCTCGCGCCTGGACCTCGGCCACGAGGGCTGGCAGGACGCGGCGAACTTCAAGGGCGTCTTCGTCTACCACCGGCGCAGGCCGGACGACATCGATCCCTCGACCTGGTACTCGGACCCGCAGGTGGCGAGGGAGGCCGTGCTCAAGTCGTCGCCCGCCGCGATCCACATCAACGGCGTGAATGCCAAGGTCCTCTCGCTGGGCAGGCCGGAGGAAGACACGCCATTCGCCGACGCCTGGGGGCGGACCTGGCAGGTCCGGGTCTGGCGCGTCACGACCTGGTTCGCCAGCGAATGGCAGGTCGAGTTCGACCTGCCGGTTCCCGACGGGTCGGTCGGCTTCGAGACCCGGCTCTCCGCGCTGGGACGCCAGGCCCAGCTGGAGCGCCTGAAGCTGCTGACCTCGTTCATCGCCGTCTCCTACGAGGGCAAGCTCTCGCAGTGGGACGAGTTCCTGTCGCGCAACAAGGCCATCGTGCCGAAGCAGATCGCTGCGGCGGCGCTGCGCATCGACTACGGGCACAGCTTCGCCTTCGACGGCCGCCGCCTGGCGTTCTCCTACGGGCCGGAGCTGCAGAAGATCGACCGGGACAGCCGGCTCCGCCTGGACTTCGGCTTCATTTCCGAAGCCGACGGCGTCGTGCTCGACATCGCGGGGGTGGCCACCTACGACGGCGATGAGAAGACGGAGACCGGCGTTTTCCGCCACGCCGCGCCGGCGCAGGGCGCCAGCGAGGACGCCCGCAAGGAATGGGGCCGGCGGCTGCGGCACGAGCATCCCTACGACGCCATGGCGATGACCGTGAACGGCAGGCAATCGATCAGCACGGTCAACGGCACGGCCGATGCCCAGCCGGCACCGGGCGTGCTTTACACCTTCCAGTACCGTGCCGAGAGCGGCACGCCGCAGGACGCGATGAAGGCGAAGCTGGACCTGCTGACGAGCCGGGCCCGGGTCAAAGAACGCTGATGCCTCGCTTCAGCGTCAGCGCCTGCGTCTCAGCGCCCACGCCAGCCCCACGGCCAGCCCCATCACCACGAAGGACACCACCATCGTCACCGTGCCCAGCGCGTAGATGGCCGGCGTGGTGACGGTGGTCGTCAGGCCCTGCAACTCCAGCGGCAGCGTGTTGGCATCGCCGATCGCCTGCGAGGTGCGCGCGATCTCGTCCCAGCTCAGCGTGAAGCCGAACATGCCGATGCCCACCACCGAGGGCGCGATCAGCGGCAGCACCACATGGCGGAAGCTCTGCCAGGGCGTGGCGCCGAGGTCGCGTGCCGCTTCCTCATAGGCTGCGTTGAAGCGGTTGAAGATGGCGAACATGATCAGCAGGCCGAAGGGCAGGGTCCAGCTCAGGTGCGCGCCGAGCGCCGAGGTGTAGAGCCCGAGCGCGCTGCCGTAGTTCTCCAGCGCCTGCTGCCAGCCCCAGGCTTCCATCTGGTGCTTGATGCCGCCGTCCAGCAGCCGGAACTCCAGCCCGATGCCCAGCGAGATGATGATGGACGGCATGATCAGGCTGGCCACCGCCACGTAGAACAGCAGCCCGCCGCCGCGCAGCTTCTTGCGGAAGGCCAGGCCGGCCAGCACCGACATGACGATGGTGCAGGCCATCACCACCAGGCCCAGGCACAGCGAGCGCAGCAGCGCGGCGTTGATGTCCACCGTGCCCAGGCCCTCGGCCAGCTGGTGGAACCAGTGCGTGGACCAGCCGCGCATCGGGAAGGTGAGGCCGCCCTGCGGGCCCTGGAAGCTCAGCGTGACGATGACGAACATCGGGCCGTAGAGGAACAGCACGTAGGCCGCGAAGAACAGCGCGAGCAGGATGAAGCCCGGGTTGCCGCGGCGGCGCTTGCCGGTCAGGGGGCGCATGCTTTACAGCTCCTTCCTGATGTCGACCATGCGCGTCAGCGCCCAGATGATGCCCAGCACCACCGCCAGCAGGATCACCGCATTGGCCGCGGCCAGCGGGAACTGCAGGTAGGAGGTCTGCACCTGGATGATCTTGCCGACCGAGGCGATCTGCTGGCCACCCATCACGCCTACGGTGACGAAGTCGCCCATCACGATGGTGATCACGAAGATCGAGCCGATGATGATGCCGGTACGGGTCAGCGGCAGGATCACGTTCCACAGCGTCTGCCAGGCGCTGGCACCGCAGTCCGACGCGGCTTCCAGCAGGCTGCGGTCGATGCGCATCATCGAGTTGAAGATCGGCACGATCATGAAGGTGGTGAACAGGTGCACGAAGGCCAGCACCACCGAGAAGCTGGAGAACAGCAGCCACTCGACCGGCTGGTTCACCAGGCCCATCGTGATCAAGGCATCGTTGACCAGGCCGTTGCGGCCCAGCAGCGGCACCCAGGCGATCATGCGGATCACGTTGGAGGTCCAGAACGGGATCGTGCAGATCACGAACAGCACCACCTGCACGCCGGTCGAGCGCACGTGGAAGGCGAGGAAGTAGGAGACGGCGAAGCCGATCAGCAGCGTCAGCGCCCAGACCAGCGCGCAGAACTTCAGCGTGGAGAGATAGGTCTTGAAGGTGACGCACATGTCCTCACCGCCGCCCGACAGGCAGCCGGAGAACACGTCCACGTAGTTCTTCAGCGTGAAGCCCGGGAGCATCTCGTACTGGTTGTAGTCCCAGAAGGAGACCATGGCCACCAGGCCGAGCGGGACGAGGAAGAACAGCAGGAAGACGAGGGACAGCGGCAGCGCCTGCCACCAAGCTGCGATGCCGCTGGTTTTTCGCGTTATGGACATGTCACCGAAGCGTGAATTGCTGCGTTCCAGGCCGAGCGCCGGGCCGCCCCAAGCCGGCCCACTGCGGCCGGTTGCGGGTCGATCCCGCTACCGGTCGCGTCCCCTCGGGGGACCGACCAGGCTCGCCCGCGTTCAGCGCGGCGAGACTGGGCGAGGGGCTCACAATCAAGCGGCCACAAATTCATTCCACTTCTGCACCATGTACGCGTTCTCGTCCATCACTGCGTTCCAGCAGGCGATGCCTCCCATGCGGGCCTCGTAGCTGCCGCCGTCGCGCACCTCGCCCTTCTTCGCCAGCAGGTCGCCGTGCGGGCTCTTGATGTCCTGCGAGGCGGGCTTGCCTTCCATCCAGTAGGCCCACTCGTAGGCTTCCATCTTCGCCTTGGCCGTATCGAGCACGGCGCTGTAGTAGCCCTGGCGGTTGAGATACGCGCCGGCCCAGCCGTCCAGGAACCAGTTGATGAATTCATAGGCGCCATCGAGCTTCTTGCCCGACAGCGTGCTCGGCAGGCCGAAGCCCGAGGCCCAGGCGCGATAGCCTTCCTTCAGCGGCTGGAAGGTGCAGGCGATGCCCTTGGTGCGCACGGCGGTGACCGCCGGCGACCACATCGACTGGATCACCACCTCGCCGGAAGCCATCAGGTTGACCGACTCGTTGAAGTCCTTCCACAGGCTGCGGAATTGGCCCTGCTTCTTGGCCTCGATCAGCGTCTTGATCGTCAGGTCGATTTCCTTCTTCGTCATGTTCCCCTTGTCGGGGTACTTGTACAGGCCCATCGCCTCGACGACCATCGCCGCGTCCATGATGCCGATGGACGGGATGTTGAGGATCGCCGCCTTGCCCTTGAACTCCGGGTTCAGCAGCTCGGCCCAGGAGCCGATCGGGCGCTTGATCAGGTCGGGGCGGATGCCCAGCGTGTCGGCGTTGTAGACGGTCGGGATCAGCGACATGTACTGCGTCGGGCTCTTGGCGAAGACCTTGCTCTTCTCGCCCTCGAGATAGATGGTCTTCTTCGGCGCCGTGCCCTGGTCGCCCACCTTCTTGCCGCCCACCTCGCCCTTGGTGAACAGCGTGGTGATCTTGTCCGCGTTCTTGATGCGCTTGGTGTCGATGCCCTTCAGGTTGCCGGTGGGCACGATGTTCTTCAGCGAGAAGTACTCGGTGTCGATCAGGTCGAAGCTGTTGGGCGCGGTGACGGCCTTCTTGGTCACGTCGTCGGTGGTCAGCGCCACGTACTGGATCTCGATGCCGGTGTCCGCCTTGAACTTCGCGGCGATCTCCTTGTCCTGGTTCACCGCGGTGCCGATGTAGCGCAGCACGATCTTCTCCTGCGCGTGCACGGCCGGGAACATGCCGGTGGCCAGGATGCCGGCAGTGCCCTTCAGAAGGTTGCGGCGAGAAGTGTTCGAGTCAGACATGGGTCGCTCCTGTTGTGGTCTTCGTCAAGGGATGGGCGGATTCGGGCGTCCAGGCCAGTTGCACCGCCTCGCCCACGGCGAAGGGCGCGGCGGCGAACTGGCTCTCGGACAGCATCACCGAGTACTCGGCGGTGCTCACCACCGCGTGCGAGGCGGCGGGGTTCTGCAGGCCCAGCAGCACATAGGTGCCCTGGTACTCGACGTCGGAGACGACGGCCGGGATGCTGGCCAGGCCGTCGATGGCCGGCGCGCCGGGCCGGGCGACCAGCGTGCGGTCGGTGCGCACGCCGATCTTGCTTTTCTTTCCGTCGGGCAGCTCGATCACGTTGTGCCCGCCGATGAAGCGGGCCACGAACTCGCTGACGGGCCTGTTGAAGACCTCGTGCGGCGAGCCCGCCTGCTCGATCACGCCGTGGTTCATCACCACCATCGTGTCGGCCAGCGCCATCGCCTCTTCCTGCGAGTGCGTGACGTGGATGAAGGTCAGGCCCAGCTCCTGCTGCCAGCGGCGCAGCTCGGCGCGCATCTGGATGCGCAGGAAGGGGTCCAGCGCGGACAGCGGCTCGTCGAGCAGCAGCGCGCGCGGCTGGGTGATCAGCGCGCGGGCCAGCGCGACCCGCTGCTGCTGGCCGCCTGACAGCTCGGCGGGCTTCCTCTGCGCCAGATGCCCCATGGCCACGCGGGTCAGCAGGTCCTGCGCCTTCGCATGCCGCTCGGCCTTGGCCACGCCCTTCATCTTCAGGCTGAAGGCCACGTTGTCCAGCGCGCTGAGATGCGGGAACAGCGCAAAGCTCTGGAACATCATCGCCGTGCCGCGCTCGGCGGCGGGCAGGTCGGTGATGTTGCGGTTCTCCAGCAGCACGTCGCCGCTGCTGACGGTCTCGTGGCCGGCGATCATCCGCAGCGTCGTGCTCTTGCCGCAGCCCGAAGGGCCCAGCAGGCAGCAATAGCTGCCCGCGGCGATGCGCAGGTTGATGCTGTCGACGGCAGGCCTGGCGCCCTCGCCATAGCGCTTCGTGAGGGCGACCAGTTCGATGGCGCTCGGGTTCGCAGCTTCGTCCATGGGCGGTGCGTCTCGCAAGCGGCGTGCCAGTGCCGCGGCCAGCATGCTGTCTCGATCTTGTATGCAATTCATGCATCCAATTGGGTGGTGTGCACTGAATTTGGGCGTTAGGTCCGATGCGCTTTGGCCGCGCCTGCCCGTCCTTGGTGCGCGGGCCGGCGGCGCCGGCTGGAATGGAAGCTGCATGAAGCCGTCCATGTTCGAACCGCTCGCCGACCACGGCCGTTTCCCCTACAGCGCCATCCCCTTGCGCCCGCCGCTGGCCTGGCCGGGCGGGCGGCGGCTGGCCTTCTACATCGGCTTCAACCTGGAGCATTTCGCCTTTGGCGAGGGCCTGGGCGCGAAGCTCGGGCCGGCCTCGCCGGAGCCCGATGTGCTGAACTTCAGCTGGCGCGAGTACGGCAACCGTGTCGGCGCCTGGCGCTGCCTGGAGCTGTTCGAGGACTTGAAGCTGCCGGCCGCGGCGCTGCTCAATACCGCGCTGATCGACCATTGCCCGGACCTGCTGCAGGCGCTGGTGGCCCGCGGCGACGAACTGGTGGGCCACGGCCACAGCAACTCCCAGCGGCAGAGCGATCTCGACGAGGCGCAGGAGCGCGCGCTGCTGGCCGGCTGCCGCGCCCGCCTGGCGACGCTGCAGGGCCGCGCGCCGACCGGCTGGCTCTCGCCCTGGATCTCCGAGAGCCGCCTCACGCCCGACCTGCTGGCCGAGACCGGCTACGCCTACACGCTGAACTGGTGCCACGACGACCAGCCGGTACCGATGCGCACCCGCAGCGGCGCCACGCTGTGGTCCGTGCCCTACCCGCAGGAGCTCAACGACATCCCGATGATCGTCGCCCGCCAGCTCGACGCATCGGCCTTCGCCGACCTGGTCGTCGACCACTTCGAGGAGATGCTGGCGCAGAGCGAGCGCCATCCGCAGGGCCTGGTGATGGGCCTGGCGCTGCATCCGTACATCGTCGGCCAGCCCTACCGGCTGCGGCACCTGCGGCGTGCGCTGCAGCACATCGCCGCGCAGCGCGAGCGCCTGTGGATCACCACGCCGGGCGCCATCTGCGCGCACATGCAGGCGCCGGCGCCATGAAGGGCATCGTCACCAGCCCGCACGCGGTGGCCAGCCGCTGCGGGGCGCAGGTGCTGGCCGACGGCGGCAATGCGGTGGAGGCGGCCATCGCCACCGCGCTGGCACTCAGCGTGACGATGCCGCATTTCTGCGGGCTGGCGGGCGACGCCTTCCTGCTGGTGGGCGATGCGGGCGGCGAGGTGCGCGCGATCTCGGGCATCGGGCAGGCAGCCGCCGACCTAACGGGTTATGAAGGCGGTATCCCGGTGCGCGGCCCGCGCTCGGCGCTGACCTCGGCCGGCACGCTGGACGCGCTGCGCTGCGCCTTCGAGACCGGCGGCGGGCGGATGAGCTGGGCGGACCTGGTGGCGCCGGCCCTGGCCCTTGCGCGCGAGGGTTTCGAGACCACTGCCTCCGAGCGCTTCTGGCGCGAGTTCCGGCGTGCCGAGGCGGGCGAACTGCCCGGGG
>NZ_LYVQ01000128.1 GCF_001984095.1 Pelomonas sp. KK5
GCGCTGAAGCAAGGCCCGATCGCCAAGCTGCCGCCGTTCTCCAAGGCCGGCTGGACGCTGCTGGTCCAGGGACTGGACCTGCACCTGCAGGCGGCCCACGAGCTGCTCGCCAGGTTCCGCTTCGTGCCCGAGGCGCGGCTGGACGACCTGATGGTCTCCTACGCCAGCGACGGTGGCGGCGTCGGCCCGCACTTCGACTCCTACGACGTCTTCCTGATCCAGGCCCAGGGCCGGCGCCGCTGGCGCATCGGCGCGCAGAAGGATGCGCAACTGCGCGAGGACGTGCCGCTGAAGATCATCGCCAACTTCGAGCCGACCGAGGAATTCGTGCTGAAGGCGGGCGACATGCTCTACCTGCCGCCCGGCTGGGCCCATGACGGCGTGGCCGAGGGCGGGGACTGCGTGACCTGCTCGGTCGGTTTCCGCGCGCCCTGGCGGGCCGAGCTGGCACGTGAACTGCTGGTCCGCCTGATGGACGACGAGAGCCAGCCTTACGCCAACCGCATGTACGCCGACCCGAAACAAGCGGCCACAGTCAATCCGGGCTTGATCCCGCTTGATTTACAAAACTTTGCCCGTGATGCCGCGGAGCGTGCGCTGCGCGAGCCGCTGGCGCTGGAGCGCTCGCTCGGCGAGGCGCTGACGGAGCCGAAGCCGCAGGTGTGGTTCGAGCCTGGCGAGGCCCTGCCGCCGGGCGGCAGCGGTGTGCAGCTCGATCGTCGCAGCCGCATGATGTACGACCGCGCCCACGTCTTCATCAACGGCGAATCCTTCCGCGCCGGCGGCCGCGATGCGCGGCTGATGAAGGTGCTCGCCGATGAGCGGCGGCTGGCCGCGCGGCAGGTCGCGCAGCTCTCCGAAGGGGCCCGGGAGGTGCTCGACCAGTGGGCCGAGGACGGCTGGGTGCAACTCGACGGCGAGGGCGCCTGAGCATGGCCGCGGCGAGCGCCTTCGAAGGCCGTTCCTCCTATGAGGAGGCGCTGCGGCAGGGCCTGCTGGCCGCCTGCTCGACGGCGCGCGAGATGGCCTGGCTGGACGTGGACTTCGCGCCCTGGCCGCTGTCCGACACCGTGGTGCTGGATGCCCTGGCGGCTTGGGCTCGGCAACCCGGCCGGCGCCTGCGGATGCTGGCGCTGGACTATGAGGAACTGCGCCGCCGCCACCCCCGCTTCGTGCGCTGGCGCATGTTGTTCGACCATGTGACCGAGGCTCGGGCCGTCGAGCCGGAGGCGGCGGGCCGCAGTCCGTTCAGGGCGGCGTTGATGGCCCAGGGCGGCAGCGCCCCGCCGCTGACGATCCGTCTGCTCGATGACCAGCAGTGGCGTGGGGTGGCATCCGAATTGCCCCAGGACTCGATCCGGGTCCGCGAAACTTTTGATGCCCTGGCGCAACGGTCGACCCTGTCATTCCCTTCGACGACGTTTGGACTGTAAGAGCGCTCAAAAGGTCTGGCTATAATGGGAGGCTAGGCGAGGGAAGCGCTCGAGGTTTTCTTCGTCTTGTCTTTGCGAAGCCAGACAGCTTGCTGTGTGGCCTCAAAAATTACCGGTAATTTCTCGTTCATCGTCTACGAACATTTGAGGACAAGTATGAAAAAGTCGATCCTGCTGGCTTCCCTGGTTGCTGCTGTTGCCCTGGCCGCCTGCGGCAAGAAGGAAGAAGCTCCGGCTCCGGCGCCCGTCGCTGCCCCGGCTCCGGCCGCTTCGGAAGCCGCTTCGGCTCCCGCCATGGACGCTTCGGCTCCGGCCGCCGCTGACGCTGCCTCCGACGCCGCCAGCAAGTAATCAAATGCCGGGCTGAGGCCCGGTCATTGATTTGCCAAAGCCGCCTGGCTCCGCCCGGCGGCTTTCGCGTTTTTGTCGAGAATCTGGATCGGACGCGGGAGCGTGCCGGTTTGATACAAATCGTCCCGGCTCTGACTGCATACTGACCAAACACTGTCGGTGAACTATCTGCCTACTGACCGGTTACTGACCGGTTACTGACTGGATTTAGGGCGGTATCTCAACCCAGGGACAGCCAGTCCAAACCCAGCGCCTGATCGGCCACGGGTATATCGGCGGCGCTGCAGCCGAGTATCGGAGCCAGCGCGGCCGTGGCGAGCGCCGGCGTGTTGTTGCTGGCGCTCAGGTGCGCGGCCACCACATGGCGAAGGCGATCGTGCCGGCAGTGGGCCAGCAGTTCGGCAGCGCTGGTGTTGCTCAGGTGGCCATGCGTGCCCAGGATGCGGCGCTTGAGGCTGGCCGGGTAGCTGGAGCCGCGCAGCAGCTCCTCGTCGTGGTTGCACTCCAGCAGCAGGGCGTCGCAGCCCTGCAGCGCGGCGACGACGGCGGCGGTCAGCGAGCCGATGTCGGTGATCAGGCCCAGCCGGCGCGAGCCGTCGCCCACGCGCAATTGCAGCGGCTCCTCGGCATCGTGCGGCACGGCGAAGGGCTGCAGCAGCAGGTCGCCGAAGGCCTGCTCCTCGCCGCTGCGCAGCAGGTGCAGCAGGCTGGGGTCGAAGTCCTCGCGGCCGATCGCGCGCCAGGTGCCGCGGCTGGTGAATAGCGGGATGCGATGCCGGGCCGACAGCGCCAGCGCGCAGCCGGCGTGGTCGCCGTGCTCGTGGGTGATGAAGATCGCGTCGACCTCCTGCGGCTCGCAGCCGGCGCGGGCCAGGCGGCGTGTCGCTTCGCGCAGGCTGAAACCGCAGTCGACCAGCAGGCGCGTCTGCGTGATGCCCTGGCTCGCCTCGATCAGCGTGCCATTGCCGCCGCTGCCGCTGCCGAGGCTGCAAAAACGCATGGTGCTCATGGTCCAGTAAAAACGCCGCCGGCCCGTCGAGGGCTGCGGCGGCGTGCCGTGATGCTACGCGCTGAGGCTTAGCGGAGGTCGTCCATCAGCAGGTTCAGGATGTTCTTCGCCAGGTCGCCGGTCTGCTGCTGGCCCTTGCTATCCAGGATCGAGACGACGGTGGTGTTGCCCTGCGCCTTGACCGACACGCGGTAGCGGATCGGCTCGGCGGCGGACTTGCTGGTGAACAGGCGCTGGAAGAAGTTGGGCTCTTCCTCGCCGGCCTTGGACGGGTCGGCATAGCGCAGGAAGAACAGGCCCAGCGTGCGGTCGCGGTCCTCGATCGTGAAGCCGTGGCGGTCCAGCGACTGGCCGACGCGGCGCCAGGCGCGCTCGAAGGGCTCGTTGACCACCAGGTTGTCCGGCACTTCCGAGAGCGGGCGCGCCTTGCGGTTGTCGGGCAGCGTCGAGGCCGGGGTGGCGGCGCTGGTGATGGCGGTCGTGCCGGCGGCGCCCACGCTGCTGGCGCTGGCGTCCGGGCTGGCGGCGGCCAGCAGCTCGGGCTTGCCGCCCAGCTTGATCAGCAGGCGCGACAGCATCTCGGCCTCGCGCAGCGGATCGGAGGCGCGGTTCTGCCAGGCGGTCGAGTCGCGCTGCTGGTTGCTGTAGACCTCGCTCTGGCCGTGCTGGGCGATGAAGATGTCGGTGCCGCCCTGCTCGGTGCGCTCGACGCGGGCCGTGTACATCTCGCGCTCGCCGGAGGAGAACAGGTTCTCGAACACCTTGCCGATCGTGCGGCGCAGGAAGTCGTTGGGCAGCTTGGACTTGTCTTCCACCCAGTTGGTGTCCATCACGCCGACGGCGGCATCGCTGCGGGTGATCTCGAAGCCCTGTTCCTTCCAGAAGGCAGCGACCTGCGGCCACACCTGCTCGGGCAGTTGCGGGGTGTGCAGGTAGCGGGTGGTGCCGGCGCGCTCGATGCGAACCTCGCCGACCGAGGACACGGCCACGGCGCCCGACTGGGCTGCGGCGGATGCGGTCGGGCGGCTGCCACCCTGCTGCTTCTGTGCCTGCTGCGCTTCCAGCGCGGAGGCGCTGACGCTGCCGCCCTGGATCTGGGCGCGGCTGTCGCGGGCCAGTTGGGTCAGGTCCGGCGGGACTTCGAGGCCTTGGGTCTGGCGGGCGCTGGTCTTGTAGTCGACCTTGTCGGACGAGAACCAGCCTTCGATCGTGCTGCAGCCGGCCAGCGAGGCGACCATCATCAGGCAGGCCATGCGCACGGCGGAGGATTGAAGAACAGGGGTACGGGTCACGCTAGACATCTCCGGGGAAACGGGGTGCGGCGGACTGGACAAGGCCACCGCCGCGAAAGAGGGGATTAGAGCAGGCCGGCTTCACGCATGGCCTGCTCGACGCTGGCCTGGCCGGCGTCGGTGAGCGGCGTGATCGGCAGGCGCAGGCCGGCCTTGATCAGGCCGAGCCTGGCCATCGCCCACTTGGTGGGCGCGGGGCTCGGCTCGCAGAACAGCTGCTTGTGCAGCGAGAGCAGCTGGAAGTGGATCTTCGCGGCGTCCGCGGCCTTGCCGGCCAGCGCGGCCTTGCACAGCTCGCTCATCGCGCGCGGCGCCACGTTGGCGGTGACGCTGACGTTGCCATGGCCGCCCAGCAGCATCAGGGCCACGGCGGTGCCGTCGTCACCGGAGTAGATCGAGAAGCCCTTGGGGGCGTTCTTGACCAGCCAGGCGGCGCGCTCGATGTTGCCGGTGGCTTCCTTGACGCCGAACACGCCGCGCAGCGAGGCGCAGCGCAGGGTCGTCTCGGGTGCCATATCGGCGACCGTGCGGCCGGGCACGTTGTACAACATCATCGGGATGTCGACGGCCTCGGCGATCGCCTTGTAGTGCTGGTAGATGCCTTCCTGCGAAGGCTTGTTGTAGTAGGGCACGACCGACAGCGTGCAGTCGGCGCCGACCTGCTTGGCATAGCTGCTCAACTCGATCGCCTCGGCGGTGGAGTTGGCGCCGGTGCCGGCCATGATCGGGATGCGGCCCTTGGCGTGCTCGACGGCAGCGCGGATCACCTCGCGGTTCTCCTCCATGCTGACCGTCGGCGATTCGCCGGTGGTGCCGACGACGCAGACGCAGGCCGTGCCTTCGGCGATGTGCCAGTCGATCAGTTTGCGCAGCGCGGCGTAGTCGACGCTGCCATCTTCCTGCATCGGCGTCACCAGGGCGACGATGCTGCCAACAAGTCCGTTCATGGAGTGGTTTCCCAGTAATCCGCGGATTCTACTGAACGCCCGCGGGCCCTCCGCTCAGTCGAGCATGTAGCGCTGGTAAACACCGGTTTCGGCGGCGTCACGCACGGCGGCGATGCGCTGGACATAACGGCCTGTTTCGGCGGCGCCCTCAAAGCCGTCCTCGTAGCCGACGACACGCAGGCCGGCGCAGGCGCGCAGCAGTTCGCCGGGCTGCAGCAGGAAGTCCGGCCGGGCGGGGCGGCCGATGGTCTGGTGGCCGTCGGCGAAGGTCTCGTAGATCAGCCAGCCGCCCGGCGCGACCGCATCGACGATGTGCGGCAGCAGCGGACGCCAGAGGTAGTTCGTCACCAGCACCAGGTCGAAGGCCCGGCCTTCGAGGGGCCAGGGGCCGGCCTCGATGTCGGCCACGAGGATCTCGGCGAGCGACCGCAGCGGCGCGACCGCCGCTTCATCGCGGTCCACGCCGGTGACGCGCAGGCCCGCGGCCGCCAGATGCTTCAGGTGGCGGCCGGAGCCGCAGGCGAGGTCCAGCGCCGTCGCGCCTTCGCGAAGCGCCTGCGGCCAGCGCAGCAGCCAGGGAGAAGGAGAAAAAAAGCTCAAAAGCAGGCCCAGAGTTTTTGCGAGAGTTCCATCATCAGCGAAGGCTGGGCATAGGCGGCGAACACCAGGCCCAGCACGGCCGCGATCAGCAGGCCCAGCAGCGATCGCCTCATCAGGGGCTTCATGCCGGCACGGCCTCGCGCCGCTCGATCGCCGTTTCGCGCACCGGCAGGTTCACCAGCGCGGCCATCACGCCCAGCGCCACCGCCAGCCACCAGACGATGTCGTAGCTGCCGGTGGCGTCGTAGAGCTTGCCGCCCAGCCACACGCCGAGGAAGCTGCCGATCTGGTGGCTCAGGAACACGAAGCCGCCCAGCATGGACATGTGCTGCACGCCGAAGATCTGCGCCAGCACGGCGTTGGTGGGCGGCACGGTGGACAGCCACAGGAAGCCGATCACCGCGGCGAACACATACACCGACAGCGGGCTCAGTGGCACGCTCAGGAAGACGACGATGGCCACCGAGCGCAGCGCATAGATGCCGGACAGCAGGTAGCGCTTGGGCATGCGTTGGCCCAGGCTGCCGGCCGTGTAGGTGCCGAACACGTTGAACAGGCCGATCAGCGCCAGCGCATAGGTGGCGACCTGGGGCGAGAGGCCGTGGTCCTTCAGGTAGCTAGGCATGTGCACGCCGATGAACACCACCTGGAAGCCGCAGACGAAGTAGCCCGCCATCAGCAACTGGAAGCTGCGGTAGCCGAAGGCCTCGCGCAGCGCGCTGCCGATGCTCTGATGCCTGCCGTGCGCGCCGGCCTGCAGCGGCGGCTCGCGCAGGCCGAAGGCCAGCGGCGCGATGGCCAGCACTGCGGCCGCCAGCACGTACAGCGCGTTCTGCCAGCCGAGGTGGCCGATCAGCCAGTTCTCCACCGGCACCATCAGGAACTGGCCGAAGGAGCCGGCCGCGGCGGTCACGCCCATGGCCCAGGAGCGCCGGCTCGCATCGATGTTGCGACCGATGACGCCGTAGACCACCGCGTAGGTGGTGCCCGCCTGGGCCACGCCGGTCAGCACGCCGGCCATCGCCGTGAACAGCGCCGCATTGCTGGCGGACGCCATGCCCAGCAGCCCCAGCGCGTAGCACAGCGCACCGATCAGAAGCACGCGGAAGGCGCCCCAGCGGTCGGCCAGCATGCCCGCCAGCGGCCCGGCCAGGCCCCAGGACAGGTTCTGGATCGCGATGGCGAAGGAGAAGGCCTCGCGGGTCCAGCCGCGCTCCATCGTGATCGGCTGCAGCCACAGGCCGAAGCCATGGCGGATGCCCATCGAGGTGGTGACCACCAGCGCGCCGCACAGCAGCACCTGGAACATCGAGAGGCGGGGCGTCGTGGTGGTGGCGGGCGCGTTCATGGGCGGAATGTAACGAATTCATCAAAGCAGCGTTGTCGCCGAGGCACGCGCGCCCTTGACCGATGCCGCCGGAACTTACAGTTAGGACACACAACACGAGTCGGCGCCAGCCGATCAGAGAGGGTCGCATCGATGAACGAATTCGTCTGGCTTGGCGGCGCCGCCGTCGCGCTTGTCCTGGTCTACCTGCTGTTCCGCCGCTCGCGCACCGCCGAGGCGGACGATGGCCCGCCGGTCTCGATGCCGGTGCGGCTGCAGCCCGTGCCGCCGGCGCCTGCAGCCCCCGCGCCGGCGCCCATGGCCCCGCCGCCCGAACTGCTGGCCTTCGTGCCGGCGCGCGCCGACGCGCTCCCGCCGCAGCAGCGGCAGGAGATGTTCATGCTGTTCCGCCGTGTGCCGCGCCCGCCCAAGCTGATGCAGCAGCTGCTGTCGCCGGACTTCCTCAACACCGCCAGCTCCGCCCAGCTGGTCGACCTGATCGCCGCCGAGCCGCTGCTGGCCGCACGGCTGCTGGCGGTGGTCAACTCGCCGGCCTGCGGCCTCAGCCGACCGGCGCAGAGCATCGACCAGGCGGTGATGCTGCTGGGCGTCAACGCGGTGCGCGCGATCTGCCTGCAATACATGCTGCTGGCCTCCTTCGAGGGCGGCGACGGCGCCCGCGCGCAGCGCCTGGCGGCCACCTGGCAGGCCAGCGCCCTGGCCAGCGAGCTGGCCCAGCACCTGGCCCAGGCGCTGCACCTGGAATCGCCGGGGGCGACCGTCAGCGCGCTGGTCCTGTCCTTCCTCGGCCGGCTGGCGATCAAGGGCACCGTGACCGAGCAGCAGCTGGCGCAGATCCCGCGCGAAGGCTTCCTGGCCCGCTCGGCGGCCGAGCAGCGGCTGCTGGGCCTCACCGCCGCGGAGATCGGCCGGCTGCTGATGACCGAGTGGGGCCTGCCCGCCGAGGTGGTGGCCGATGCCGCCGGCGTGGACGACGTGCTGGGCCGCCCGGCCGACCCTTCATGGCCTGAAGCCGACGGCCGGCAGGCGCTGTGCTACTTCTGCGCCCGGGTTGGCGAACGGCTGGCGGATGGCAGGCCCTTCGAGGGGCTCGAACAGGTGATGGACGAGGCGCCGGTGGACTTCTTCCGCTTCCGCGCCTATCTGGCCCACCCCTGGCTGCGCAACCTCGGCACGGCGCTGGCCGATCCGGCGCTGGCGGAGAAGCTGCTGCGCATGCGCGCGAGCCTGCAGCTCGGCTAGGACTTTCGCTGAGCCTTGGCGGCGGGCTTCCTTGTCGTCGCCCCCGCCGGCTTGCTAGCGCCGGCCTTGCCCTTCGCGCCCTTGCCGGACTTGGCGCCCTTCTTGCCGCCGGCCTTGCCCTTCTTGATGTCGTCGCTGGACTCGGTGGCCGCCGCGTTGGTCTCGGCCACGTCGTCCACCTGGGTCAGGATGCGGCCCTGCTTGACGCGGAACATCGGCGAGGCCGCGGCCTTGATGTCCTGCAGCGGGTCGCTGGCCAGCAGCAGGAAGCTGGCCTCGCAGCCGGGCTCGAAGCAGCCGATCTGGCGCTTCGGGAACAGCGCGCGCGGCGTGTCCATCGTCGCCATCTTCAGCAGCTCGGCGTTGCTGAAGGCGCCGGTGCCGGCGAGCTGGGCCAGCTCCAGCTGCGAGGTGCCGGTGAAGACGTCCGAGCCCAGCAGCAGCGTCACGCCGGCGGTCTTCAGCGTCTGCAGGTTGCGCAGCTGCAGCTGGCGCAGCATCTCGGCCTGCTCGGGCGCGGCCTTGAACAGCGCGCCGGCGATGGTGGCGGTGGTCACCGTGGTCTTCTGGCGGGCCGCCTGGGCCGCGCTCTCCGCGCTGATGACGTAACGCTCGGGCCCGTCGCCATGGTGGTTGAAGTAGCCGGGCAGGTGGGCGATGTTGTCGACGCCCGCCTTGACGGCGGCATCGAAGTCGCCGGCGCTGTCCACGTTGGCGCTGACCTTCAGCCCCGCCTGGTGCGCGTGCTGGACGATGGCCGCGGCGGTCTCCGCGTCGAGGCCCAGGCGGCCCTTCATCTCGGGCTTGCCCCGCAGTTCCGGCTTGTCGCTGTAGCTCAGGGTCAGGCGGATGAAGTCGGGCTTGCGTGAGGCGACCAGCTTCCACTTGGCGTCCACGTCGGCCGGCTTGTCCATGATGATCACCGCCTTGTCGGCGATATCGGCGAGCCTGGGCTTGTTCGGGGCGGCCAGCAGGGCGGCCAGTGGCTGGCCGTCGCCGGAGGTGATGCAGGCGCTGGCGAAGACCACGTCGGGGCTGTCCTCGGTGTTCAGCTTCGGGCGCACGGCGGCTAGATCGGCCGGGTCGGCGCACAGCATCGCGGCGTAGAGCACGCCGTCCTGCAGATAGCGCTGCTCGTAGTGCTCCACGCCCCAGTCGGTCTGCAGGTTGTAGTTGTGGGCCTCGCCCAGCGGCGGGATCATGAACTGGTTCTTCAGGTCCATGCGGCGGTTCACGCGGGCCGGCTTCTTGTCGGTGAACTTGCCGTTGACCACGTAGAGCGCGCCCTTCCTGAAGCCCTGGCCGTCGAACCACTGGGCGTTGACGAGGGCGAAGCTCAGCTGCGCGCTGGCCTTGAAGGGTTCGGTCTGGGCGTGGACGGCGCCGCTGAAAATGGCAGTTATGAGAGGGGCGAGGAGAGGGAAAAGACTGCGGCGCATAAGGTCGACATGCTAACGAACCCAGGAGGCTCTCGGGCTTGGGCATGGCACCGCGCCGCTGCCTGAGGCTGCCAGGCAAGGCGCGGGCGAGGCCGTGTGGCGGGCCACACCACGAGCCCGCAACGCGGCTTGGCAGCCTCAGGCAGCGGCCCGAAGGGTTGCGCTAGACAGGGCGCAGGCCGCGTTGCCAATGCTCGCTGGACATGGGTCCAGCTTGCGCTCGGCGCCTTGCCTGCGCCCTGTCTAGCACAACGCGGTGCCATGCCCAAGCCCGAGAGCCTCCTAGAATCCCGCCCCTATGGCTACGACGAACAAGGGCAATACGTCCCCCGCCTCCTACGGTGAGGCCTCCATCCGCGTGCTGAAGGGGCTGGAGCCCGTCAAGCAGCGGCCGGGCATGTACACGCGCACCGAGAACCCGCTGCACTGCATCCAGGAAGTCATCGACAACGCGGCCGACGAGGCGCTGGCCGGCTTCGGCAAGCGCATCGACCTGATCCAGCATGCCGACGGCTCGGTCAGCATCGCCGACGACGGCCGCGGCATCCCCTACGGCCTGCACCCGGAGGAAGGCGTCTCGGTGATCGAGATCGTCTACACGCGGCTGCACGCCGGCGGCAAGTTCGACAAGGGCTCGGGAGGTGCCTACAGCTTCTCCGGCGGCCTGCACGGCGTCGGCGTGTCGGTGACCAACGCGCTGGCCAAGCGGCTGGAGGTGACCGTCTGGCGCGACAAGCAGGTGGCGACGATCGCCTTCGAGCACGGGGACGTCGTCGAGGCCGTGGCCGTGCGTCCCGCGGGCAGCGGCGACCGCAAGCAGGGCACGACCGTGCGCGTCTGGCCCGACGCCAAGTATTTCGAGAGCGCGGACCTGCCGAAGAACGAGCTGGTCCACCTGCTGCGCTCCAAGGCGGTGCTGATGCCCGGCGTCATCGTCACGCTGAAGAACGAGAAGACGGGCGACACCCAGACCTGGTCCTACAAGGGCGGCCTGCGCGACTACCTGATGCAGACCCTGGTGGCCGACCCGCTGATCCCGCTGTACGAGGGCGAGCAGTACGCCAGCAAGTCCGAGACCGAGAACTTCGCCGAAGGCGAGGGCGCGGCCTGGTGCGTGGCCTTCACCGAGGAAGGCACCGTCATGCGGGAGAGTTATGTCAACCTGATCCCGACGGTGGCCGGCGGCACCCACGAGTCCGGCCTGAAGGACGGCCTGTTCGGCGCGATCAAGGGCTTCATCGAGATGCACTCGCTGCTGCCCAAGGGCGTGAAGCTGATGCCGGACGACGTGTTCTCGCGCGCCTCCTTCGTGCTCAGCGCGAAGGTGCTGGACCCGCAGTTCCAGGGGCAGACCAAGGAGCGGCTGAATTCCCGCGACGCGCTGCGCCTGGTCTCCACCTACGTGAAGCCCGGCCTGGAGCTGTGGCTGAACCAGCACGTCGAGTTCGGCAAGAAGCTGGCCGAGCTGGTGATCAAGCAGGCGCAGACCCGCCAGCGTGCGGCCCAGAAGGTCGAGAAGCGCAAGGGGTCAGGTGTTGCCGTGCTGCCCGGCAAGCTGACCGACTGCGAGAGCCGCGACCTGACTTTGAATGAAGTCTTCCTGGTCGAGGGCGACTCCGCCGGCGGCTCCGCCAAGATGGGCCGCGACAAGGAGACGCAGGCCGTGCTGCCGCTGCGCGGCAAGGTGCTGAACACCTGGGAGGTCGAGCGCGACCGCCTGTTCGCCAACAACGAGATCCACGACATCTCGGTGGCCCTGGGCGTGGATCCGCACGGCAAGAACGACACGCCGGACCTGTCCGGCCTGCGCTACGGCAAGGTCTGCATCCTGTCCGATGCCGACGTGGACGGCTCGCACATCCAGGTGCTGCTGCTGACGCTGTTCTTCCGCCATTTCCCCAAGCTGGTCGAGGCCGGCCATGTCTATATCGCCCGCCCGCCGCTGTACCGCGTGGACGCGCCGGCGCGCGGCAAGAAGCCCGCGGCCAAGATCTACGCGCTGGACGACGGCGAGCTGACCGCCACGCTGGACAAGCTGCGCAAGGAAGGCGCCCGCGAGGGCTCGTGGAGCATCAGTCGCTTCAAGGGCCTGGGCGAGATGAGCGCCGAGCAGCTGTGGGACACGACGCTGAACCCCGAGACGCGCCGCCTCTCGCCGATCACCTACGGCCTGCTGGACCTGGAGGCCACCGAGGTGTCCATCAACAAGCTGATGGGCAAGGGCGAGGCCTCCTCGCGGCGCGAGCTGATGGAGATCCACGGCGACTCGGTCGAAGTGGACGTATGAAGCCGCTGGTGACGTTGCGTCCGACGATGCTGTCCGACCTCGACTATGTCGTGTCGGTCGAGCAGGACGCGGCCAACCTGCCTTTCATCACGCCCTGGGAGCGCACCCAGCACGAAGGCGCCGTGCGCTTCCCCGATTCGCGCCACTTCATCGTGGAGGCGGAGGACCGGGCGGCCGGCTTCGTCATCCTGCAGGGCTGCCGCAACCCGCATCGCTCCATCGAGCTGAAGCGCCTGGTGCTGGGGCCGGACAAGGGCCGTGGCTACGGCCGCGCCTGCGTGCGGCTGTTGAAGAAGATGGCCTTCGAGCAACTCGGCGCGCACCGCTTCTGGCTGGACGTGAAGGCGCTCAACGCACGGGCGCTGAAGCTCTATGCGGGCGAGGGTTTCGTCGAGGAAGGGCGGCTGCGCGAGAGCGTGCGGCTCTCCGGCGCCGGCGCCGACGGCTACGACAGCCTGGTGGTGATGTCCATGCTCGACCGCGAATACCAGGCCCGCGTGGCGCTCGGGGTGGAGGCGGCATGAGGCGCCTGCTGGCCGGTCTGTCGATGCTGTGCGCCGCCGCCGCGGCGCACGCCGAACTATGGGGTTATGTCGACGGACAGGGCGTGGCCCACCTCGCCCATGCCCCGCTGGACGGCAACTACAGCCTGATCCTCGGCACCCCCGAGGCGAGCTTCGGCCGCGTCCCCGGCAAGCTTGACGGCAGCCAGCACCTGCTGACCTGGCTGGAGATCGCGCCCGAGGTCAAGGCCATCCAGCCCTTCCTGCGCCAGGCCGCCGCCCGCCATGGCGTGGACATGGAGCTGCTGAAGGCGGTGATCGCCGTCGAGTCCGGCTACAAGCGCGACGCCGTGTCGCCGCGCGGCGCGCAGGGCCTGATGCAGATCACGCCCGAGACCGCGGCCCGCTACGCCTCGCCCGCCGACGCCCAGCGCATGCTGGACCCGCGCACCAATGTGCTGACCGGCGCCCGCATGCTGGCCGACCTGATCCGCCGCTTCGGCCGCATCGACGCGGCGCTGGCCGCCTGGAATGCCGGCGAGGGCGCGGTGCGCAAGGCCGGCAACCGCATGCCGGACATCGACGAGACCCGGGCCCATGTGCACCTGGTGCTCGAACTCTACTGGGCGCTGCTGCAGCGCAGCCTGCCTGCGCAGGCGCAGCAGCTCCAATTGCATTGAAGAACCTGATTCCTAACGTTGTTACATGACTGACCAAGCCGATCTCTTCGCCGCTCCTCCGCCACCGCCGCCGCCCCCATCGGGCAACGACGACGCGCTGACGCTCGCCCACTACGCCGAGCGCGCCTATCTCGAATACGCGCTGTCGGTCGTCAAGGGCCGCGCGCTGCCCGACGTGACCGACGGCCAGAAGCCTGTCCAGCGCCGCATCCTCTACGCGATGGAGCGCATGGGCCTGGCCTTCTCGGGCACCTCCGGCGCCAAGCCGGTCAAGGGCGCCCGCGTCGTCGGCGACGTGCTGGGCCGCTTCCACCCGCACGGCGACCAGTCGGTCTACGACGCGCTGGTGCGCATGGCTCAGGACTTCTCGCAGCGCTACCCGCTGATCGACGGCCAGGGCAACTTCGGTTCGCGCGACGGCGACGGTGCTGCAGCGATGCGATACACCGAAGCGCGCCTCGCGCCGATCGCGCGGCTGCTGCTGGACGAGATCGACGAAGGCACGGTCGATTTCCAGCCCAACTACGACGGCTCCACCGAGGAGCCGAAGAACCTGCCCGCGCGGCTGCCCTTCGTGCTGCTCAACGGCGCCAGCGGCATCGCCGTGGGCCTGGCCACCGAGGTGCCCAGCCACAACCTGAAGGAAGTGGCCGCCGCCGCGGTGGCGCTGCTGAAGAACGAGAAGCTGTCCGACGACGAGCTGTTCGCGCACCTGCCCGGCCCCGACTTCCCCGGCGGCGGCCAGCTGATCAGCTCGGCCGAGGACATCCGCGCCGCCTACACCTCCGGCCGCGGCAGCCTCAAGCTGCGCGCCCGCTGGAAGATCGAGGACCTCGCCCGCGGCCAGTGGCAGTTGGTCGTGACTGAATTGCCGCACGGCACCAGCACGCAGAAGGTGCTGGAGGAGATCGAGGAGCTGGTCAACCCGAAGGTCAAGACCGGCAAGAAGGCGCTGACCCAGGAGCAGCTGCAGCTCAAGGCCAGCACGCTGGCGGTGCTGGACGTGGCGCGCGACGAGTCGAACAAGGACGCGCCGGTGCGCCTGGTGTTCGAGCCCAAGAGCCGCACGGTCGAGCAGCAGGACCTGATCACGACGCTGCTGGCCCACACCAGCCTGGAGACCTCCGCCTCGGTCAACCTGACGATGATCGGCCTGGACGGCCGGCCCACGCAGAAGAGCGTGCGCCAGATCCTCGTCGAGTGGCTGGCCTTCCGCCAGGCGACCGTGCAGCGGCGCACCCAGCACCGGCTGGACAAGGTGCTGGATCGCATCCACGTGCTGGAAGGCCGGCAGCTGGTGCTGCTGAACATCGACGAGGTGATCCGCATCATCCGCAACGCGGACGAGCCCAAGCCCGCGCTGATCGATCGCTTCAAGCTCAGCGACCGCCAGGCCGAAGACATCCTCGAGATCCGCCTGCGCCAGCTCGCGCGGCTGGAGGCGATCAAGATCG
The DNA here is from genome assembly GCF_001984095.1 of Pelomonas sp. KK5. Taxonomy (GTDB): domain Bacteria; phylum Pseudomonadota; class Gammaproteobacteria; order Burkholderiales; family Burkholderiaceae_C; genus KK5. Next base: position 14,586 of record NZ_LYVQ01000128.1, read on the forward strand.
AGCAGGAACTCGCCAAGCTGCGCGAGGAGAAGGCCAAGCTGGAAGACATCCTGGCCAACCCCGGCGTGCTCAAGCGCACCGTGGTCAAGGAGATCGAGGCCGATGCCAAGCAGTACGGCGACGAGCGCCGCACGCTGATCCAGGAGGAGAAGCGCGCGGTGGCCGAGGTACGCATCGTTGACGAGCCGGTGACCGTGGTCGTCTCGATGAAGGGCTGGGTGCGGGCGCTGAAGGGCCACGAGGTGGACCCGGCCGCACTGGCCTTCAAGAGCGGGGACCAGCTCTATGGCGTGTTCCCCTGCCGCAGCGTGGACCCGCTGATCGTGTTCGGCAGCAATGGCCGCGTCTATTCGGTGCCGGTGTCGGCGCTGCCCGGCGGGCGCGGCGACGGCCAGCCGATCACCTCGCTGATCGAGCTGGAGAGCGGCACGCAGATCGCGCACTACCTGGCCGCGGCACCGGCCCAGCGCATGGTGCTGGCCGGCACTGGCGGCTTCGGCCTGATCGCGCAGACCGGCGACCTGGTCGCCAGCAAGAAGGCCGGCAGGACCTTCCTGACGCTGGAGGGCGAGGAGAAGCCGCTGCCGCCGGCGCTGCTGCCTGCCGGCGAAGTGGCGGGCGTGCAGCTCGCCTGCCTCGCGCTGGAAGGCCGGCTGCTGACCTACGCCATCGACGAGCTGAAGCACCAGCCCAAGGGCGGCCGAGGCCTCACGCTGATCGACCTGGACGCCAAGGACGCGCTGGTCAGCGTCGCCGCCTTCACGCAGCAGCTGCTGGTGCAGGGCAGCGGCCGCGGCGGCAAGGCCAAGGAGGAGCTGCTGAAGGGCGTCGGCCTCGCTGCCTACGCCGGTAAGCGCGCCCGCAAGGGCAAGGCGGTCGAGGGCATGCAGAAGGTGATGCGCGTGCTGGCGCCCTGATCGATCGCGCGGCTCATCAGGTCCTGGCCGTCGTCTCGCGCGCCAGGATGCTCTTGCGCGCCGCGTGGATATTGTTCCGCAGCGCATACAGCTCGTCCGCATAGCTCAGCGGCACCGCCACGCGGTTGACCCGCTCGTCCAGCTGGTCGAGCCGCTTGTGGGCGCTTTCGGCCGATTCCTCGCCACTCTCCACCCGCTCCTCGACCTCGCGCAGCAGCGCATACCAGCGGAACACGCGGCGGCGCACGCGCCACTGGTACAGCGGCGGGATCACCCGCGACAGCGGCAGCAGCACCAGTAGCAGGCCGCCGATCAGCAGGCCCATGCGCTGCAGCAGGTTGGCCAGCCAGAAGGGCAGCCAGCGCTTGTAGAAGGGCGGCTGGCCGTTGATCGCCTGGTCGCCCTCCGGGCTCACCGGCAGCTCGCTGGTGCGGGTGTTGGGGAAGTCGCGGGCGCGGTTGAACCAGCCGACCTCGCCGTGCAGCTTCACCGCCGCATCGGCGAACAGCTCGCGCAGCGCCGGGTGCACGTCTTCCCGCGACAGCAGCGAGGTGGTCAGCGCCACCATCGAGACGTCCTGCGGCGGCAGGTCGGCGGCCAGGTCGGCCACGCCGCGCGGCAAGGTGACGCCGGAGAAGAAGCCGAAGCGGCGGGTGTAGGCGTCCGCCTGCGTCAGGTCCGCCAGCGCGATGTCCGGCGCGCGCAGCAGCCGGTGCACGAAGCGCGACTGCGCGGCCTGGGCCAGCACGATGGCGTCGAGCCGGCCCGCCAGCAGGGCCTCGGTCGCAGCCTCGGGCGCCAGGTGCTCCAGGTGCAGTTGCGAAGGCTCCAGCCGGTTGGCCTTGAACAGCCGCTCCATCAGCACCGGCACGCCGCTGCCGGCCGTGTCCACGTTCAGGCGCAGCGGGCCCAGCTGGGGCAGGGCGGAGATCGGCTTGCCCTTGGGCGGCTTGCGGTAGAAGACCCACAGCGGCTCGTAGAACAGCGAGCCCAGCGAGAGCAGCGCGTCCTCGTCGGTGTATTCGTCGGTGCCGCCGCGCACGAAGGCCAGGTCGGCCTTGTCCTCGCGCAGCAGCTGCAGGTTCTCGGCCGAGCCGGCGGTGGCGACCAGCTTCACCTCGATGCCCTTGGCCTTCAGCAGTTCGGCATAGCGCCGGCCGAACAGCTCGTAGCTGGAGCCTTCGGGCCCGGTGGCCAGGCGCACGGTCCTGGGCGGCTGCGGGTCGATCCACCAGTAGGCACCGATCAGCAGCGCAGCGACGAGGAAGAACAGCGGCCCGATCGAGGCCAGCAGGTCGCGCAGCTGCTGGGCGGCGGAGGCGAAGGTGCGGGGCATGCGGTCCATGCTAGCCAAGTCGGCGCCTCACCAGCTCTTGAACGGGCGGCTCGCGAGGCTGGAGTTGAAGTAGCGCGGATCGTCGGTCACTTCGGCGCCGGCCCAGGCCGGCCTGTCGAAGGCCTGGTCCTCGGAGGCCAGCTCCACCTCGGCGACGACGAGGCCCTCGTTCTCGCCGAAGAACTCGTCCACTTCCCACACCAGGCCGCCGAACTCGATGCGCCAGCGGTTCTTGTCGATGCAGGGCCCGTCGCTGAGCGCGAGCAGCTGCTGTGCATCGTCCAGCGGGATCGGGTACTCGAATTCGGCCCGGCTGGCGCCCTTCGATTCACCCTTGATCGTCAGCCAGGCCTCGCCGCCGGCGATGCGCACGCGCACGGTGCGCTGCTTGTCGCGGTTGAGGTAGCCCTGGCTGAGGCGGGTCGGGGTCAGGTCTTGCTGCTGTTTCCAGGCCTCGCCGACGACGAGAAACTTGCGTTCGATTTCGATACCCATCGGCGGCGGGACTCCTGTTCAGAAAAACTCAGCGATGACTTTCGACTTCGCGGATCGCTCGTTCCGTGGCATGGAGCGCGCGTTCCAGATGTCGCAGCGCGCGCAGCTGCGCGCCGCGTGCATTGCGATTGTCTTCCTCCTCCGACAGATCCTGCTTGGCCTTCTGCAGCAACTGCTCGGCCTGGTGCAGTCGGCCCGGGCGGTCCAGGTGCGCGTCTTCGGCCGGATGCATGCCAAGGTCCTTGGCGTCGGTGGCGGCGGCCTTGCGCACTTCGTCGATCGTGGCGTCGATCGCGATGACGGCCTCGTTCTCGCTGGCGCCCACCGCCGGGTCGCCGGGGCGATGCTTCAGGTTCCAGCGGGCATCCTGCAGATCGGTCAGCGCGTGCAGGTAGCCGGGATGGTGTCCCGGGGTGTCGGCATGGGCGGCCAGCGGCAGCAGGGCGGCGGCCAGCAGGGCGCCGGCGGCGCAGGCTTGCAGCTTGTGGGTGATCGTCTTCATGGGCGTGCTCCTTGGGTTCGAGAGGGTGGAGGGACCCGGCAAAGCCGGTGCCTGCCCTAGCGAACGCCGGCCGGCGCACCGCAGTTGACGGACCTAACGTCCGGTTTCAACGTCAGGAATTGTGCTTGCGCGCCATCGCGGCCGCGCACTCGCGCACCAGCGCCGGGCCCTGGTAGATCAGCCCGGTGTAGACCTGCACCAGGTCGGCGCCGGCCGCCAGCTTGGCGCGGGCGTCCTCCCCGCTGAACACGCCGCCGACGCCGATGATCGGATAGGCCGCGCCCAGCTCCGAGCGCAGCAGGCTGATGACCCGGTTGCTGGCCTCGAATACCGGCTTGCCTGACAGGCCGCCGGCTTCCTCCGCATGGGCCAGGCCCTTCACGGCCTCGCGCGAGATCGTGGTGTTGGTGGCGATCACCCCGTCGATGCCATTGGCCTTGAGCGTGCGGGCGATGACGGCGACTTGCGCCTCGTCCAGGTCCGGTGCGATCTTGACGAACATCGGCACGCGGCGCCTGTGCTCGACGGCCAGCGCCAGCTTGCGCTGCTGCAGGCGCGAGAGCAGGGCGTCCAGCGCCTCGTCGCTCTGCAGCGCGCGCAGGTTCTTGGTGTTGGGGCTGGAGATGTTGACGGTGACGTAGTCGGCGTGGGGGAACACGCCCTCCAGGCCGATCAGGTAGTCGTCCACCGCGTTCTCGATCGGCGTGGCGGCGTTCTTGCCGATGTTCAGGCCCACCAGGCCGCCGGCCTTGCGGAAGCTGGTGGCGCGCTTGACGTTGGCCAGGAAGGCCGGCAGGCCCTCGTTGTTGAAGCCCAGGCGGTTGATCAGCGCATTCGCCTCGGGCAGGCGGAACATGCGCGGCTTGTCGTTGCCGGGCTGGCCCTTGGGCGTCACCGTGCCCACCTCGATGAAGCCGAAGCCCATGGCGCCCAGGCCGTCGATGCAGCGGCCGTTCTTGTCCAGGCCGGCGGCCAGGCCGATGCGGTTGGGAAACTTCAGTTCGGCGACGGTGACCGGGTCGCTGACGCGCTGCTGCGACCACAGGCACTGCGCCGGCGTGTTCTGCAGCCGGGCGATCGAGTTCAGCGTCAGCTCGTGGGCGTGCTCGGGGTCCAGGCCGAACAGGAAGGGGCGGGTGAGGGCGTAGGGGATCAGCGGCATAACC